>NZ_JBWKTM010000014.1:134488-190861 GCF_059420325.1 Pseudomonas sp. GW821-FHT04C07
TTACGAGTGCTGCGCACTCGAACGCAGCCTTCGGCAGCTGCTACGGGGGAATGTGCGGAGCCAAACGCCTTGACTTACCGTCATTCGGGCTTGCCCCAGTGCTCTCAAGCAAATTGCAGTGGTCAACTAATACCGGACACCCATTCGCCCCCATCAATTCGACGGTAGGCTTGCCCTGATGCCGGTAAGTTAAGCCGTTACACGCACCGTAGCAGCTGCCGAAGGCTGCGTTCGGCCGCGTAGCGGTCGCAAATGGGTGAAAGCGGTCTACCTGAAAGGACGAAGTTTGCCATTTTACGAGTGCTGCGCACTCGAACGCAGCCTTCGGCAGCTGCTACGGGGGAATGTGCGGAGCCAAACGCCTTGACTTACTGTCATTTGGGCTTGCCCCTGCGCTGGCTACGGCTCGCTAAACTTATAGAAGGCGGTGCATGTTTCACCCTCCGTTGTCGCCTTCAGGAAAGCACCAAGTCATGCAACAACACAGCTACCAATTACTGGAAGTCGCCCACGGCAAGCCGATCAAGCTCTGGACCCAAGGCGTTCCCGTTGAGGCAGAAGCCAGGCAGCAATTGATGAACACTGCAAAGATGCCGTTCATCTTCAAGCACCTGGCGGTTATGCCAGACGTTCACCTGGGTAAGGGGTCGACCATCGGCAGCGTGATTCCCACCGTAGGCGCGATCATTCCGGCAGCGGTCGGGGTCGATATCGGCTGCGGCATGATCGCTGCCTGCACCTCGCTGACCGCCGCCGACCTGCCGAACAACCTGCACGGCCTGCGCTGTGCGATCGAGAAGGCCGTGCCCCATGGCCGCACCTGCGGGCGTGCCGAGAGGGACAAGGGCGCCTGGGATAACGTGCCGCGCCCGGTCGATAAAGCGTGGTCGGCACTGGATGCCCGGTTCAAGGCCATCACCGACAAATACCCCAGGCTTGCCACTACCAACAACCGCAAGCACCTGGGAACGCTGGGAACCGGCAATCACTTCATCGAGGTTTGCCTGGACGAAGCAAATCGGGTCTGGTTCATGCTTCACAGCGGCTCGCGTGGCGTAGGCAACGCCATCGGCAATCTGTTCATCGAACTGGCCAAGGCCGACATGCGTCAGCACATCGCCAACTTGCCGGACCGTGACCTGGCCTACTTCGAGGAAGGTAGTCGACACTTCGCGGACTACGTCGAAGCGGTCGGCTGGGCCCAGGACTTTGCCCGGCAGAACCGTGCACTGATGATGCAGTCGGTGATTCTTGCGGTGCGTCAGGTGCTTGGAAAACCCTTCGAGGCGGCGCTGCAGGTGGTGAACTGTCATCACAACTATGTGCAGAAAGAGCGACATTTCGGCGAAGACATACTGGTGACCCGCAAGGGCGCGGTGTCAGCAAGGAAGGGCGAGTTGGGCATCATCCCCGGCTCCATGGGCGCCAAGAGCTTCATCGTCCGAGGGCTGGGGAACGAGGAATCGTTCTGCTCCTGCAGTCATGGCGCCGGTCGTACCATGAGCCGTACCCAGGCGAAAAAAAGCTTCACCGTCGAAGACCAGATCCGCGCCACCGCCCATGTCGAGTGCCGCAAGGACGCAGCGGTCATCGACGAAATCCCGATGGCTTACAAGGACATCGATCAAGTCATGAACGCCCAGCGCGATTTGGTGGAGGTGCTCCATACGCTGCGCCAGGTGGTGTGCGTCAAGGGATAGAAAGCGATAAGGAAGAACATGAAACCCGGTTTGAATAGCAGCTGATTTTAAAGGGGGGGGGCGTAATGCCAGACAGTTAAGACATTACGCGAACCGTAGCAGCTGGCGAAGCCTGCGTCCGGCTGCGCAGCAGTCGTAAAACAGTTACTGCGGTATTCCAGACAAATCGTGGAAGCAGGATTTGCGACGGCTTCGCCGCCGAACGCAGCCTTCGGCAGCTGCTACGGGGGCAGTGTTGAACCTAAAATTCCTTAACTGACTGCCATTAGGGCTTGGGCGTTATTTGAGGTGGGTGGCAGAAATTTTTGCGTACGTTTCGCTATCGGTTGTGGCGAGAAGGCGTTGGCCATTCTTGAATTGAACGTAGAAGGTGATGTGCTTTACTTTTCCGCACAGCAGCAGGCCGGTGACCAGCCCGACGGGGCCAAGAACCAGCGAGCCGGCAAGGCCCCAACGGATGGCGCTGCCTTTGTCGGTGACGATCTCTTCGCTCGAGCACTCGAGGGTTTTCAGTTTTGAAATTGGAATATTCAGTTCGCGAGACGGATTAACTGAGGATCTTAAAATGAACATGCCGTCACGAAATTCGGCATCACCTGCCAGGAAATCGCCAGATATCACCATTATTCGCGACATGAGTTTTCTTCTTTTGATTTTGCTTGAAATTAGCTGTGCTACTGGGCTCCAAGACCCTTTCAGAGTCAATCGACTTGCGACAAAAGGTGAGCGACTTCGTCCCATTGTGCGTCGAGCTTGCTGCTGAGCTGTTCGCGCCGGTTTCAGGCGGCGGGGAAGGTGTCCGGTGCCGTAAATGTTCGTGATCGCTGCGGACAGTCACACCAGAGCGGCTGCAGCACTCTGACGCACCAGTCGCTCAACGAAGAACTCCAGATGCCCCCGCGGGGCGGTTTGCAACGGCCAGCGGTTAACTTTCTGCGCAAGGGTCTTGAATGCAAGGGCGCCCCTGGAGCGTGGAAAAGCCTCATACAACGCACGATGGTTCTTCAGTGCCTTGACCATGCTTTCTTCATAAGGCAAAGCGCCGGCATAGTGTAAGGAGACGTCAAGGAAGTTATCGGTAATTTTCGTGAGCTTGCTGAACAGACTGCGACCTTGCTGCTGGTTGCGCACCATGTTGGCCAATACACGGAAGCGGTTCATGCCGTAGTCGCGATTAAGTACTCTGATGAGTGCATAGGCGTTGGCGATCGAGGTCGGCTCATCACACACCACCACCAGCACCTCCTGCGCCGCGCGGACGAAGTTGACGACTAAATCGCCTATTCCGGCCGCGGTGTCGATTACCAGGACATCCAGATCATCCTCAATATCGCTGAAGGCATGGATCAGTCCGGCGTACTGCGCGCTGGTCAGATTAAGAATGTTCTGACTGCCGGGGGAGGCCGGGACGATACGGATTCCGCCGGGCCCTCGAAGTAGCACGTCGCGCAGCTCGCAGCGCCCTTCGAGCACGTCGATGAGAGTCTGATTGGGGGGCAGGCCGAGTGAGACGTTGACATTTGCCAGGCCTAGATCGCCATCCAGCAATATGACGCGTCGGCCAAGTTTAGCCAGAGCCAGCGACAAGTTGACTGCCACACTCGTCTTTCCTACACCACCTTTGCCACTGGTTACCGCGATAACCTGTACGGGATGCATGCTGTCCATGTCATTCTCACTCTATTTGATTTGACAGCTGTTTTACTGGATTAAGCCCCGACGTTCCGCTATAGCGCTGTAGAGTGTTTGCCCATGCAGTAAGCGTTAGAACAATCAAGCGGGTTTTTATAAGCGATCAGCAACTGCCCGGCGGCTCGACATGAATGATCAAGCGTATTAATAGACATCCTTTGACAGGAGCGTGAACGGGGTCTTGATCAAGATTTTTATATCAAGCCACAGTGACCAGTTATTAATGTAGGCAAGGTCCATTTCGACGCGCTTTTGCATCTTGTCGATGGTTTCGGTTTCGCCCCGGCAACCGCTGATCTGGGCAAGTCCGGTGATCCCCGGCTTAATCCGGTGGCGAGCCATGTAGGCGCTGATTTTTCCGGTGTAGTAGTCGTTATGGGCAACGGCATGAGGGCGCGGCCCTACGAGTGCCATATGGCCTTGCAGCACATTGAAAAACTGTGGCAATTCATCGATGGAAGTACGGCGTATGAAACGCCCCACAGCGGTAATCCGCGAATCTTGACGGCTAGCCTGCTGTACATGCCGGTCATCATGTACACGCATGGAACGGAATTTCCAGACGTTGATGATCTTGCCGTTCCAGCCATGACGCGCCTGCTTGAAAATAATGGGGCCCGGGGACGACAGTTTGACCGCGACGGCAATGAGCAACAGCAGTGGGCTGAAGCCGATAAGGGCCATGAGCGCCAGGCCACGATCCAGTAACGCCTTGCTAAACGCCGCGGTGGGGTAGCTGGTCAGTGGACTTTCATTGAGATGTATGGCGGGTAAGCCATCCACCTCGCTCACGGAGTGATTAAGAAGTGTCATGCTGTTCAGGTCAGGAACCCAGACGACATCGACATTCATATCAAGCAGGTCGATATACAACGCTTCGATGTGTTGTGCTTCACTTAATGAGAGGGCAATGTACAAACGCCGAATATCATGAGCGGTGATCAGCGTACGCAATTCATCTAACTGACCCACGATTCTGGATGAGCTGGCGCCAATAAGTTCGTTGGTCGGTTCGTCAGGTGTGGCACTGACAAGGCCGACCAACGGCACAGATTCCAGTCGGGACAGTGAGTCTGCCAGTTTCAGTGCCAGTCCATTGGTGCCTATGATCAACGTGTTGTGCTGACGGTTCAGCTGGCGATGATAGAACTTTGAAAAGCTGTGCATTGGAATATAAAGCAGGGCCTGTAACCCATACCCCAGCAATGCCCAGGTTATTATGATTTCACGGGAGAATAGCTCACCGGTTTTGCTGAGGAAGCCGATACTGGTCAAACCGGCCAAGGTGATCAACCAACCGATAAGAAGCCGTGCCAGGCCGCTCAGGTAACCATGCTGCTTATGATAGACCTGCATCAGTGAGTAGGAGGGAACCGACCCCAGAAGAAACAGGACGGCAAGCACGCGGTAATGCGAGCCGACTTCTCCTGTTTGGTAATAGGCGAGCGCGAACAGTAGTGCAATGACGAAACCCATTGCAACGGCCCATTGGCCCCAAAAGGTAAGCCCTTTATAGACTGATTTTCGGTTTATACGAGTATGTAACAAAGCGCAAACCCTGTGGTATTTTTTTGCCTGATTATGGACGGCTCAAAATAGCGAGCTGCACACGCTCGTCCATGCCTTACTTCTGTTGTCTTCCTGGAGCAGATAGATGTTTGTGTTCTGTACACATCATCAAGTTAGGTCGGAGCGACAACCTTGAATCCGACTGGCTTAGTGTTAACCTGCGCTTTGTTGGTTTGGTATGTTTAATAGTAAGCAGCAGGCGCAGAAGCGTCTGTATGATGCTTTGATATTAATGGGTTGCTTTCTGCAGCGTCTGACGTTTTATAACGGCGACAATAATGTGTGGTGCCGCTGAGTGTTATAAAAAGTCAGTCTGTGGGAGTGGATAAAAGGTTAATCGCGCGAGCGTAATAACCTTGGTGGTGGGGGAATGGAAGGCATGCTTGAGTAGAAAAAGGATAATAAAAAAGGTCAGGGTTTTATATTTTACTTGGGGGGGTAACCGCATTTATTATTGTTGGAATCTGCGGTCTTGTTTGATCAGCAGGTAATATTTACTTTTTGAACCAGGCAATAGCCACGGTTTCGCACGGAGCGGAACAGGCGCTCCCCATTAGCGGTATCGCTGAATTTTTCTTGCAGCCTGCTCAGGCACATTTCAAGGCCGCGGTAACGCTCAGGATCCCTATTGATGCCCTGGATCAGTTCTGTCTTGCTGGATACTCGCTGCTCATTGGATAGCAGTTGTTTGAGCAAGAGTGTTTCAATGCCAGTGAGCGAAATTCTTTTCGCCATATTGGACAGTGTCCGCTCCTCGGCATTGAACGACCATGTCTCGGGGTTTTTGTACGGCTTTTTAAGGAAATCTCCCTCCTCGGCCAGTACGCTCTCGGCGGGGCTGAGTTCGGAGGAGGGGGGCGTGTGCCCAGGGCCCGGTGACTTGAGTTTTTTTCTCGCCAGGAAGTCACGGGTAAAAATTAAAAGTTGTTTATTTACCGGGATGTTATCAAGCATCATTCTAGTCATGGCAAATTCAATCCTTTATTTGCGAATGCCTTGGAGGGGGAGTAATAGTCTCCCTGAAAGAAATCAAACGGCAGGCTTCTTGCCAGTACATGATGGTGTTCAAGCTCTATTCGCTCGGCAATGAATCTGACTTTCTTTGTATGAGTCATGATGTTCATTTGGTCGTAGAGTCTATTGAGTAGTTCTGGTGTGGCGTTGAGCTTTTCACTCAGCTCGTTTTTTTGCAGATCAACTATCAGGTAGTTGAATATGTTGGGGGTGCTCTGGGTCTTGGTGCTGCCTTCGAGTAGGCTGTAGCTCGAGAAGGCGATGTCTATGCCGCTATCTTTCAGCAGGTAGATGTGGCTGATGAGGGTTCTCTTCTCTTCAGTCGTGCTGAGGGGGGATGAGAACTCATCAATACTGACTGTTAATATTTTGTCATGTATTTTCAGTGCGTCACTGACGCGGGTAATATACTCTATCAGTACGGTATCTAATAAGTTGCGTGACCCTATGGTAATAAAAATTCTGCCAAAGGTATCAGGTATCAAAGGGGCGGGCTGCACCATTGATGAAGTTGCTGTCAAGTGAGTTTGAGTGAGTTTTTCGCTGCGAGTGACATCCAGTAGGGCAGCTGAAAGTGTTCGACACACCTTTAGGGCGTCGAAATTCTCACCTGCGCCGTGTGCCTGTATCCCGCAGCCGAACAACGTGTCGTCACGCTTGAATATTGACTGTCGAAATAACTCTGTGTTGGGACTGTCCATAGTGGTGAATTTCTCGTTAACATCCATTTGTCTGTTATTTAGTCATGGGTAGGTTATATTTTTACGATATAACGCCCCGGCACAATCGATAGCCATAGCCACGCACGTTTTGAATGGCATTAATGTCATAGACCTTTTTTATCTTGCCGCGCAGTCTGCTGATTGTTTTTTCCAGGGCGCGCGGGTCGTAAAATCTTACATTCCAGTCTAGAGCTTTTGCGATATCGTCATGACTCAAAATATGTTCTTGCGCATTGATCAATGCGTCCAGAATTTTCATTTCTGAATAAGAGACTTCCAGTTTTTTTGCATCCCCGCATAGGCAGAGGCGTGCCTGGTCCAAAACCAGCTTTATTTCAGACTTCCACTCGGGGTTCTGAAATAGTTCCGGGAAAAAGTTTGTTTTTTCATGAGGGTCGACAGGCAATTTAATGCAATGATCGGCGCCGGCGAGATAGCACTTGACTTTAGTGAGCGACTTGGTGTGTGTGAACACTATAAAAATTCGTGCCAAAAAATTTTTGAGCCGAATTTTTTTAACAAGTTCAATGCCTTCATTAAAAACGGACGGGGCGTCGATTTCAATGATTATCGCATTGGCGGAACTTATATTGGGGGCCTGCTCCAGGGGGGGTGCAGTAGCTTAATGCGTCAACGTGTAAAGTGTCCGATACAATAAGCAGTTTTAAGTTCTCTGCCAAAGCTGCGGTGCGACCAAAGGCTAAAATGGCTGTCCTTTGCTCTTTGAATGTGCGTCCTGCATCAATCATGTGATCTAACTCAAGTACTTAGCGGTAGCGGCACAATAATATTGCCACACAAGTTTAACAGTGCATCTGACAATTTATAACATTTTTACCTGTCAAACCCTTTGCCAGGTGGTGTAACCCAATGCTCCTCAAGGTCTTGAAAATAGCGGTTTTAAAGCGCAATCCGAAATTTTTCAGGCACATACCCTACAGATATTTTTGCTTATTTAACAGTTCGACTTTCAGCTTAGAGCCTGGGTATCAATCGCCGAGGCGCAGCGGCCATCCAAAAGTGGCTCGTCTTAAGCCTCTGAAACGACAGGCAATTTTCCCGTCTGGTATGGCTCCTATGCTCAGGCATGACCGGGAAACCCACAGCGTGCCCCAGTGATTACTGACTGTTTTACAGCGTCAGGATACTGTCGATTTTATTGACGGAATACCCAGCCTACTAATTTAAACAATGCCATATAGCCATCATTGTTGCCAGGCGCATTTTTCAATCGATATCAGGTTTCAGAAGCGCGCGCTCGTTATGCCATGTCAGCATGAAAACTGATCGATCCTGCATGATGCTTATCTTGGAGATCATCGGTGCGTCTGGGTAGCGTATCAATTTAACCACACAATTGTATTCGCCTGACATGACGGAGCGACGATGCTATCGGACTGTTAGATAGGAAGTTGCAAGGTAAGCCTGGATGAGGCTCCAGAACCGTTTTCACTGTCGTGTTGAAACCCATCTCAGGACCAGGCGGGTGTCGATGCTGAAAATGCATGGCAGGCTGAGCATAACAAGGGCAATGCGTGCATCTCGCTGCTACTAGCGCGTCCAGCGCCACGCAATCATCAAACCGAGCAACACGCCGACGCCATTCGCCAGGGCGTCGTAAGCTGATGCCATGCGTAATGGCATCAGTTCTTGTGCATATTCGATAAGGATCCCCGTGAGTAGGCAACCCAGTGCGATCCAGCGCAGCTTGACCTGTAAAAAGGCCAACCGGCAACTGAAGGCCAGAGCGAAAAAGCCAACCAAATGGTGCAGCTTGTCCTGCTCGGCAAAGGCTTCGGGGATCGGTTGCGCGCGCAATCCGGCTGTTAGCAAGACCGCACTAATGCCGACGAAAAACAGCCCCCGTACCCAGAAGGGGAGTTGTGTGACATGCGCAATCGACAGACTCACTCGGTGATTTTCTCAAAGTTTTTATAGAAGGCATCGCCGTTGCGGCCATCGGTCATGGTGTGCAGCGAATACTGGCGGTTAAGGCGCGCGCCACCATCGCGGGTCAGCGGTGCCCAGACCAAATTGGCGCGACGCATGGTGGAAACGCTCATCAACTCGTCGAAGGGGACCGAGATATAGATACCTTTGTCGAAGCTACCCTCGCCGAATTCTTCAGCCGAGGCCGTGGTGCGGGTGACCCAGCCACCGAACTTCACGCCGTTACTGAACTCATGGGACAGATCGATCGTGGTACCCCAATCGCGCGCCAGGTAACGCCCGACACTGACCGCCGCCTGCAAATCGAACGGCAGCTCTGTATAAGCAGTGACGTGACCGGTCACGGTCCTGTATCCGCGCAGGCCAAAGCCCTGGTCAAACGCACGCTGACGTACATAGTTCAAATCAGCACCCAAGGCCCAGCGCTCGCCCATGGGCCGGTACAGCAATTCACCGCCGACGCCGGCGAACATTGACTCCAGATAACCGGCATACACCATGCCATACAGGTCTTGATCCAGTTGCCTGGCGTGGTTGAGCTGAAATGTCGGCATCGTTACATCAGAAGTCGTGACGTACTTGCGCAAGTCGGTCCGCACTCGGGGCAGCTTGCTCGGTGCGTCGAACTTGAAGTTATCGAAGTTGTTTATGAGATTGGCGCTTACGACGCCGCTTGTCCACGTGTTGCGGGTAAAGCGGTACTCTGCGTCCACATCGGCGGTCAACTGGTACAGCATGCCATCAGGACCGCCAACGTTTTGCTTGTAACCCAATCCGAAACCATAGGTAAACCGTTCTGGTGCCTGGGTGTACAGAGTGTTTTCAATGTGTGGGGTGGCCCGGTTTACTTCGGTGGTGCGGTGCAGGTCTGTAAGGTCTTGTTGATTGTTCACCACGGCCCGGAAGGTTTCGCGCGGCACACTGGTTTCTTCCACGGGCATGTCGTAACGCTTGTTCACCAGGGTGAACCAGTCGATTTCGTCATTCGCGCTGTTGTCCAGAATCCGGCTGGCCCGGCCCACGCCTTTGGCCGAGTAGAAATAGCGCGACTGCTCGCCATACACCATCAGCTCGGAATCGCGCTGAGTAATGCGTTCGACCTTATAACCTGCGTTGTTTTCCAGTCGTTTGGAAACCTCGGCCCAGTCGACCTGATTGAGCGGCGTAGTCGGCGCCTGTGCCGGAAGCGCTTCGACAGCGGGGTCGTAGCGCTTTACCGGCGCCTTGCGGCTGGCGAAATTGGTATGAACAGTGATGCCGAACAGCGCGGTATTGCCGCGTTCCCAGCCCGCGGTCAAATCGACAGAGTCACTGAGCTTGTAGACCGCCCCGATGTTAATGGGTGAGTCCTGCACCTGGTTATTGCTTCGCGGTTCGTGCTTGTAGTCGTTACCGTCGAATTCGAGTTTCAAGCTCAAGGGGGCCCAGGGTGTTTGATAGGCTACACCGCCAAACAACGAGGGCGAGCCGCGAAAATACGCGTTGGTATTGATGTCGCCCGCAGTCTCGCTGACTGGGCGTGTATCAAAGCGCTTACTGACGTGCCCCAAAGGGTTGTCGAAATCCCCCCGGTTACCGATGTAACCCCAGGCAATGCCCAGGCTGAAATCCAGGTTGTAGTAACGCTTGTTCGCCACAAAGTATTCGCTGGAAAACAGGCCGGTACCACCGATATCGCGAAAGCCGAGCGCGACCTCGGGCAGCCAATGGCTTTCTTGCCAGAGGCGGGCCTTGGCATCGACCGCTTTGTCTTTATAGCTCTGGTTGCCGCTGAATGACTCGGGTCCGTATTTACGGTTACTGATGGCGGTATAACGGAAACTGCCTTCCAGCCAATCAAGGGGCTGTAATGAAATGCTATAGCGAGAATAAGGGTCCGTACGGTTGGCGTTCAGGCTGAATTCGCCGGCCGGCGCCATCCGGGCGGTAGGTGTTTGCAACAAACCCACGCCACCGAAATCATTCTGGGTAAAACGCGGCTCGCCATGAGCCAAACTGCAGGGCAACAACACTACGGCTGCAAAACATAACTTCAAGGGGCCACCTCGACCAGCGGTTGGGTGGCGAGAAACTCGGCCAGCTGTTCATTCAAATCGGGCGTGGGTAGATCGGGGCTATCGTTTCGCACAGGCACCAGAATCGTGCTGCCCGCGGCGGCAATCACCCCATCCTCGCGGTTCCAGGCGGCGATGCCGGCTCGCTTGACCTGGCCATCGGGATGAACCAGCCACAGGTAATCGGCCTCTGCGTCAGCGAGTGGCAGACAGCTTTTGAGATATTCATGGGCTTGCTGCAGGGCGCGATAAGGCAGCTTGCAGGGTTTTTCCACCGCGCCCAGGACAGTGACCGTCGTCGGGCGCAGGGGGTAAATCAGCTGGTCACCGTCATTGAGCGAGTAATTGCGGGCGAACGCGACCTCCAGCGCCACGGGGTCGAGCACTGCGACTTTGCGGCCGGTGACGGGCAGTCGGCTGACATCTTCATACAGGCGCGCAGCCAGGGCTGCCAGGCTGCTTTTTTCTTCCAGCAAGGCGCCGCGCTGGACCATTTTCAAATCGAACAGCACGCCAGCTTTAAGGCGGCTTTGCTGCTCCAGTAGCGGCTGGTGCAACCAGGCGGCGGCCAGCCAGTAACTTTCGGCGTTCGGGCGGGCCTGGCTGACGGCATCGAGCAGGCGTGCGCCTGGCACCAGCGTGAAGGATCCGGCGTTTAGTACATCACCCGTCACCGTGACAGCGGCCTGAGTCATCGCAGAACTGGCCAGCAACAGGCAAGCCGACAGCGTTTTCGAATATCTCACCGAGCCGTCTCCCGGTCAGGGCGCAATTGCACAATCTTCAAGAAAAGCTCCGGCGTGAGATGTTGTTCGCTCTGCAGGATCAAGCCATCGCCAGGCCTGACCCAGAAACGGTTGGTGGCGTGGAATCCCAGCTCGGGTATGTCGATGCGTTCGTCTATGCGCTGCAACGCATAATCCTTGTCCAGGATGGTGACGGTTTCGATGGCCTGTCGACTGAAGCGACTGTTGACAGCCAGTCCGACCCGCTGACCCTGATAGAGATCTATCCAGCGGGTACTGCTGTAACCGTCGGGCAAGCGCTGCAAGCCAAGCTTGAACGGCGACTCACCGTCGAAGCGCGTGCCATCGAGATTGATGCCCAGGCCGACGCTACGCACAGCCAGACCGTCGCGCATCAACAACACCTGCTTGCCGGAGGCGACCCAGAACTCCAGGTCGTCCTGCTGGCGAAGCTTTGCCATCACCCCTTCGCTGGCGTTCGTGGTGACCTTGATCTGTGCATAGGGCACGGCCTCCACTTGCGCTGAAGTTACTGCCAGCGGCTGGACGCCCAGTGCGGAGTCTTTAAATGTATCCAGGGACGCCTGCATCAGCGGATTGCAGCCACACAGCAGTAAACCCACCGCCAGGCATGAGCTGTTACGCAAGGTTTTCAAAACGGCTCAAACCTTATCGGCTGCTGGATTGACTGATATTGTTTTGAGCCGCTGCTCCAGTACCCAAAATGGTCGCCGAGGGTAACAGCTGGCTGATCAAGCGGTTCCAGCGGGTCACCCCGGCAGGGCCGACGTAGACAATATCCTGGGGTTGCAGATCGAAGCGGCTGGCGAGGGCAAAAGCGGTAGGCGATTCGGCGTCCAGCTGAAAGACTTTTGCCGGCTCGGTTTCAAGGTTCTCGGCACCCCGAATGACATAAAGCGCATTGCCATTAGAGGTGGTCTGATTCAGTCCACCGACTGATCCGACCGCATCCGCCAGATTCATCCGATTGATTTTGTACGTGAGCGCCCGTGGCTGGTTGACCTCACCCATGACGTAGATCTTTTTACGGTCATTGTAGGGAAGGTACAACTGGTCGCCGTCTTTCAAATAGACGTTGTGCAACTGCGAGCCTTTGCTGTTAAGCGCGTCCAGATCCAGTCGATACTCACGCCCATCGCGGGTCAGCGTTAGACCGGCAAGGTCGGCACTCAATGGGTCGACAGTGGCAGCCCCGATGGCTTCGACGACACTGAGCGGTGAAGTAGTGATGGGCTGTTGACCTGCTTTTAAAACAGCACCGGAAAGGACGACCTTTTGGCTGGCGAAACGTAAAACACTCAAGTCGACTTGAGGGCTGTCGACATATTGTGTAAGGCGCTCTGCGATAAGCGCGCGCAGCTCCTCGATGGTTTTACCCGCTGCTTGAACATTGCCAATGTAGGGGTAAAACATAGTACCGTCCGGGCGTACAAGACGGCCGTTGGCTTCTAATTGTTGTTGTGGGCCCGACGGCGCAGTCAGCTCCGGATGATCCCACACAGTGATGTACAGCACATCGTTGGCACCGATCCGATAAGCCCCCGGATGGAACGCCAACAACTCGGCCGGCACCGAAAGGTCCCTTTTTGTCGCCATATTCTGAGCAATCAGTTTGGGCGTTATCGGAATCAACTCGACACGACTGCTTTCCGGTGAGCCATCGTTCACTATTCTACTAGTGTCCATGTGTTGACCGGGTGCGAACATACAGCCTTGCAGGGCAACGCCTGCAAGCACAGCGAGCGACAAACTACGAATCATGATGGGGGACACTTGTGGAGGGAACACATCAAAACTCAACCACCCGGATTGCTCCGGGTGGTCGAAGACTATCGACCTTGGGACGCGCTTAGCGGGTAGTACCGGTGGTTCCGGTAGTGCCGGTGGCGCCGCCATTGTTTCCGCTACCGCCACTGGATGACAGCGCAGCGGCCCCAGCTGCAACAGCGACGCCAATACCGATGGCAGTCGATGTGGTAACGCCACCCAAGACACCTGTCGGGGTGGCCAAGGGAGTGCTTGTCAAGGGCTTAGTCTGTGTGCTTGTAGAAGGAGATACCGCGGGAGGCTCAGCAGCCAGGGCGCAGGTACTTAAAGCAAGCATTAGGGCGGAAGCGAGTAGTTTGGTCATGGAAGATTCCTTTTGATGCATCGTCTGTATTTGCGGTGATACTCAGAAATGTGAGTGCAAGGCAACGAGCTTTGAGCGTCCGGTAGCTTGAAGCATAGTCATGGATTCGGGCCCGAGTAGAGCGCCGTTCCGGGTCTATCTTCAGTGGCATTCATTTTGCGTTTATTGCCCCTAGAATACCTGTGTAGGACGCCTGACATCTCTGACGTTTTCTAACATTCCCGTTGGTCTGCCTCTCGTTAATGGGTATATGGTGCAGAGGTCGTGATTCGCGTCTGATCGCTGCGCCATACGAGAGATAAGTAATGCTACTGTATATAGCCTTACGGGTTGGCGGATCGCCAACGCCAGGTATTGGCCATCTTCTCCAGTCTGGCGTTCGACAACTTGATAAGGGCAGGGTAACCGCTGACCGCTACGAAGGTCCGAATCATTTCCAGCACGCTGCCAGCCACGATGTTTTCACAGTGATCGAGCGGCTTTAGTACACTTTCGCCTACGGATTTCGGGCCGGTGAAATGTAATACCGCGCTGATTTGCCGCAAAGCAAATACTTCATCCAGAAAAGTGCGATCACAAATGTCGCCTAAGATGAACGTAGGTGCCTTGTCGCAAATTTGCTCCACTCGACGAAATGATTCCATCGAACTATTGCAGAGATTATCCCGCACCACCACCTTGAAACCAGTTTCGAGCAAAGCGTGGGAGGTGTGAGAGCCGATGTAGATCGCGACACCGGTTACCATTAGTCACAGATATGGTCTCTGAGAAAGCATCGGATCGAAGTTCGATATTCCACGAGAGCAAAATTCATGCAGGACAACCATAGCCGACTCACTGCAATTTTTATTGCTGTATTGAACGTCAGTTATATTGCTTCTTTCCGAACAATTGAGAGGTCGGTACCGGCCTCTTCGTGTGGATGCCAGCGAATAAGGAGTTCTTCGTATTCATGAAGTACCTGATCCCAAGTGAAGCGTTCATGAAAGCGTTCTCGACTGGCGACTTTCATTTTCTCTACGTCAGCATTGTCAGTCAATAGTTCATCAAACAATGTTGCACATGCGGACTCATCTTTAAAGTATGCCGCCTTAGGGCCAGCAACCCAGCGATTGAAATGGTTGTCATGAGCGATCACCGCACAACCTGCTCCTAACGCTTCCACTAATGATGGATTGGTGCCGCCAACGCGATGTCCATGTAGATAAAAGCGACTATGAAAGCGCAGGGCTTCAACTACGGAAGCTTCATAGATTGCTCCAGGGAAAACCACTTCATCACCAGCCGCGTCTATTACCTGCCGGTGAAAGGCGTTGCTCTCAGGCATAAAATTTCCGAGTACAACTAACTTGTGATCTCGAGGCGTTCGACTGAAGGCTCGCACCATTTCTAAGAAAGAGTTTTCCGGTTCTGGGCGTGCAATAATCACTGAAAACTTATTAGGTTTAATGCCGTAAGGTGTAAGCAGAGATGCATCGGCACTCGTTACTTCATCGCCCCCGTAGGGAATCATGGTGATTTTATCGGCAATAACACGGGTTGCCAGATGCTCCTTGATTTTCGGATGGTCTGCGATGAGGTGATTTCCAATCCAGCATCCAACCCTTTCATTTAGCCAAAACCAAGCTTTGGCTACCGGCCCCCATTTGTCCCTACGCCATTCAATGCCATCCATATTGATGACATTGGTCTGCCCTTTAACTCGTTGCATGACGTTAAAAATGGCAGTGTTGTACCCAAGAGTTAGAAAAAGGCCATCTTGAGATAATGCGTGGCAGGTCGTTTTCCAGTCGAAGATAACAGTGCCTGCAGCTCCAGGTCGGTTGACAGGTACATGGATTCTACGTATCCCGTGCCATCTACTTTCTGATATTTCCCCTTCCGTTTCCTCTTGACAGTAAACAGAAACGTCCCAGCCATTTTTGGTTAAAAAAAGTGATAGTTTCTCTGCAAAAGTTTCGAATCCGCCATGTTGGGCTGGGATTCCTCTTGTTCCTAAGATGTAAATCTTACGGGGAGGTGGTTGTTTTTTATTGTGGCATTTATTTGTTTTCATTTGATTGTCGTGTCTGGATTTAGTCGTGATGGGGTAGTTGTACTAGATTTTTGAAGTTTTCAAATTGTTGTTGGTTTAATCGGCTGGCCTTGAGGCAACAATCGCGCGTGGTCTTAATTTTTGGCGTCGAAGATTTGTTGCTGATTTTAGTGCAAGCCAAAAGCCTATAAATATAGTGCACGGTACAAAGACATATATTATTGGAGATGCGATACCTGAGGATGTCATGGATTTTATTGTGATGGATGATATTATTAGAAGTGGCAGCCATTTGCCCCTTTTTGTGAGTGTGAGAAATATTTTTTGGGAAATGTATCCGGCGGCCATGATTAGAATCAATGAAAAAATAAAGCCGAAATCAGCATACGCCTGTCCTAAGAATGTAAGAGTAATGCTTCCGCCTGAGAATTCTTTACCCATGGCTTCTTTCATATATGTTCCGAAGTTTGGGTGGTGGCCTGGAAGTAATACTGCAAAATCAATTAGAATTGACTCTCCGTAAAAATAATCATGTTGGCTGGGAATGAATGATAATACCCATTCGGTGTTTTGAATGTTTGCAAATGGGCGCCACAGCATTTGCTTATAAATTGATTCAATACTGAACTCTAAGCCTTGTCTCAATACCCCTAATATCATAATTGATGACAGTGATAAGAATAGGCCTGCTAAAAAATGTAATGGGTTTATTTTTCCAAAAAGGCCTATCCATATAAATATCCCGCCTATAATTATTACCTCAAGTCCGGGCGCTCTATTTCCGTAAGAGATGGCGCATATTGCAAGGATAATGGTTGTAGCAGCTAGTTTGATGAAGGATTTCTTCTTGAAAAAATGTATGCTTGAATATATCGTCGCGACATATGCAGATGAAATACCTAGAATCGCTATCCATCCTGAGCCTATTCTTGCGGTAACACGCTCGTCATCAAATGAATCAGACATCCATAGTACTTTGCCGATTTTAATCATAAAAAAAGCGGCGAATAAAATTGGGAGTATTGTAAGTGCTGTAATGAGATAATTCTTAGTTGAGATTGCATTGCAGGCATCTGCTATTATATCTTCAAGCTTCTTGTGGACTGCAGTCTTTTTGTGTGAGTGATTGGCGAGATATCCGCCGATAGGAAAAAAAACTAAACCAAGGCTTATTAGTAGTATGGTTTCATCTGAAATGTCGAGCGCGTAGGTATAAAGATCTCTATAGTAGATGGCTACAAAGCAAAATAAAAAATATGACCAGTAAAAATATACAAATGGATTAAAAAAATTTAATAGGTTGCTGGTTTTTTTGGCTGTTATGTAACTTAAAATTGGAGCAATGATGAGAAGTGTGTTGATTAATGTCATGTTAATATATTTCAACGTTATTTTTCATGAAAAGCTCTTTGATTTTAACTACTTCTGGTAGCTCTTTTGTGATCTCGTCGATTCCTATTGAAATGCATCGTGTGGATTTCGAGATTTTTGATGTGTTTATTAGAGCTGTGCTGCAATAGCTTACTACTGCATCCGGCTTGATCTTTAGTATTATTTCCTCTATGGGTGTGTTTTCCTCGAAGTTAAACGAAACTCTATTTTTAATGCGCATGTCGGTTGATTTGTGCTCTGGGTGAGGTTTGATAATGGTTTTTTGGAAGTTTTCCTCTACAAAAAGGATGGTTTTTTTTCGTATTTCATTTGCGGTGGCAATGTTTAGAAATTTTTCGAGAGGTTGGTCTAGTAGTATTACTACCCCGTTTGTATGAATTTCTTCATTGCCACAGGTTGGGAACTCTATTTTTTTTATGGAGGAAAATTTTTCTTTTTTTATTATTTTTTCGGGGTCTGTAAACCAGCCATCTAGTTTAGGGAGGGGGCAATTGTCCACTCCAGAATGGTGCCCACTATAGAGTTTATACCTGAAGGGGGTTAGCCAAGTCATACGTTTTCTTTTTAAAGAAGTCTTTGCTATTGACATGCCTCGCTCGTAATTATAGTAGTTGAGTATTCCATCTTCTATTAGCGTGATTTTTTTCACGTTTTTATTAAAGAACAATGTATTCCCTAGTAAGTGGTCAGGGTGTGGCAGTAGGAGATCGAATTTTTTGAATTTGGCCTTCAGTGCAATTATTAGGCAGTCTAATAAAAAGCTTGGCTTGCTCCTTTGTGTGCGTTCTATTGTTTTTATTTGGTGATTGTTGTTGTTTATTTTTCGCTTGGAAAAATTCACGACGACAAGGTTGTGGTGGTCTATTTGGTCGGATATCAGGTCCCATATAAAGGAATGGTATGTCGTATATAATAGGCAGATAGTTTGGTTTTTATTCTGCATTCTGTGAATTTCCATTTGTCGATTATTTTATAAGCGAATAAAGTCAAGATTGGTGGGCGTATTTGCCGAGATATCTTGGGCAGCTCGTTGGCCGATTATTTCTTTCAGATATTTTGGGGGTAATCCAAATCCAGGTCGTACACTACGCACCGCATCTGGTGTAATTACCTCTCCTGCCTTCAGCGCCTTAACGAAATACAGTGAGCGCCGAAATTTGGCATTTCCCTGCTCGCTGGATTTTCGCCCGTAATCAACTTGGCCCAGTGCTGCCCAAGCAGTCTTGCTGTCGCGGCACAGCGCAGCCAACTCCGCCGGTTCGAGCGAGAAGCTGTCATCCGGACCACCGCCATTACGGTTGAGAGTGAAGTGTTTTTCGATGATGGACGCGCCCATCACTACGCTGGCGATGGCGGTAGTATTGTCCAGCGTGTGGTCGGACAGGCCTGTGACCAAACCGAAGCGGCGCATCATGTCGGGTATGGTACGCAGGTTGTAATCAGCGGCTGGCGCGGGGTAACCACTGACGCAGTGAAGAATGGCCAGTTCCTTACAGCCACCTTCGTGAGCAGCGTCGATGGCTTCCTGGATTTCTTCGGCATCGGCCATACCGGTGGAGATGATCATCGGCTTGCCAGTACTGGCAACGTACTTGATCAAGGGCAGGTCAACTGCCTCAAAAGAAGCAATTTTGTAGGCCGGTGCGTTGAGGCTTTCCAGCAGGTCGACAGCGGTGTTGTCGAAGGGCGAGCTGAAAATGGTGATCCCCAGCTTGCGAGCATGCTCGAACAGAATCGCATGCCAGTCCCAAGGCATCTGGGCTTCCTTGTAAAGCTGATAGAGCGTCTTGCCATCCCATAGGCCACCGTGGATCTGGAAGTCTTCAGAGTCGCAATCGAGGGTGATGGTATCGGCAGTATAGGACTGCAGCTTGACCGCATCAGCACCGGCTTTTTTCGCTTCTTCGATGATCTTTAGCGCGGTTTCAAGCTTGCCGTTATGGTTAGCGGAGAGCTCGGCGATGATGTAAGGAGAGTAGTCGGGGCCAATTTTGCGCCCAGCAATTGAAATGTTCGGATTCATGCGCTTCTCCCGGAGAGTTTTACTAATTTATCTAACATATCGGCACGCTTCTCAGTCCACTCAAATGCAAGCAGGCCCAGCCGATATATATCGATAAGGTCTTCATTGATTTTGTGGTGCTCGCGAAGTATGCCTTCTATGCTGAAGCCAAATTTTTGGTGCAATTTGATGACCGGGGCATTGAAGGCGAGTACTTCACAATGAAGTTTATGAAGGCCAAGTTCACCAAACGCACAGTCCAGAGCAAGGAATTCCATTTTACTGCCGGTGCCTTTCGGTGCCTCGGGAGATGCATAGAACGCCCAGGCTGAGTTTTCGCTGGTTCTGTCGATCCCGTTAAAACCAATAATGCCGAGCGGTATATCAGCTGCTTCGTACATGAAATATCGCTGGTCGTCGCGCTGCTGAATTCGTGCCCACCAAGCAAGGTGTTCGTCCATGTTGATTTCGTGGCGGGTATACATATTGGCCCGCACGTTGGGAGCATTACGCCAGCTGAGCATTAGTTCAAGCTCTTGCTGTTTTATATCGCGCAGTTTTCCAAGTAGCTCCATTACATGCTCCATTTTTCAGTATTCAGCTTGTCCAGCGTGCTTGCGACAAATTGACAGCCCGTGCCGTCTGTAATTTGCTTGGCGTGCTCGGTGATGTTCTTCATGCGACACTTGTCATGCCGAAGCACACTGATTATCTCTACCAACTCTGCTATCAGGTGCTTACCAAGACTTAGCGTTACGACTGCCTGTGCTTTATCCAGAATTGCTGCGGCCATTTTCTGGTTATCCGCCAGAACGACCAACACGGTCGGCAGACCCAGGCAGCAGCGTTCCCAGGTGGTGGCCCCTGCAGCACCGATCGCCAGGTCACTCTCGGCCATCAGCTGGGCCATATCGCTGACGCCTGACTTGACGGTTGTGGACCACGGCATCTGTTCGGCCAGTTGGCGAACTTCGGCAAGCCAGGGAGCAGTGGACCCCATGACCACGGTAATCCGGCAGTTGTCTGGTAGTTCAGTGGATTTGAGCGCTTGCAGAACTTGCCCGGTGGCGTTGTCCTTGTCCACACCGCCCATGGTGATGAGCAGGTGTTTGAGTTGCGGTTTTTTCCGACGCTCCAGGCTGTAGGCGCGTAAGGCCGCGAACTCGGGTCGTAGCAGGGAATATTGCGAGCCGCAGAGCAGGGTGCAAGCGTCAGGGAGCCAAGGTGCATAGTCCTTGGCGTTGCGACCGAAGGTCTGATCCAGCAGGAGATCGCACTGGTGTGGACGGTCAGCCAGATCGTCGATCACCATCAGTTTGCGGTAATGCGACTTCAGTGCAGTTTCCCAATGAGCATCGAGTGCATAGTGGTCGACGATCAGCCAGTCAGGTATCAACTCGCCGAGAATGGCGGTGCATTCGGAGGCGTCGTTTTCCTGAGTGGAGCCAAGCCAGGCGGCATGTGCCAGTTGCGGCTCAGCGGTCGGCACATTGACGGCAATCAAGTTCACCCCAGCCGAGTCCGTGAGAGGCAAGGCATGGACCTGGAAGCCTTTGCTGCGGATATGTTCGATCAAATTGCCGGGATGTTCGCGGCAAATAAACCGGCATTCACCGCCTTGCAACTTGAGCGCAGTGGCCAGGGTCAGGCAACGCATGACGTGCCCCGTGCCCATTTGCAGTGAGGCGTCGACGCGGAAGATGACCTTCATTGTCTGCATCTTCACTGCGTTTCAGCCTGCATGGCCTTGAACAACCATTCGGCCCGCACCCAGTCTTCCGGCGTATCGATGTCCTGTACGCGGTGCCGCGGCAGAACAACAGGCATCGAGCCCGGGCTGAAGATCATCCGGCCTTGCAGCCACGCATCGGCCTGGCCCCAGTAGAACTGCCCGGCGTCGTGCCAGGCGTCCTCAAGATCCTGAGAGCGGGTGTTGAAATGCTCCGGACTGAACATTTCGACCCGACCCTCGGCATTCAGGCGAATCGCTCTCTGGATCGGGAAGGCGTAGCTGGTGACCGAAAAGGCGTAATCGCAGCCGGCATCGTTGAGAGTGCCAAAACCGCGGCGGATATCTTCGGGGCTGACGAAAGGGGCGGTGGCATACAGGCAGCAAGCGTGCTCAACGGGTTGACCTTGGGCATTGAACCATTCAATGGCGTGTTGAATGACCGGAATGGTGCCGGTATGGTCGTCCGACAGTTCGGCAGGGCGCATGAAGGGCACCGTGGCTCCATAGTGACGAGCCACCTCGGCTATCTCTGGATCATCGGTGGAAACAATCACCTGATCGAAGCAGCCGCTTTGCAGTGCTGCATCGATAGACCAGGCGATCATCGGCTTTGCGCAGAACAGTTTGATGTTCTTGCGCGGGATGCGCTTGCTGCCTCCGCGCGCAGGGATGATCGCCAGTTTCATTCCAGCACCGCTTTGCGCAGCGCGGTGATGACCTCATCCTGCTGCTCATCCGTCATGGTCTGGAACATCGGGATGCTGATAGCTTCCCGGTAGTAGATTTGCGCCTGGGGGAAGTCTTCAGGCTGGAAGCCCATGCGTTCATAGTGAGGCTGGGTGTGCACCGGGATGTAGTGAAGATTGACGCCGATACCCTGCTCACGCAGAGATTCAAAGACCTGGCGGTGAGTCTTCTGGATTTGATCCAGCTGCAGGCGGATAACGTATAGGTGCAGGCCGGAGTAGCTGTCCGGGTGCTGCCAGGGTGTGCTGACCGGCAGGCTGGCCAGCAGGTCGTCGTAGCGGCGGGCCAGTTGATGGCGGCGAGCCACATACTGATCCAGGCGCTCCATCTGGGTAACCCCCAATGCGGCCTGCAGTTCGGTCATGCGGTAATTGAAGCCCAGATCAATCTGCTGGTAGTACCAGGGGCCATCGGCCTCATGAGTCATCTGCGCCGGATCACGAGTGATGCCGTGGCTGCGCAGCAGGGCCATTTTGTTCGCCAGTTCGCCATCGTTGGTCAGTGCCATGCCGCCTTCGGCGGTGGTAATGATCTTCACGGGATGGAAACTGAATACGGTGATATCGCTGTAGCGGCAGTTGCCGATGAACTCGCCTTGGTACTTGCCACCAATGGCGTGGGAGGCATCTTCGATGATCTTGAAGCCGTAGCGCTGGGACAGTGCATGAATGGCCTGCATGTCGCACGGCTGGCCACACAAATGCACCGGCACTAGCACTTTGGGCAGTGTGCCCTCGAGTTCGGCCTGTGCCAGCTTGAGCGCAAGCGCTTGCGGGCAAAGGTTGTAGGTACGCGGGTCGATATCGACAAAGTCGACCTCGGCGCCGCAGTACAACGCACAGTTGGCCGAGGCCACGAAGGTGACCGGTGTGGTCCACAACCGATCGCCGGGGCCAAGCCCAAGGGCCAGGCAGGCAATGTGCAATGCCGAGGTGGCACTGTTCACTGCCAAGGCATGGCCGGCACCGACGTGCTGCGCGACATTTTGCTCGAAGCGAGGAACCATCGGTCCTTGGGTCAGGAAATCGGATTGCAGTACACCCACGACCGCATCGATATCGGTTTGGGTGATTTCTTGGCGGCCGTAGGGAATCATGTATCAGATGCTCCCGATCTTTTCGCGGTTGATGTCGATCCAGTTTTCCAGATCGGCGTCGCTCATCCACTCGCTGTTGTTATCGCTGGCGTAGACGAAGTCTTCCGGCACTCGAGTACCGTCCTTGATGCGCTTGGCGCAGGTGGCCCAGCCATTGATCGTTGGCAGAATCTTGAAGTGCTGAGGGTATTCGTAGGTGTAATAGGCGTCTTCGGCGCTGATCATCTGCTCGTGCAGTTTCTCGCCAGGACGGATACCGACGACTTGCTGCTCCGCCTCCGGGGCAACCACTCGAGCAAGATCTGTCACTTTCATGGAAGGGATTTTCTTCACATAAATCTCGCCACCTTCCATGTCTTCAAAGGCATGCCAGACCAGCTTTACCGCTTCCTCGAGCGAGATCATGAAGCGTGTCATGCGCTCGTCGGTAATTGGCAGTACGCCTTTGTTCTTGATCGACATGAAGAACGGGATTACCGAACCACGTGACCCCATGACGTTGCCATATCGAACCACGGCGAAGCGTGAGTCATGAGCGCCCGAATAGGAGTTGCCTGCGACAAACATTTTGTCTGACGCCAGTTTGGTCGCGCCGTACAAGTTGATTGGGCTGCTGGCTTTATCGGTGGACAGGGCAACAGTGCGACGCACACCTTTATCAATGCACGCGTCGATCAGGTTCATCGCCCCGTTGATGTTGGTTTTCACACATTCAAACGGGTTGTACTCGGCAGTCGGTACAATTTTGGTTGCGGCGGCGTGCACCACATAGTCGACACCGTCCAGCGCCCGGTACAGGCGGTCCTTGTCACGCACATCGCCGATGAAAAAACGCACCCGCGAGTCGCCTTCGAACTTCTTGGCCATGTCCCACTGTTTCATCTCGTCACGGGAGAAGATGATGATCTTTTTCGGGTTGTATTTTGCCAGTGTCATGGGCACAAACGTGTTGCCGAAAGAGCCGGTGCCGCCAGTGACAAGAATAGTTTTGTTAGTAAGCATTTAACGGGTTCCTTTGAAAAGCGTTATAGGTGTAGATGAAATCGATCTGTACTGCGCCGGGGTCAAACGGATAAAAGCCAAACACTTCCACAACAGGATCAACAAAAACGCGGCACACAGGCCCAATGGCACCGCTTGTAATGGCCAGTGTCTGGAAAAGAGCCAGGTTGTTGGAAGAAAAATCAGCAGGCTGGCTATATGACTATGAATAATTGGCCGGTCGAGCCCTTGTGCATACAGCGCATAGTGCGGGACCATGCCCAGCGAATAGAGCAGCGTGATTAGCAGGGTCCAGGGAAACAGCGCCTGGTTTTCAAGGTATAACGGCTTATTGAGCCAAATCAAAAGTGGATCAATGATCAATAGCGCAATTATCGCAAACGCACCTGAAAGCATCAGAGTCTGCAACAGTAATGCACGCAACTTAAGACGGAAAGAAACAGAGTCCTTGCTGTGATACGCACTGATCAGGCCGGGGTAGATAAAGGCGAATACGCCGGCGTCTAGAAATGACAAAAGCGCACTGCTGATTCCCATAAACAGCACATAAGCGCCCAGGGTTTCCAGGCTCGTCAGGTCCGCAAACCAGTAGCGATCCACTGTAAACAAGCCGCGGATAGCCAGAGTGGCTACCAACAAGGGAATGGCGATTTTCAGGCCTTTGCCAATCCACTGCCAATCAACCTGCTTATGCCAACCGGAAATATTTAAACGCGTTAAGCGATAAATACCCAGCAACAGTGCTGCCAGGCTGCCGAGGGTCCAGCCGCCAAGCACAAAGTCCAGATCGCGAGTATCAGCCCGTACAAACATGACTGACGTAACGATCACCGCCCAAATACCAGAGCGGAGAAACAACATCACGCTAGCGAGCAATTGCTCCGAGATCGCTATCAGCAGGCGACTCAGTTCCTGCGTCAAATGCTCTAATACCAGCAATATAAAGAACCAGCCCGCGACACTCCAGGGCAGGAGTCCCTCTAGGAAAATCAAGCTCAGCAGCGGTAGGACAATAACGTAAAGTACCAGCGAAAGTGCGCCTTGGTCCTTGAGCAGCCCACCCCATTCGTGGCGTTCACGTTTAAGGATTTCCCGTGTGGTGAACGTGTAGAAGTCAAACCCCAGCAGATACAGTGCATAGCCGATAGTGACGGTGAGCAAACCGTAAAGGCCTAGTTCCGCCGGTTCGAGAAATTTCGCGAGAAAAAATATCAACAGAAACTTACTGGCGAGTGTTATGCCGCGCAGTGCGATATTAATAACGCGTGTGAAGCTTTGTTTCGGCATGAATTGTTGTGTCTTTTATAGTTGACGAGCGGGGCGCTATGGCCAGGCTTAATGGGGTTTGCAAGGCTACTCATAAGGCCTTTTCGATAATCAATCTGTAGCAGTAACAACTATGGTTTGGACACGCTACCGCCCCAGGATTAGACGCTAGTCCCTGAGAGCGGTTTGAATTATCGATGACTCTGCATCTTGTGCTGCAGATGCAGAGCGTGCAGTGCTATGAATACGGTTAGTAGCTGTACGCGACTATCATCAGGGCTGTGGTGTAGCTCAAGCACTCTCTGACTTATATTCGTAGTTGTAGTAACCATAATCGCCATAGCCGTACTTGGCGGAGGCACGTTTTTCAACGCCATTGAAAATGGCGCCTTTCAAATCAATGCCATTTTGCGCAAAGCGACGCATGGTCAATTGAATTTCACGAACCGGGTTAAGCGCAAAGCGCGTCACAATCAAGCTGGTGCCCGACTGGCGACCGACAATCGCCGCATCCGTCACCGCCAGCAATGGCGGGGTATCCAGAATCACCAGATCGTACTGGGCGCTGACTTGCTCCAGAAAGGCACTAAAGTTCGAATGCATTAGCAGCTCTGAAGGATTGGGCGGTATTTGTCCGCGACCGATAACGTCAAGATTCTCGAATTCAGTTTTATTGATCGCGGTTGCGAGATCGCAGCGCTTGACCAGTAAATCAGAAAGCCCGTTTTCAGCGGGGACTCCGAATACCTTATGCAGATACCCTTTGCGCATATCCACGTCGATCAGCAATACCCGTTGGCCGGTCTGAGCGATGACGGCAGCGAGGTTGGCGGAAATAAACGTTTTACCGACCTTGGGGCTCGGGCCGGAGATCATCAGGCGATTATTGCTGGCTTCGAGCATAGCGAAGTGCAGACTGGTGCGCAGGCTGCGCAATCCTTCCATGGCCAGGTCGGTGGGGTGACTGCTGGCCAGTATGGGGGCGACCTTGTTGGCGCGGCCCCTGCTTTGAGGGATTTTGCTTTCTTCAACTTTCTGCAGCGTGCTGAAAGGAATGGTTGCATACACCGGCAACCCCAACTGTTCAATTTGATCCGGATCTTCCACGCCACGGTTAAGGGCTTTGCGAAAAAGTACCAATGCAATAGCCAGGAAAGTCCCGAACAGGGCAGCGATGATTACGATCAGGGCCTTCTTCGGTTTAACCGGCTTGCTAAGATCCACATCGGCGGTATCGATCAAGCGCACGTTGCCCACGGTGCCGGCACGCATCACATCCAGTTCCTGGGATTTATTCAGGAGCTGTGTATAAATTTCGGTGCTGACTTTTACATCGCGGGTGAGGCTGAGGAGTTCTTGCTGTGTTGAAGGCAGACCTTCGACTTTTCTGGCCAGGCCATGCTGCTTGTCTGTCAGCTCGGCTAATTGGCTGAGCAAGGCCCGATAGGCGGGATGCTGACGGGTAAACTTGCGATCCATTTCCGCTTGCTGCAATTTCAGTGCGGAGATGCTGGTGTCAAGCGCCACGATCTGATCGAGAATGGCTTTGGCTTCCAGGCTGATATCGATGGATTTACTACGAATCTGATACTTGTTCAGGGCGTTTTCGGCTTTCTCCAGATCTTGACGGACCTGAGGCAGTTGATCTTTTAGAAACTCCAGGCTTTGAGCGGCTTCGGCCGATGTTCGCTCAACGTTTTGCCGTACATAGAGCCTGGAGATTTCATTAAGGATTTGAATGGCTTCAGCCGGGACCGGGCTCTCAAGAGAAAGGCCAATCATGCCGGATTCTTTACCACGTTCTGCTACATCAAGCACCTTTTGGTACTTCAAGATACTGGTCAGGCGTGGGTCACGCACAATGCTGAACGTGGTGCCAGGATTGGCCTGCAACACTTCGACCTGCAGTTTGATGCCGTCCTGGTCATAGGCTTGACCCACTTGGCTTTGGACCAGGACATTGTCGTCTTCATCCAGCAACGTGAAGTGGCCGTTTTCACCGCTGACCAACGTTAGTTCCTGACTCAGGAGTTCTTGTGGAAGCTCGAGCTGAAATACTTTCAGCTTTTCGCCGCCCCAGGCAAAGCTGCTCATGCCAAGCCATGGCGTCGCGACCGTATTTATAGCGTCTGGTTTGAACCGACGAGCGATAAAATTGCCGATCAAAGGAAAACGGTTCGGCTCGATGGTAAGATCGAGCGCTAGATTGTCGACAACTTTGCCGATGATTGCGCGTGACTTGATTAATTCAATTTCTGTGGCTGAAGGCGACTCTTTACCCAGCATGCTGCCGATATCGGAGAAGCCGAGCATGTCATTTTTTTTTGCCTCCACCTGTATCAAGGCAGTCGCTTGATAAACAGGGGTGGCCAACACCGCATATGCAGTTCCAACGGCCATAAAGGCAGCAGTGATCCCGCCAATCAACCATTTATGATCGACCACTGTCCCGAGTAGACCCATCAAGTCTATTTCATCATTATCGTCATGCGAGGTTAATGTTGGAGCTTGCTGCATAAGTGGGTTCTTTTTTAACAGATATTCGAGGAATGGTTTAGCGTGCGAGACGCCTTGCCCAAGCGTTTACTGCTTCTTCAATCAACGCGTATGCGTGCACGAAAGCAGGTTTGCCTTGACGGTAGGGGTCTCTGATCTCGCGGTCGTTCTGCCACTTGCCCAGCAGGAAGACCTTTCCGCGCGCTTCAGGCGCAAGCTTGAGAACACGGTCTATGTGGTGCTGCTCCATCACCAGGATCAGATCCGATTCGCTGATGGCTGCGGGGGTCAGTTGATTGGCTTTGTGGTCTTTTGGCAGATGGCCATGCTCCTCCAATACGACCCTGGCAGTGGGTTCGATAGGGCTGTCTTCAAGCGCGTGAAGACCCGCGGAGCTAACTTCGATGTCGGACTGATTAAGTGCTTCGCGCAACAAATTCTCTGCAGTAGGACTGCGGCAAATGTTGCCAATGCAAACGATTAAAATCTTCTTAAACAAGGCAACCTCCATTGTCGCGTCAACTATTTGCAATAGTGTTGAAAATCATAACTGTGAATTCACGAAGACATCAACCTTTAAATGCCGAGCGGTGATAGGGCGCCGCACTTTAAAAACTATCCATTGATTAATTCGGACAAAAAATAACATTCTTAATTTTATTCAGACAAAATTTAACATTTATGATTTTTCTTTCGTTGAATGGTGTATAGCGGGTTTATAGTTACGAGCCTGATGCTCGATACCATTAGCGGATTTGGCAGATCGCAGCTAAACGCAGTACCTACGGCCGGCTGAGCAAACGCGGTCTGGTCTATAAAGCAGAACGAAAAATCGAGTACTGCGAAGTGCAGGCACGGGCCAAGGTTGAGCACCTGTTTCGGGTGATCAAGCGTCAGTTCAGCTATGTGAAGGTGCGTTTTCGTGGGCTGATGAAAATCACGGCTCAACTGACCACGTTGTTTTCGCTCTCGAGCCTATGGATGAATTGAAAGTGCTTGGTGGGTTTGGGTGAGCTACGCCTGTAATGAGCCAAGCCTGGTTGAAAGCCCGGTCAGATGATGTTTAAAGATTATGAATTGCAGAAGAAACGATGACAGTCTGACTGTTGACGGCTGATGAGGGCGGGTCAAAGTTATTCGGAGTTTCTCTGGATGGGTTGGTAGTATTCATGCCACTGTCTAACTAGGTCGAGATGAGCTCATGCGCAATATCACGAGGCGCCAGTTACTCGGTGCCACTGCCCTTGGAATTGCCGGAACGGCTCTGTGGGGGCTGCCTGGATCGCAATCTCAAAAATTGGCGCTACAGCTGCGAGGGTTGGCCGCCGTTGATCAACTCCACGCAGCCACTCAACAGCTGTTCAACAGTGTGAATGTTGTAGCTCCCAAGAACTTGGTGAAAATGTAATGTCGACTGACACTTCGATTGAGGCGTTGCTGGCCTATGCCGGCAAGCTGTCAGAAGCTGCGCAGCGTTCAGACGCTGCATCCGTGTTGCAGCATCGGTTTGTGAATGGCGGGGCTGAGGAGGTTGTCCAAACAGAATCGGGGCCTCTGCCAACGTTGGCCAAATGGCAAGCCGACACGAATAGAGTTTTCGAGGATATGCGGGTTATTGTCGACACCAATTTTCGACGTTTGCCCGTAGATCCAAGCGCCCGCTCTAATGGTAGTCCGCTTGAGATTGGTGACGAATACTTCAATACCGTTGAGCTGGTAAAGCGCTCGTGGAATGGTGCGATTTGGTTCACGCCCAATGCGGATGGCCAGGCGATTCAGCAGGCGCTCGCTGATCCCTCTGACCCGAACAAGGGTGCGGGAATGGTGGGCATGGAGGGTCGATGGTTACGAGACTATCTCAAGCAGCAAGAATACTGCTTGACAATTGAGTATTTCGGCCCCGTGGATACCCCTGCAAATACTGCAGCCACTATGCAGCTCGCCATAAATTTTTGCGCGGAAAATAACATTCTTTTACGCGGGAAGAGCTCTGAGTACGTCGTCGATTTTTCATCGGCGAGCATTACTATCCCTAATAACTTTAAGTGTGACCTAAATGGCGCGTGGGTTCGGCGGGCTACTGGAAATGCAACACCTCATGACATGTGGGTCAACGCAGACATGGTCAATGGGAATACCGGGCTGGATATACGCAGCGTTCGATTTGAAGGCCGGGCACAAGTTGATCACCTCACTAACACCGTCATTGAGCACAGGTTTTGTGGCCTACGGCTGGTCAGGTGTTCGGGCAAACTCGTCGATGTGCGCGCGGACTCAACGTGCAATGCTGAGATTCAAGTGGATGGCGTTAGGGGGGGGATCATGCTGGAAAACTCCATTTTCATGGAGTGTCATAATCTTCGTGCTGACGCCACGCTCGGCACTGGGTTAATCATCTATGGAGGCCGCGGGTCTCTTTCTGGATTTACGGGGTATAACAACACTGGCTCCGGCATGTCAGGTGTGCAACCTGGCTGGCAGATGGACACTCTTCGTAGCGTGGGGTCAGGCTATTCGGGTATCTCCATAAACGGGGTAGGCGTTATCGCTAGCGGCATTTATGCGACTGGCGCACCAGTAGGCTACGCCGGCGTAAATATCGGACATGCAGGTGCTGCCGCCGCTACCAATGTGATGGTGTCCGACGTATATGCTGAAAATAATGCAGGATGGGGAATCAACGCTACATCGTCATCCGGATTGCAGGGAAAAAACTGGTTTTCGAAGAATTCCGGAGATGCAGGTGTTCGACTTATAAATTGTCCGGGGGCTAAGGTATCACTGGCAACCGAGGGGGGCGCTAGCCATGGTGTATTGATCGACGGGGCAGGTGACTACAGCATTGACGCCAGGATATCCGGTGCCCGATTCAACGGGTTATACGCTCGAAACGGTGCGGATGTAATCCTGGCTGAGGGCTCGCTGATCACGGGTAACGCAGTTGCAGGCGGGTTGTTCGCGGGAATTACGGCAGGCCCCGCTGCTCGAGTTGAGTTACGTGGCAAGGTCTTAGATAACCTTGCGTATGGGGTCCAATCTATCAGTGGGGGAGTTATATCGCTTAATGGTGGAACTGTGAAAGGCAGCGTTGCTGACAACGTTAGGACATCAGAAGGTACCGTTACCTGTGCGAGCGCTATGTTTAGCGACGATGCAATGAGTGGAACATTCACTGTCCTTGCCGGATCAAACACATTCACGGTACTTAATCGAAATACCTTCGACCCCAACAGAATACTTATTACTCCTGCGAATGCTGCCGCTCAAGCGGCCGGAATTCCGTTTGTAGATACTTATGCATTATGGGTTAGTTTTACCGTTCAGATTGGTTTGGCGCCTAGTACTGATTGCGTCTATCGTTGGGCGATGATTTAACGAATCACTCGCTACAGTGGATAACCGCCATTTTATTGGTAAGGGTAGGGGGCGGGGGTGAGTGAGCTTCCCGCTTTCAAGAATCTTGGTCAACTATAAGCCCTGTCTCGAAATCGGTTTGAGCGGTCGCGATGCCTGAAATCTTAACGGCGAGCACACTGAAACATCAGCTGCATTCTTGAAGCATACCGCGCAACGAAAGTCCATTAATAAATCCAGGAAAAAAATAATGCCGTCTATTTAGTTCTGACAAAAAATAACATTTTTGGCTTTCCTGATGCTGCCCATTCTGGAGTGTGTTAGTTATAGCACAGGTTCGAGATCCTATGATGCTTGAGAGGCTCCGCCCCTTGGCAAGGAACGCTTTCGGTTATCTGCGGCTGTAATATGAGTATCAGTGTGTTTTAAAAGGATGCTTTCATTGTTCGTAAATGTGTGTTCCCAGCTGCTGGGTACGGCACGCGTTTTTTCCGGCCGCGAAGGCTATACCACAAGAGATGTTGCCGATCGTCAACAAGCCGTTGACCCAGTACGCAATCGAGGAAACTCGAGATGCGGGCCAGCAACATATGGCGATGGTGTGCTGTCGCAGATGATCTCGCTGTATAAGCGGCACCGCTGCTCGATCATGGCGATTCAGGAATTGCCGCAGGATCAGACTCACAAATATAGGGTTATTGCTGGCGAAGAGATCCATGAGGCTATTTACCGTGTCGACAGCATGGTCGAGAAGCCTAAACCGGAAGATGTGCCGTCTAATTTGGCGATTATCGGTTGGTATATTTTGACCCCTGACATCTTCGATTTGATCGCCGATACCGAACCGGGGGGAAGGTGGCGAGATCCAGATTACCGATGCACTGATGAAACAGGTGCAAAGTGGTTGCGTGCTGGCCTATAAAATCAAAGGCCAGCGCTTCGACTGTGGCGGTGCTGAGGGGTTTGTCGAGGCGACCAAATTCTGCTTTGAACACTTGTACGCAAGGGTATTGTAAGGGACCTTTTTTCCAATGTGCTGCAAGCCAAAATGGCCCCGGGCCTATTTTTCCGTATAGGCGAAGCCACGATGAGCAATCCGAATTTTAAAACAGATAAAGTCCATGACCTGTTTGATTCTGAGCTGAAGGAGGGCCTCGTTTGCCGCATCGATCACACTTATGCCGACAGGCTCAAACTCGGTGCCTCGGCCTCCAGGAGCGAGTTTCTCGATTCTAGCGGTGGCGGCAGTGGTTTGATGACGTGGTTGCGTGCATCGGAACGGCTCTATCCTCGCGATAAGTCACAATCCTCATTGCTGGTCGAGCGCATTGGCGTGTTTCCTTCTTCCGGAGAAATCCGTCGCGAGGTTGATGATCCGTCTGCGGTTCTGACGCGTCTCAAGAACTTGCATGCTGCCCAGGCGCTGGACATAAATGAGGCAGAAGGGCTGAGTCTGGTTTTAACCGATTGGCGTTTTAAGCTGCGTATCTCGACTATCGAGCGTGTGATTTGCCTGCGTGTGGAAAGTCGTGGCGACGCTGCGCTGATGCAGGTGAAAACCACTGAGTTGCTCGAGCAAATCGATGGAAGAAACGGATAAAAGTGTTATCCGCTAGCCCCAAGTAATCGGTGAATAATGGAAGATCGATTCAGATGAACATGAGTGAAGCCCACGCCGCCAAAGCTTGGTATTTGGTCCAATGTAAAGCGAGCCAGGACGAGCGAGCTGAAAAGAATCTGGTTGGCCAGGGATATACCTGCTTTCGTCCCAAACATCGACGTGAGCGTGTTTTGCAAGGGCAGCGGCGGATTATCAGTGAGTCACTGTTCCCCAGTTATATGTTTATTCAGCTCTGCTCCAACGATAGCTGGGGGCCCTTACGTTCTACCCGCGGCGTATCGCGGATTGTTAGCTTTGGTGGCAAACCGTTGCCGGTGCGTGATGCGTTGATTGCTCAGCTTTATGAGCACGACAGTGAAGCCACCGTAGAGGCACGATATACCTGTGGAGAGGCGGTACGTATTAATGAGGGGCCCTTTGTCGAGTTGGATGCGGTCTTTCTGGCAATGGATGGGAACGAGCGAGTCGTGCTGCTGATGAGTTTCCTGCAACGTGAGCAGCGAATCAGTATGCCATTGTCTGGCATCAGCAAGCTTTGAGAAGGTCTCTGGGCTGTAAGAAACTTCTCTGCTGGAATCTGATCTGGACGTTCGACTCTAGAGCCGGGCCGCGTCAACCGATATGAAGAGATTTTGTGGGGAGTATCCAGTGCGAGGCCTGAACATCATGCTTTCCCGCATTCTTTGCACTTTTCGAGGTTTTGCGCTGCTGTTGTGCAGGGTATTTACAACCCTGTCATTAATGGCTTTTGCATGGTGCCTGATGGCATGGGATCAGATCCCGGCCTGGCCGATATTATTGTCGTTTGTATTCGCTATAGGGTTTGCGGCGCTGAATCAGTATTACGACACGGTGATTATTAAGTTGCGGCTCAACAGTGCACGGTTGACGTACTAATAGTTAATCCGAGATCAATCCATCATTGGCGCTTCGATGTTAAAGGGCACGATCCATGTTACTGACTAAACCCGAGCAGGAACTCAAGCGTGACCTTCAGGGCATCGCATCAGACCTGAAGTGGTCTGCGGTGGAACTGCTGCGGATTGCCGAACGTCTGGGTATGGCCGGGAATGACGCAGATGCTCAGGCTGTGCTGCGCATGACGGCGGTGTTGCGCGCGGGCGAAAACAAACTGGATGTCTATGCTGAAGAGGTGAGGTCCGGGCGGTTTGGCAGTCTGGCGTCGAGCGGTGAGCGTCTTGAAGCGCTTGGGCATCGCAGCCTATGAGTCGAGCGCCTGCCTGCGCAGGACGGCGCAGCGACGCCAGTGCTTGAGTTGAACGACAGTGTCACGGGTAAGGAGATTGCCATGTCAGCCATTTTAAAACTGGCAACGGGACTGGTTGTGTTGTTCGTGCTGGCACTGTTGGCTGTTGCGGCTGCTGGCTGGAACACCAAGGTGATGAGCTCGCTGGAGGGACGATCTGATGGGCTGAAGCATTGCCCGGAAAGCTCCACCGCAGCCTCTGCGGATTCTTTCGCCAGAACGCGACCGTCATGCGGTTCAGATCAGATGGCATCCAGTATTTGAAGGTGTTGCAGGTATGAGGTTGGTGGAAATCGCTCAGTACGCAGGCATCTCAGTGATGATTCCCGCGGCTTTGGTTGTTGCGGGTTGGCTTTGCGTGTCCAGGTCAAGAAAGTCGGCACTGCTATGGGGCGTGATTTTGCTCCTTGCCTACCTCATTGTTGGTGCGAGCAAGATCCTTTTCAAAGGCTGGGGCATTGGCTGGCAAAGCCTCGATATCGCAGTCATTAGCGGTCACGCGACGAATTTCAGCCTGGTCGTGCCGGTCATGCTGAGTCTGCTTGCCGGGCAGATACAACCACGGTTTCGATGGCCGGCAGCCGGTCTGGGCCTGGTGGTCAGCTGGTGGTTCACGGTTAATTGTGTGGCCCCGTATGTACACCCGCTGTCAGAAGCCATTGCAGGCGGGCTGCTCGGATCTTCAGCCGCCTGTGCATTCCTTTATTTCACCAGGAATGTCGATGTCAGGAGCATTCACTCTGCGGCATTGGTGGGTGGTCTGCTTTTTATCGGCTTTTGTTCAACGCTCGAGAAGTATTCAGCGGAAACCACGCTGGGTCATATTGCCGTATCGCTTTCTGGAGAGGAAAAAGCCTTTCGCCAACCCTCTTGGCGCGTGCTGCCAAACCGGTCATAGGGTCTGACGTTCAGCCCTTGACCTTCACTCCTGTCGCCCCCTTTGCTGAACGGGTGCCACACTGATACTCATCGGATGTCATCAGGAGGTTGCAATGCGAACGCTCGATCTGGCAGGCGTATCCGTCCCGGTCATCGGCCAGGGGACCTGGCGCATGGGTGAGGATCCGCACCAGCGCGCTGCTGAAGTGGCTGCGTTGCGATCAGGCATTGAACTGGGCATGACGCTGATCGACACCGCGGAAATGTACGCCGAGGGCGGCGCTGAAGACGTCGTCGGTGAAGCGATCCGTGGTCAGCGTGATCGGGTGTTTCTGGTCAGTAAAGTCTACCCGCACAATGCCAGTCGCAAAGGCATCCCCCTGGCGTGTGAGAGGAGTCTGAGGCGTCTGGGCGCTGACTATCTCGATGCGTACCTGCTGCATTGGCGCGGTGAATATCCCCTTGAAGAAACGGTCGAGGCCTTCGAGCGCCTGCGCGAGGCGGGCAAGATCGGACGTTGGGGTGTCTCCAATTTCGACCTGGCGGACCTGCAAGAGCTGGCTTCTGCGGCCTGTGCAACCAATCAGGTGCTCTACAACATCGAAGAGCGTGGCATCGAGTTTGATCTGTTGCCCTGGGGGCAGCAGCACCATCTGCCGCTGATGGCGTACTGCCCGATCTCCCAGGGGGGAGAACTGCTCAACAGCCCGACGCTCAAGCATATCGCCAACCTTCATGGCGTGACTCCCGCGCAAGTGGCGCTGGCCTGGGTGCTGCGTCAGGACGGGGTCATCGCCATCCCCAAAGCCGTCAAGCCCGAGCATGTCCGGCTGAATGCCGAAGCAGCGACATTGAAACTGGACACCGAGGACTTGCAGGCGATTGACCGGGTGTTCTGCGCTCCAAAGCGTAAGCACCCACTGGCAATGGTTTGAACCCATGCGTGATGCCTGAGGTGAGGGTACCGATATGAACAGCACCGACCAGGATGATCCCTTTCACCTGCAGCGCTTCGTCCAGGCGCAGGCCCCGGTTTTTGATCGAGTACAGGCCGAACTGAGCAGCGGGCACAAGCGCAGCCACTGGATGTGGTTTGTCTTCCCGCAATACGCTGGCCTGGGGCACAGCGAGGTGTCCCGGCTTTTCGCCATCAGCTCCCTTGAGGAGGCCGCGGCGTATCTGCGTCATCCGCTGCTTGGTCCGCGCCTGGAAGCCTGTACCCGACTGGTTACGCAACTTCAGGGAACATCCATCCGGTTGATATTCGGGACTCCGGATCACCTGAAATTTCACTCTTGCATGACCCTTTTCGAGCTTGTCGCTGCCGACGGCAATATTTTTCGTACAGCGCTTGAGCAGTATTTCGATGGTCAACCCGATCAGCTCACGTTGTCGCTGATATAGAAAATCGATTTCATTGCCTTTCAGGCTTTGGTTATCAGTTGTCATCCACAGCGAAGCGGATGAGTTTGTCCTATCCTCAAAACTGACGAGAAATCCTTAAGGACAGGAGGTAGGTATGGCCACTGAAAACAAACCCCGAGAGCCAAATGATCCGTCCATGGAAGAGGATGAAGAAGAAGCTACAGAGGAGGAAAATCCGCCGCCGCAAACCTGGAAGCATCCAGACGATGGTAAAAGCCTGTCGGAACTGGATGAAGAGCGGCCACTCAAGCCCTGATGCCCGGCAAAAAAGCCCTGTCACTGTGCGTAATGCCAGTCAGTTAAGGAGTTTGCGGCTCCGCACATTCCCGTAGCAGCTGCCGCCAGGCTGCGTTCGGCTGCGTAGCAGTCGCAAATCATGCCGCCACGGTTAACCAGTAACACTGCAGTGCCTGATTTCACGACCGCTACGTCCGAGTGCGGCCCAGACCGAACGCAGCCTTCGGCAGCTGCTACGGGCCGCAAAAAAGCTTAACTGACTGGCATTAGTCACTGTGCGGGGCTTTTTCGTCTAGTTGATGCAGGTACGGCTCGCGGTGACATACTGAAAGTCCGAGCAGGCCGGGAGGTTGCCATGAGATATCAATCGATAACCGAAGAGCAGTGGGCCACGGTCACATCCGCCGCGCAAGATGCCCGACAGCTTGAAAACTATGCGGTCGGGTTGACGAGGAGGCTCAAGGCGCTTTTCGATGACGAACACCCCAAAAATAGTTGGGGGGTGATCTTTGAGATACTTGAGGACGGTACTTCATGGCGTATTGAGTCGCCGTTCGGTGTGGCTAGAGCCCGGCTCGGGATTTTCACCAGTGAAGCCGGGATGTACGGGAAATATGCCATAGAAAGACAGCACAAAAACCCTGAGGATCAGCCGATCTGGCTGCCGGTATGGGCCCTTCATCTCACGCTGCAAGGCATGGTCCACCCTGGTGAAGAGGGTGGGGAGCCGATCAACCTCAGGACTTCATCTTTAACCCATTCGGACGATGCAATCGTGCATTTGGGCCTGTCCTTGCTCTATGCGTTAGGACAGGAGTAGGGCTGAACAAGCAAAGCAGGCTACCCGGGATGTGGGCTTTATTTTGTCGGCAGGATTTTAAAAGGATCCCGTCAGTGCGTTGCCTGCTCCGCCATAAGGCACTCGTGGTACACCCGGCAGGCGACTTTCCAGCACCTGGGTCAACGATTCTCCAGGATTGAGGTATTCATCGCCGAAATCGGCGCCCAGCAGGTTGGGATGGGTGATGACCTCAAGCACGCCGCTGCTCGGTGGTGGGGCATTACGCAGATCAGCCGGGGTGCAGACATGGTCGGCGGTGGTACCGGCGAGGCTGCGAAGACGCCGGTTGAGCAAGGTCTTGAACAGGCGTTTACCGGGCCCGATATTTTGCCCGAGGTTGCGTGCCAGGCGTATCGCGACACCTTGGCTTGCGGCAAAGCGCGCAACGATTTCGCCGATGGGCCAGATATTGTGCACGTGCTGGTGGGAGTCCAGGTGACTGGGTTGCAGGCCCAGCTCCAGACAGCGTTGCCATTGCGCCTCCAGCTCTTGCAGCACGGCCTCGCGGGCGGAGCGGGTAAGCCACAGGCTGCGGCGAGACAGGTCCAGGTCGAACTCACCACTTTCGGTGCAGAAGATCGGTTGTTCGAGTATGGCTTCGCTGAGCGGACGGCCATAGGTGAGGTTGAAGTGCAGGCCGATTCGCCCCAGCAGCAAGGGGTGTTGCGCCATGGAGCAGGCGGCGGCAAACGCCGGCATGTTGGCCATCGCGGTGGCGGAGCTGATCAATCCGGTCTGGAAGGCCCGCAGGATCACCGCGTTCTCGCATTCGCTGAGTCCGAAATCGTCAGCGTTGACTATGACGTGCTGAGGCATCGTAGCCCTCCTGTGTGGTTGGGGTACTCGTGTCACGCTTGTCGGGCGCCGCCGCACGTTTGGCCCGCAGCTTTTTCAGATGCGGTTTGAGTGTTTGCCAAAGGCGCAGGGCCAGGCCCATACAGAGGCCGCCGGGACGCCAGGAGTAGAAACTCCAGCGCCAATGTTCCACTTCTCCGGTCATGCGTTCATGCAGTTGGTGGCTGGAATTTTCCAGACTGACCCGAGACGCGTCGACCCATTGCCAGCCTTCGTCCAGCCCCCAGCGAATCCACTCATCGAGCAACACCCGGCCGCTGCCCAGATCGGCGTACTGCGGCAGGAACGCCAGGTTGTAGTCATAGAGCCGACCCTGTTCCAGCAACCCGAGACGGTAACTGATACAACGCCCATCGAGCTCCAGAACCACTACCCGCACCATGCCTTGGGCGGCGAGGGCGGTAAAGGCCCCGTCCATCCATTGTCGGTGCCGGGCGTCGGAGAAAATCCCGACCCCTTCGTCGCCCTTCCAGCTGACCGCCTCGACCTCGCTAATGACCGCAAGCAACGGCCCCATGCTCGTGGCATCGGGTGAAAACCGTCGCACCACGGCACCACAGGCGGAGATCCGCTTGTGCGCCCGACGCAGTTTGTAGCGCGTATCGCCGCAGACCTCCTGGCGGTCGGTGTCGCTGATCCGGTGCACGGGTGCCCGGCAACTGAGGCGCTGTTCGCCGGTAGAACTCAGGTACCTCCACTGCGCCAGGATATTGGTCCGGGCTTCGGTTTCAGTCAGCTCGTTAAGTTGTAGCAGAGCGTGCGGTAGTCGGTGGCGAATTTCTCGCAGCGCTTGCCGCGCGCTGTCGGCTTGCAGGGTGGCGAGCAGGGCGATACGGTCGCTGAGGGGGAAGCCCAAGTGGTGCAACACCCGAAACGGCAGCCCGGCGAAGCGCTCGCGGGACGCCACCAGCGGCAGGCACAAACACAATTCCCCGGCCTGCCACGCCAGCAGCACATGCAGGTGCTCGTCAGTTCGCAGTGCACGCTCGGCCGGGCACAGCCAGGCCAGTGTGTTGAACGGCGTACTGTCCGCAACCCGTTTTCGCAAGGCCTCGTAGGCCGCGGCCGGGAAGTCCGCGGCGCATAGCGAGGTGCGCCACTGGAAATGCACCGACATGGCGATCAGACCGCAGGCGCTGCGACGGTGGGCGTTCCGGGTTTGCGCAAAGCGTCCAGTCGCGAGCCGCTGTAGCGGGTTTCGCGGAACAGGCGCCAGCGCCCGAACAGGCCATACACATGCATGACCCGGCCTTGCTCTTGATACCCCATGCGGATGTGCAGCTTGAGGGCTGCGATGTTATGGGTTTCGCAAACATCCACTACCTTGGTATAGCCCTTTGCTTGCATGACTTTCCACAGATCGAGCTGGAAATCCACCGAGAGGGTGCTGCCCCAGTAGGCGCGGATCTGTTCGCCGCCGAACTCGAAAAACTCACCTTCCTTCACCGGGAACATGCAGCCGTAATAGTGATGATCATAGTAGTCGCCATTGCTGCCCCAAATGAAGGCGACCGCGTTGCCCTGGTCGTCCAGGTACATGTGCCCGGTGTGGCCCTCGTCAGCCAGTTCGGCCATGGTTTGCACACGGTCGCCGAAGTGTTTGGCAAAGGCCATGGCATTCTGCGCAGTGATGGTTTCCAGGCGTAGCGGTGAGTAGGGTCTTAGCTTGTGCGGCGCGATCGGGCTGACCAGATCGCGCTCCATCCACAGCAGTTGCCAATGGAAAAACACATAGCGTTTCCACAGCGTGTTGAGGGTGTGACGCAGGCCTTTTTGTCGGATTCGTTCACCGAGTTTGTGCAATGCACTCATGTTGCCTCCTGATGGAGCTGGCCGTGTGAAAGGGCAGTGACGACGGGACTAGGCAAGGCGCGGCAAGATGCCAGCGCGGCAAAACATTCGGGTTCATGAGGCGCTCCAGCTCAGGGCGAACAGTGTTTCGCCGGGCAGCTCGAAGCTGACCCGGCCTTCCTGACAGTGAAACGCTGCCGGCCGGCTCTTGCTGTCGGCGCCGAAATACACCAATGCGCCCGATGACAACGGGCACGACGCTTTTACGCCTTGCAGGCTGACATGCTGCAGGCGCGTGCCCTTGTTGACGCCCAGCAGGCTGCGTTGTTGACCGGTGGTCATGGCCAGCACGTCAACCTCGAAGGCGTCGTTGTCCAGGCGCAGGACCTTTTCCAGCCAGTGCCCGGCGATAAACTGTTGGGCGAGGCCCACTGGTTTGAGTTCGAAGCGGTCGTCGCCGAGCACCCGCAGCATGCCCTTGGGGTAGTTCGTCTCGTCGTCGACCTGGAACCAGTTGAGCATGTCGAGCAGACCATCCTGGGCCGAGTTAATGACCACCGAGGCCCACCACAGCGAAGCAAAATGGGTTTCCTGATCGTAAGGGCTGAGGCTCGAGCCGCTGGACATGTTGGTCTGATCCAGTAGCAGTGCCTTGCGCGGCCGGCCGTGCGAATCGAGCCCGACCAGTTCGGCGGCCCGGCGCACGCTGTCGCGGTAGACGCGGGTGGCCAGCAGGTCGCGGATCATCCATTCGTGCCAGGCCAGGGCATCGATCTTCTCGCCCGACTCGCTCAGCAGCCGCCGCGCCCAGTCGATGCCGCGCCGATCGGCGGCACTTTCGGCAAACGGCCCGTTGATCAGCCGTGAGCTGGCGGGCATGGCGATGCGTACGCCGGCCTTGAAGTTACCGGGGTCGTTGCGCACCTGCTGCGCCATGCTGTTGAAGAGGCTTTGATAGCTGGCAAAGTCGTTGTAGTTGAGGTTCGGTTCATCGGCGAAGGCAATGTAGTGCACGCCTTTGCCGCCTAGGGCGCGGGTCGCGGCGAGCCACGCGTCGAGGCCGGCATTGCTGACCGCGTCGGCGCGCAGGTCGGCCCTGCGTTGCGTGCCGGCGAGCAAAGTGATGTCCTGGTTGATCCTGAAACGGTCCTGGTACAGCCGACGGAAGCGATCCTCGTAGTGCGGGTCGGTGTTCAGTTTGTCGACGAAGCTGTAGTAGGTGCCCGCCCGGGGCTTGAGTGCATCGAGCACCGGGTAGCTCGATTCCGGCGGCACTGCGTAGGGCAGGGCGGTTCCCAGATTCGGAGTCGGGCCCAGCACCTCAGGGTGCAGGGTGAGTCGGGCCTGGCCAGCGTCCTGACGCAACGGCTTGAGTTGCTGCACCTGCTGGGCGAACAGGTTGGCCGTACCGTCGAGCCAGAACGCCACTTTGCCGCTGCCTTGCAGGCGCAGGCGCCAGACCTGTTCGACGCTGGCGCTCGGCAGTTCGACCTGATCGAACTGCCAGTACGCGGGGTAGGGGTTGAGGGTCAGCCGGATCTGCTTGCCATCGGCCACCCGTTGCGCTTGCAGGGCGCCGACGCCACCGTGGAATTTTCCGGCAAGTATCGCTTTTTCACCGGCAGCGACCTTGAAATACAGCTCGTCACCGTCCCGGGTTTCGGCGCTGAAGTGAACCTTGGCCGGGGCGAACAGGGCCACCGTACGGTCGTCATGTTCAATTCGATAGCGGCGGAAACTGTAGCCCGGGATCTCCAGTCGATAGCTGGTGACGCTGGGAGGCAATGGCCAGCTCTGACGACCGCTGCTTTCACTGGCGGCGATCAGGCGTTCGCCGTGCAATTGTCCCCGACCGTCCAGCAGGTACAGGTGTTCTTCGTTGGCGTCGGCCTGCCAGGCCGGCACCCAACTGACGCTCAAGGTATCGGCTTTGTCCGGTTGCAGGTAAAGGCTGCCGTCGCGAATATCGGCCCAGCGCATGGGCGCGGCGTACGCGCTCAGGCCCGGGTTCAGACTCAGACCCAGGCTCAACAGCAGCGCCAGGCGTTTCATGCGGACTTCCTCAGTAACATCTCGCGCATCGGCAGCAGATCGCTGGGCAAGATAATCAGGGTTTGCCACACCGGCACACCGCTCAGCCGGCAGTACAGAATCAGCAAGGCGAGGGCCACGGCCAGATAAGCGATGGACGAGGCCAGGGCGGCGCCGACGATTCCATAGGGTGCAATCAGTAGCAGATTCAATGCGAGGTTGAGTACCGCGGCCAGGCCCATCCACAGCGAGATACTCCCCGGGCGATTTTTGCCCAGCAGGTCCAGACGCAGGATACTGGCATAGCACAGACCCAGCAGGCCGGGCAGTAGGGCCAGTAGCGCCGGATAGGCAGGCTGGTAGGCCACACCAAACAGCGTCACGATCAACCATTCACCGATCAGCGCCATGCTCAGGCAGGCGCAAATCATTACCGTGGCAGTCAGGCGCAGGGCCAGTGGCGTCAGGCGTTCGATTCCCTGTTCCTGTTGCAACAGGCGCTTCATCAGCGGCGTGGTCACAGCTTCCGGGACTATCAGCAGCAGTTCGGCGGCCGCACTGGCCATGGCGTAATGACCCAGGGCGGTGGTGCCGAGGATGGCGCTGATGAACAGGTAATCCGAGCGCAGAATCACCTGCTGAAACAGCAGATCCGGATGGCTCTTGGCGCTGTAGTGCAGCAGTTCCTTTTGCCCGGCACGGTCCCATTGCAACGTCAGTGGTTGATTGCGCCCCAGCCAGAACCAGCCAACCAGCACGACCAGACTGATGCCCGCCAGCCAGCTGATCAACGCCGCTTCCAGCGCCGCGCTTTTCCACATCCAGAACAATGCAAGAAACAGCACCAGCGGCGCCAGCGACTCGATCAGCCGCAGTGCGTTGAACGCCACCACACCGCCGCAGGCATTGTGCAGGGTCAGCAGGCCGCTCTTGAGTACGGTCAAAGGCACCGCCAGCAGCAACAACCAGGCGAGTAATCCAAGCTGCGCGGTAACCTCAAGGCTAGTCCCGAGTTCGCGCAACAGGGCAACGCTGATCAAGGTCAGCAGGCCTGCGAGCAAGCAACCGAATACCAGCACCTGGCTGAGCAGCAGGCCCATCGAACGCTGTTGCGCCGCCTGATAGCCAACCGCTGAATTCAGCCCGCCGCTGGTGGCAGCGCTGATCAGCTCCGGCAAGGTGCTGAGCAGGGCGAACAGGCCGCGCTCGCTGGGGCCGAGAATGCGCGCCAGCAGCACGTTGCGCAGCAGGCGCAGGGCGATCATCGCCAACCGTGTGCCCACGCTCAGCACCAGGTGGCGCACATAATGATTGCGGCTCATGTGTGGCCGCCCCGGCTGATGCGCCAGGCCAGCAGCGAAGGGCGGCTGGCATTGCGCTGGCTGACGCCGATGCGCGGCAGTGCCATCGGGTCGCCCTTGCCGCGATAGATGCCGGCGCTGGTGCTCAGGGCGTAGGTATAGCGGTGCACGGCAAGACGTTGGCGGACGCGCAGGTCATGGTCGCCATTGGGGTAGCAATAGACCGGCAGGGGATGCAGACAACCCTGCAGCAAGGCGTCGTGGCTGCGGCTCAGTTCCTGGTCCAGGTGAATGTCATCGAGCCCGGTGAGGATCGAGTGGCTGGCGCCGTGTGGACCGAAGCGGATCAACCCGGATTTTTCCAGGGTGCGCACCTGCTGCCAATCCAGTGCCTGGGGCAGCGACTCCCTTGGGCAATTGTCGGTGAGGGTGTCGAGGTCCTGCAGCGACAGGCCTTTGAGACTATCCAGGTAATTGGCCAGGGCCAGGCTGCGCTGTTGTTCGTTGCCGTTGCGCAAGAAAACAGGTGGCAGCGGCCGGCCGATCCGCTCCAGATGTTCGATGATCCGTTGACGCGGGGCGCAGCCATAGATGCCCCACAAGGTTTCACCCAGGCTTTCCCACCAGAAACGCTGGTGACTGCCAATGAAGTCGGTGGACAGAAAGATACTCGCCGGCACCTGGTGCTGCAGCAGCAGCGGAAAGGCATTCAAGGCATTGTCACGCCAGCCGTCATCGAAGGTCAGAGCGACTTTCGGGCGCGCCGATGGGGCTGGATGGGCGTCGGCTTGCAGCAGCTCCATCAGGGGCACGCAGTCGAAATGGTGCTTGAGCCAGTGCAGCAGTTGTTCGAAGGCGTGTGGGCCGATACACAGCTCATTGCGATGAGGCAGCTCGGCACTACGGTCGTCGGCGAGCACCCGATGCAACATCAGGATCACCCCCGCACCGCGCAGCTGGCTGCGTCCCAACGGCGAGTTGAGGTAAAGCCAGCCACGGGTGCGCTTGAACATTTGCTTGATCGACATGGCGCGACACTCTTATCGATTCTGCTCGGGACTCCATTGGCTATAACGCTGGCCACGCAGAAACTGCCACAGACCGACACTCATCCCGGCGAGGGTCACCAGTACAAAGGCGGCGAGGCGAAAGGGTTTGGGTAAACGGTGCTGCACGTCGAGCAGACCGGCGATGGCTATCGCGTAGCCCAGCAGTTGGGCGATCAACGCCAGGTTGTAGAACCCGTGGACGCCCCACAGCCAGAGACTGCTCAGCAACAGTGGCACCAGCAGTACCGGCGCCAACCGGCGAATCAATTTGTGGCTGATCAACGCCAGCGCATACAGGCCGTGACGCAACGGGTTGAGCAGTTCTCTGCGCTGCGCGAGGCTTTGCAGGCCACCGACGGTCACCCGCTGGCGGCGGCGAAATTGTTTGTCGGCTTCGTCCACGCCCTGGTCGATCACCTGGGCTGATTCGACATAAACGATACGTTTGCCGGCCACCGGCGCGCAGGTGCTGAGAAAGAAGTCATCGCTGACTTGCGCCGGTATGACCTGGAACAACTCGCGGCGCAGGGCGAGCAGGGCACCGTCGGCGGATACCATGCAGCCGGTCCGGTTTTCCACCCGACGCAGCCAACCCTCGTAGTGGCGGTAGAGGCTGTCTCCCAGGCTCAGGCCTTTACCTGTAATGGGAATCAGCATGTGCCCGGCGCAGGCACCGACCTGCGGATCGTTCAGCGGCTCCAGCAATTGGCCGAGGGTATCGGTTGACCACTGATTGTCGGCGTCGGTGAACACCAGGATGTCGCCGGTGCTGAGCGCGACGGCGGCATTCAGTGTGGCGGCTTTGCCCTGGCGTGGCAGGTCGAGTACCTGGATGCGCGGGTCGATCACCCGTTGCGCGCACGCCACGGTGTCGTCGCTGGAGCCATCACTGGCGAGGATGATCTGCAGCGTCCGCGCCGAGTAATCCTGAGCGAGCAAGGTCCGTAATTTCTCCTCGACATGCGGGGATTCGTTGTGCGCGGCGATGACGACGCTCACCGACAAGGGTTCAGCCGCCGGATAGTGACGCCTGGTAAAGCACGGCGCCAGGATTGTCAGCATCACTGGGTAACCCAGATAGGCGTACAACGGTAACAGCAGGCACAACCAGAAAATGAACTCAGCCACGCGCAGGTCTCCTGGCTTTCCAATGACAAAGACTGAGGACGAAGGCGGCTCCGGCCAGGTGCAGGCGTAACCAATGCAGACCCCAGAGTTGCAGGGTCAGACCGGGGGCAAGGTGTTTCAGACTTTGGCGCAGGCTCAGCGCCAGCGCCGGCAGGCTGGTCATCAGCAACAGGGACAGGGCCAGATGAGGCCGGCCGTCCAGCAATGCCGAGATCGTCAGACCGTCCAGTAACCAGGCGCCCATCGACAGCAACGGGAAGCGCAGCAAGCGCAGACTGACGCCGTTGCTGTGCAGCAGCTGCAGGTGGCTACCCTGGCGCCACAGCTCTTTGCCCAACCACTCGCGCCAGCTGCCTTCATAGCCCCAATGCAGGGCGACACACTCATTGACGCTCACCAATCGGGCGCCGGCCCGGCTCAGGCGCATTGTCAGGTCCTTGTCTTCAGCCGTGCGCAGGCTCTCGTCGAAGCCGCCGACCCGTGCGAACCACTCCTCCCGCAACAGTAGATTGGCCGTCGGCAGCCATTGCACCGTGCGCATGGTTTGGCTGCCGGATCGCAACAAGCGGCGCTGCCAGGCGCGGGCGAACCATGGCGCTTGAGCGGGGGCGTGAAGCTCCAGCGCGAGGACATCGGCCCGACCACCGGCCTCAAGTTCAAGCAGCAGCGAGAGCCAGTTCTGCGGCATTTCAATGTCGGCATCGAGGAAAGCCAGCCATTCTCCACGCGCGTTGGCGGCACCGTGATTGCGCAACGCACCGATGTTTACGCCGGGCAGAAACAACACCTGAGCGCCCAGTTCGCGGGCGATCTGCGGGCCCTGATCCTGCGAGCCGTTATCGACCACCACCAGCTCGCACTCAAGGTCCGCGACCTGGGCCGCCAGGCGCGCGGCCTGCAGGGTACGGCCGATGTGTCGGGCCTCGTTGTACATCGGGATGATGATGCTGATGAGGATCATGTTTGCGGCTCCGGCAGCGGGCTTTGTTCAGCCTTCAGGCGTAGCACGCTGGAGAGCGCGAGCATGATCCACAGGTATTTCTGGTTCGGCGTGCTGAGGAACATCAAGAACAGCGTCAGCGACAGCAGGCTCATGGCCAGATGCGTGACCATGTCCGCTTGCTCCCGGTTATCTCGCAGTAACCAGGCGTGGCGGGCACGCAGCATGTTGTACAAGCCCATGCCGAGCATGCCGATGAACAACAGCCCCGCGGGGATGCCAATCTCGCTGAAAATCTCCAGGTAGGTGTTGTGGGCGCGCCGGTACAGGTCACCGGCCTTGCGGTTGGTCGAGAACGCCTTGGCGTAGCCGGTGGTTGCGTAATGCCGCGGGAAGGTTCCGGGGCCGGAGCCGAGCAGCGGGTGTTCGCCGATCATCCGGGAGCCGACCACGATGTACGAAGCGCGGCGTCCCAAAGACTCATCGTTGTGGCCGCTGGCGCCGGCGGTGAGCACGCTGAGCGACTGGATGCGCGCGATGTAGCCCGCCGGCAACGCGTAGATCGCCAAGGGAATGAAGATCGCCAGGCCGAGCATGGCCAAACCCAGGTGGCGCGGGCGAATCCGTGGCAATTGTGCGCGGTAGTGGTAGACGCCGATGAGCAGGCTCAAGAACAGCACCACCAGCCCCGAACGTGATTCGGTTTTGGTCATGCTGCCCAGCAGCAGTAAGCAGCAACCGGCCCAGAACAGCCGCTGCAACAGATTCGGACTCTTGATCACCAGCAGCAGCGCCAACGGTACGGCGAAGGCGATCAATAAGGCAAAAGCGTTCGAGTCTTCGAGCAGACCGGACGCTCGGCCTTGATCCTGATACTTGCTGGAAAATATCGCCAGCATGCAGGTCAGGGAGACGCTGAGGGTCACCAGCCGGCAGAACAGGTCCTGGTTCAGCTCGCGGCCGATCAGCAAGGTGATCACGAAGAGCACCAGGCCCACGCTCAGCTCCCGCAGGTTGCCGAGGGACATGCCCAGGTCATCGGTTACCAGCATGCTCAGAAAGTACAGCACCATAAACCACGTCAGGAACCGCCAGACATTGCTGCGTAGCCGCTCGGACGGGAGCTGGTGCAGGGCCAGTTGCAAGCAGAGGATCAGGGCCAGCGCGGCGCCGAGGAGTTTTGCCCCGGAAACAGCGTTGTCTTTGAACAGGCCTTCGAATGGCACCAGGGCGACGATGCCCAGCAGGCCCCAACCGGGACGCCGGTACAGTACCGCGACGCCGACCAGGACCAGCACGACGCCAGGCGCCAGATAAGGGTAGGGGCTGGCCAGCAGCCCCAGGCAAACCAGCCCTAACAGGCTGACTATCGAGAGTGGAAAAATCACGCGCGAGCCTCCCGTGCAGTACGGATGTATAGCTGCGACCAGCGCTCGGCCAAAGCCTGCAGGTCGTAGCGATCAAGCTGGGTATGGCGAGCGTTTTCCGCCAGTAGCCGAGCCAGCTTCTTCTCGCCCAGCAGGGTAGCGATCTGGCGGGCGAGGGCGGCGCTGTCAGTCGGTGGGGCAAGCAGGCCGTTGTACCGGTCCTCGATGACATCGGGAATCCCGCCCACAGCGAATGCCACCACCGGTACGCCGGCTTGCATGGCCTCGAGCAGAATCATCGGCGTGCCTTCGGTACGCGAGCTGATCACCAGTGCATCGAGCTTCGTCCACCAGGCGCGCATCTCGGTCTGGTAGCCCGGCAGCTCGATGCGCTCGAGCAGTCCGGCAGCGGTGATCCGTGCGAGCAGGCTGTCGCGTTCGGGGCCGTCGCCGAGCATCACCGCGTGCAACTCGGGATGTTGCTGGCAGAGCGGGATCAGCGCATCGAGAAACAAATCCGGGCCTTTCTCGCTGCTCAGCCGTCCGACATAGCCCGCCAGCCAGAGCTGGTGGTTGTCCTTGTGCTGGAGCAGGGCGGTGGCGGCCGGCAAACCATTGGGGATCACTTGCAGCTTTTCTGCCCGCACGCTGGCGCGTCGATGCAGCACAGCGATGCTCTCGGCGACACAGACCACCCGATCGACCGAAGCGGTACGGCACAGTTGCAGGCTCAGCCAGGTGTAGAAGCGTTGCTTGCGACTGCGCGGGGTAAAACCGTGTTGGGTGATGACCAGCGGCAGGCGCCACAGCGTGGCCCCCACCCAGCCAAACAACAGGCCCTTGAAGTTATGCGTATTGACCAACGGATGTTCGTCACGGCGTTGATGCAGGTGCCGCAACAGTCCGCCCAGCCCTGTGCAGCTGCGGCAGTCGACCCCGGCGTCACGAAAGCGCGCGATCAGCTCAGGCGGCGCGTCCAGGAACAGCACCTGGTGCTGTCCCGGCGTCGCCAGGCAATGGTCCAGCAACATCCGCTCAGCCCCGTAGAACCCGCCGCTGCTGAGCAGATGGATGATCGGCAGCGCAGGGTTGAGCGGCATGTTCAATTGCGCACCCAATGCACGAAGCTCGGCACCGTCCAGTTCGGGTGCGGATTGGGCTGTTCGGCATTCTGATCGTTGATCACCAACAGCACCGGCAGGCCGAGCTGATGGGTGATTTGCGCCGGGTGTTTGAAGCGATGATCGAAGAACTCACGCACGTAGACCAGGGCGATGGCCAGCAACAGACCGGTGAACATGCCAAACGGAATGATCAACAGCGGTCTCGGAAAGGCCGCCTCGGTCGGTTCATACGGCGGGCTGAGAACGCGTGCGTTCGACAGGTCATTGTCGAGCAAACGCTGGCTGCTGCTTTCTGCAAAGCGTTGGGCGTAGGTGGAGAATGCCGCGTGCAGAGCGTCGATCTCGGTGTCCATTTGCCGCAGCTTGCTTTGGGTCTCTTGCAGCTGATGGATGCGGTTTTTGTAGTCGGCGATGCGCGCGGTCTTCTGGGAAATCACCGAGCTGACAATCTCCAGATCGTTGGTTCGCTCCTGAATGCGATTGCTGACGATCTTCAGGAATTGCTGCCGCGAGCGGGAAATCTGCTCGCGGGTCATCTGCATCGGTTCGCTGCCCGGCTGGAAGACCGCCAGATCGTTGTTGTAGCGGGTCACCTGGGCCGTCAGTTGTTCGCCGAGCTGCTTGATTTCCCGATCTTCGAAGGCGACGTTGTCCACCGTGGTGGTGAAGGTGTAGGGGAAGGTGTAGTCGTTGAGCTTGGCATTGTTGGCAGTCGCCAGGCTGGTTCTCAGGTAGTCGAGCCAGCGTTGGTTTTCCAGCAGACGGTCACGGTACAGGTTGAGCGCTTGCTCTTCGGTGTTGATCGCGTTCAGGCGGAAGGTGATTTCTTCCTTGGGATCAGAAGAGCCGATGCTTTCCAGCAGACCCAGGCGTGTACCTTCCAGGCCATCGAGACGCACCTGATACTGTTTTTTCTTCTGTTCGTAGAAGGCCTGCGGCAGGTCAATGGATTGCAGGTCCTGGCGGTTGGCCAAGTAGTTTTGCAGCAGTTGCGCGACGAATTTCGTGCCCTGTGCCGGATCACTGAAGCTGTAGATAATCGAGATCACGTTGGAGCCGGGCAGCGTTTCGACCTTGAGGCCATCCATGGCCTGCCTGGTCAGATCATCCAGGGCGGTGTCGCGTACCGGGTCGACCTCGAGTCCCAGCACATTGCGCACCGGGTTGATCGCATACTCGCGCAGCGGATTGATCACGACCCGGTGCAATGGATTGAGCACCAGGGTATTCAACAGACCCGGGCTGGGCGAGTATTGGCTCTGATCGCGTAGCTGGCTGATGGTCTGGCGAACCAGAGCCGGTGAACGCAGGATATTGCTTTCTGTTTCCATGTCCGCCAGTGACGGCGGAATGAACTTGTCGGTGTCCTGGGTCAACGACGTCATGGCATCGCTTTGCGAGAGTTTTTTGGACTGCACTATCACTTGGGCGGTGATATCGAAGCTCTGTTTGAGCACCAACGGCAGCACGAGTGCGATCACCGCGAAGATCAGGAAGACTCGCTTCACCAATTGCTTGTTGGCGAAGAAGATCCGGAAAAACTCGTGCAGGTAATTTTCCTTTGGATTCATGGCCTTTCACCTGCGTGTGGTTAGTTGTTGTTACTGCCTTTGTCGTCGACACGGTAGGAGAAGCCGAAGCCCACGCCCTGGAACAGCACGACATCTGCCAGTTGCCGCGCGAGCTCGCCGGCACTGGCCAGCTTGGTCTTGGGCACATAAAGCATGTCGTTTGGTTGCAGGTAGGCCATCTGCGACGCCTTGGCGCTCAGGGCTTCGTCGACGTTGTAGCGGTGGGCGACCACCTGATTGCCGTTACGGCGCATGATCACCACCGAATCGAGCCGTGCCTTGACACTCGTCCCATGAGCCAGGGACAGCGCTTCAAGCACCGAGATCGGCCGACGGATCGGATAAGCGCCGGGCTGCCCGACTTCACCGAGCACATAGATTTCATTGCCTGCCGTGGACTTGAGCAGCACGTCGACGGTCATCCTCCCCGGTAACTGCGCGTAGCGGCTGTTGAGGTAGGATTCCAGCTGGTTGACGGTCATGCCTTGCAGCGGGATCGAGCCGATTTCCGGGAAGCTCGCATAACCGTCGGCACCCACGGTGATCTCGCGGCTCATACCGGTGGCTGGGTGGCTCAATGCGTTTTTGAGGTTCTGCTCGTTGGTCAGCGGGCTGATGACCTGCACCGTCACCTGGTTGCGATTGGGCTGGAACAGCATTTTTTGCTGATAGGCACGCTGAATCGCCTGGCGCGCCTCATCGGTGGTCATTCCGGTGATTTTCACCGAAGTGTTGGCCCCCGGCAGCTCAATGGTGCCATCCGGCAACACCAACTGGTTGCCGTTGAGCTGGCTGGCCGCGGTGAAGTTAAGACCGATCTCATCACCGGACTGGATGCGATAGGCATTCGAGCCGCTGGTACTGATGTGGAAGATCACGTCGAGAACATCCTGCGGTCGCAGCGTCTGCTCGACCTTGGGCATGTCGCTGGCCTGGGCGTTGGCCGGTGCGGCGGTCAGGATCTGCACCGGCATCTGGTTTTCCGGTTGGCTGGAGCAACCTACGAGAGGCAGCAACAGCAGGGCAAGCCATTTAGCTTTCATGTCGTTATCCTTTGGCTGCTGCTCACAGGTTGTTGTAGAGCCATTTGGGCATGTAGTACTTGCGGCGGTTGAAGACACTGCCGACCAGTTTTGCGCCGGCCTGGGTCAGGCGCTGGGCCGAAGCCTGCGCCACCTCCCAGCGGGTGTCCTCGGCGCTCACCACCAGAATCACACCATCCACCAGCGTGCCGATGACCAGGGTGTCGGCGGCCGAATACACCGCATCACCATCGATCACCACGAAGCGATACAGCGCACCGAGTTGCTTGAGCAACGGGCGTAACTGCTCTGGACTCAAATGCTCGGTGCCGCGGATGTGACGACCGTTGGGCAGGATGTGGAAGGGCAGGGTCGAGACCTGCACGATGCAATCGTGCAACAGCGGCGGTGTCTCCTGGTTGAACAGCAGATCGCGAAAGCCGCGTTCCTTCTGCAACCCGAACTGCTGGGTGAGGTTGTTCTGCGCTTGGCTCGCATCGACCAGCAGTACCTGGCCGCTGCTCATCTGCGCCAGTTGACTGGCCAGCGCCAGAGCGCTGGTGCTGGTGCCGCCGTCGGTGTTGGCGGCAGTCAGGAGGAGAATCCGCAGATTCTGATCGAGCACGGTCGAGGTCAGGTTAGTCTCGCTCGGGTTCGCGATGCTCAAGCTTTTGGTAGATGAACCGTCCATTTAACTCGCTCCGTGGCCGCTGAATACTGTGAAGGGGGTTTTCAACAGGATCTTCAAATCGAGCATGGGGCTTTGTTTTGCGATGTAACTCAGGTCCAGCTCCACGCGTTGGTCGAAGTCGATATTGCTGCGCCCGGATATCTGCCAGAGGCCGGTGATACCGGGGTAGATGCTCAGCCGCACGAGGTGGCTGTCCTTGTAGCGGTAGGCATTGAATGAGGTCGGGCGCGGACCCACCAGGCGCATGTCGCCGGTGACCACGTTGATCAGATTGGGTAACTCGTCCAGGCTGCTGCGACGCAGCCAGCGACCGATCCTGGTGACCCGCGGGTCCTCATCGATTTTGAAGTCGATGGCATCGGCGCCATGTTTGTTCAGGTGGCGCACGGACTCTTTGAGTTCTTCGGCGTTGGCCACCATGGTTCGGAATTTGTACATACCGAAGCCGCGACCGCGATAGCCGGTGCGATTCTGGACGAACAGCACCGGACCGCAACTGCTCAGCTTGACGATCGCCGCCAGTGCCAGCAAAACCGGCGAGAGCAGGATCAGCAGCAGCAAGGCACCCACGCAGGCCAACACGCGATTGGTTCGCGACAAGGTCCAGGGGCGACCGCCGTTGCGGCCGGTGATCCAGCCGCAACCCTGCCTATGGATCGCGGCTTCAAGTCGCATGCGATGGTTGGAGTCCACGCGTTTGTCTCGCCGCAGCTCCGTGAGCAGCACATTTTTTGGGTGGCCGGTCATAAACTTCTCCGTTTCTGCACAAGTACTGCCAGTGACGAAGTCCCACTTTCGAACGGTGCCTCAACAACGGGCAGTTGGTAGTAATCACGGAACCAGGAAACGAAGCGTGCAAGCCCCTCGTCCAGTTCCACCCGGGGGTAAAAGCCGATTTCTGTCTCCAGCTCCGAGACGTCGGCACAGGTGTCGAGTACGTCCCCCGGTTGCAACGGCAGCAGCTCGACCTGCGCCGGGATTTCCAGGTGTTTTTCCAGAAGAGCGACGTAATCCTTGAGCTCGATCGGATGGTGTCCGCCAATGTTGTAAAGCCGCCAGGGCGCCATGCTGGTCGCAGGATCCGCGTGATCGCGATCCCAGTCCGACGCGGCTTTTGGTGCATGGTCGAGCAGGCGTGTCAGGCTTTCGATGATGTCGTCGATGTAGGTGAAATCGCGCTTGTGCTGGCCGTAGTTGAATAGCTTCAGCGGGCGTCGTTCGACGATCGCCTGGGCGAACTGGATCGGCGACATGTCCGGACGACCCCAAGGGCCGTACACGGTGAAGAGGCGCAGGCCGGTGCACGGAATACCGAACAGGTGGCTATAACTGTGCGCCATCAACTCATTGGCTATCTTGGTAGCGGCATACAGTGAGAGAGGGTGGTTGACGCCTTCTTGTACCGAGTAAGGCGTGTGCTGGTTGGCACCGTAAACCGAACTGGATGAGGCATAGATCAAATGGCGCACAGGGTGATGACGGCAGCCTTCGAGGACATTCAGAAACCCGGTCAGGTTGCTGTCGACGTAGGCGTGCGGGTTGTCCAGCGAGTAGCGCACCCCGGCCTGTGCAGCCAGGTGGATGACCACCTCCGGTTGCTCGCGGGCGAACAGCGCGGCGATCGCCTGATTGTCGGCCAGGTCCAGGTGAAACAGCGGGAAGTCGCCCGCTTGTGCTTTGACCCAACGCACACGGGCCCTCTTCAGGGCCGGGCTGTAGTAGTCGTTGAAATTGTCCAGCCCACACACCTGATGCCCATCGCGCAGTAGACGCAAAACGCAATGGGCGCCGATAAAGCCGGCAGCACCCGTCACCAGAACTTTCATTCGCTCGCCCCTTCCGGGACAAAGCTGCGCAGGCCGATTCCACGATAATGCAGCTCCGCGGCCGCGACATAGACCCGGTGGCCGACGTCTGCCAGTGCGGTTGCTTGAATCAGGCCAACGTAACCCGTACCGAATACGCTCACGTCCATATTGGCGTGCCTCGCAACGAGCGGTGGATGTAACTTGCATAAGACTGCTGAAGTGGGTATAGACCAGCGTGGCCAAAACGTGTCAACGAAATGACATGTTATTCGTGGTCGGTAAATCGGTAGATTCAGGTGCTCTGCCATCAGGAGCTTTGTGGCCGCGGCTTTGGAACATTCTTGAGTCAGAAAAAGCGTCAAAATTTAAGCGACGGACGGTCGTACCGCTTGATCTGTAAGGCTCTAAGCGGTAGTGGTGTGTCAGATTTGAGTCACCTTTTTTTTGACACTCTCATGGATGAAACAGCGGTTTGCACTTTGATGGTGCGATGCTAGGGTCTCAAATAATTAGTGACGGAGATGGCAGAGACGAATCATGGTCGTCAATTAATTGACTTTGTGGCGGGCGTGGTAAAGGGAGGATCGGCAATTGCACGTCGGCGTTCCCTTACCTGTATTAACGGGCGTTTACAGTGATGGCGCGGGGGTCGCACGCCAGCCCAAAAGAGGGATTTATGGTGAGGTACATCAAGGAACTACTGATCGTTCTGTATGTGCTGAAAAACTACGACTACTACCTTGAACGCATTACCACGATGGGCTTCGGTTTGCCGGTGCTGCTGTTTGCCGCAATGTTCATCGCCCTTGTGCTTGTTTTACTGCTGAGCGCCTACATTCGCCAGACGCTGGTCCGTCATCTGTTTGCGCTGGTTTTCTTCATCTCAGCGGTATTTTTCGACATCTACACCAGGGTCACCGCCGATTACCTGACCTACAGCAGCTTCGTCTCGCTGGTCTATTCGGGCGGGTTCATTCAGGAGGCGGCTTACCAATACCGTCAGGTCATTCTCGGCTCGGCGGCCAGTGGGTTGTTGCTGCTGCTGGGCATCGGGCTCAAACCGCGGCGGCGCCTGCCTCTGCCAGGTTACCTACTGACGGCGGCACCGGTGCTCGGGGTGGTGCTGCTTTCGGCCGTGCTCTTCGTGCGGGCGGGCGAGGGCGCCAGGGGCTTGCCCATCATGTACACGCCGCTGGCTTACCTGACCCTGTTCGCCTATGAGACCGCGCATAACACCGTAGGCCCCCGTGAGAAGGTCAGCCTGTCACGACAGCCTCAGGCTGTCGGCCACGATATCGTGCTGATCATCGATGAAAGCGTGTCCGGCAATTACCTGGATATCAACGCCCCATTCGGTGTGCACAGCAACCTGAAAGAGCCCCGTGCGGGGGTGGACATTTACAACTATGGCTATGCGGCGTCCATTGCCAACTGCAGCGCTGATACCAACGTCACGTTGCGCTATGGCGGTACCCGCAGTGACTACAGGCGGATCAACTCGACTCTGCCGTCGATCTGGCAGTACGCCAAACAGGCAGGGTTACGCACGGTGTATATCGATGCCCAGCGTACGGGCGGCCTCTTGCAGAATCTGATGACTGACCTTGAACGCAAGGACATCGACGAGTTTGTCCAGTTCGACCAGACCCCTGTACGCGACCGGGACATGGCGGTGGCGCATAAACTGATCGAGCTGCTCAACGACGGCCAGCCGCAATTGGTGGTCATCAACAAGGTCGGTGCGCACTTCCCGGTCCATGACAAATACCCGGATGACTTCATGAGCTATCGGCCGGCGCTGTCACGCGGGCAGTATGTCGAGGTCGCCGACACCGGTTCGCGTGACGGCTTCAACGGCCAGCCCGATGACTGGATGCTGTACCGTAATGCCTACAAGAACACGCTGCTGTGGAATGTCGGCGAGTTCTTCTCGCGTATCTTCGCCAATGCGGACCTGAGTCACGCGGTGCTGATCTACACCTCCGATCACGGCCAGGACCTGCATGAACGCGGCAACCCGGGCCTGAATACTCATTGCGGGGCGGATCCGCTGGAGGAAGAGGGCCTGGTGCCGCTGGTGGTGATCCAGGGCAGTGACCTGCATACCCTCGACTGGCAAACCGCGCTTGCGGGTAATAAAGACCACTCCAGTCACTACAACATCTTCCCTACGTTGCTGCAGCTGATGGGTTACGACCTGGCGGCGATCGAACCGGTTTACGGCAAGCCGTTGACTGAGCCCACCCAGGACGACTTTACGTTCAACATCCGCTTCAACGCGCGTCTGGGGGCCAAGCCGGTCTGGAAGCATATCGACCTCACGCAAATCGTGACGCCACCTCAGGTTCCGGCGGGTCTGGCGGCGGGTGGATAGGGGGCTGATGCCCGTCCGTAGCAGCTGCCGAAGGCTGCGTTCGGCTGCGCAGCAGTCGCGAATCATGCCACCACGGTTAGCCTGTAACACCGCAGCGCCTGATTTTACGACCGCTACGCGGCCGAACGCAGCCTTCGGCAGCTGCTACGGAGCGCGTCGTCGCAAGCCCCCTCGCCACAGGTCTTGTGCCCGGCACCTCTGCCTTAGTTGATCGTTCCTACGCAGAGCGTGGGAACGATCATTGGCAGATCTGTGTAGTGGTCTAATTTCCCCGGACACCTCGATAAGTGGAAAATGCATCTATCGAGGAGTTTTTCATGACCGACAAAC
>NZ_JBWKTM010000015.1:0-176995 GCF_059420325.1 Pseudomonas sp. GW821-FHT04C07
CGCCCTGGACGCTCCGCGTCCATGTGACGCAGAGCGTCACCGGGATGCGTTACCACGCAGGAGCGTGGGAACGATCATCTATGGAAAACCCCAAAAAAAGCCCCGCGACCGAATGAGGCGCGGGGCTGAAAAATGGCTGGTTGCGGCCAACCAAAGAAGTGTTTGAATCAGTTGCTACTGGCAACCGTCTCTGGCTGCCAGCCGCCGCCGAGGGCTTTGTAGATGGCGACGATGCCGCGGTACAGATCGACTTCGGCCTGGGCCTGGGAATCTTCGGCAGCCAGACGTTCGCGTTGCGCGTCGAGCAACACGAGGAAGTCCGCAGTGCCTTCGCGGTAGCGAATTTCCGCCAGGTCGGCAGCAGCGCGGCTTGATTCACTCTGACGAATCAACGAAATCAGGCGCTGCTGACGTTTGCCGTAATCACTGAAGGCATTTTCCGATTCTTCCAGTGCCAACAGCACTTGTTGCTCATAGGTCGCCAGCGCGCCCTCGGCTTGAGCATTGGCACCGCGCAAGCGAGCCCGCACACTGCCCAGGTCGAACGCTGCCCAAGTGATGCTTGGGCCCAGCGCCCAGGCGTTGGCGGCCGAAGAACCGATCTGCGAGCCACGTCCGGCAGTGAAACCGAGGAAACCGCTCAAGCTGACCTTGGGAAACAAGTCGGCCTTGGCCACACCGATTCGCGCCGTCGCTGCCGCCAGTTTGCGCTCGGCGCTGAGGATGTCTGGACGGCGTTGCAGCAACTCACCCGGATCGCCAATCGGCAATGCCTTGGCAATCGCCGGCAGATTCGCCGGGCTGAGGTCCACGCTCAGTTTGTCCGGGCGCTCACCGAGCAGGGTGGCGATGCGATTACGCTCGCGCACTTGCTCGGCTTGCAATTGCGGCACGCTGGCTTCGACCGCCGCGAGGCGGGCATCGGCACGCACCACATCGAGCTGGTCACCGACGCCGACGTCACGCAGGCTTTCGGTGATTTTGCGCGAGTCCTGCTGGTTCTTCAGGTTGGCCAGCGCGATCTTTTCCCGCAGTTGCGCGCCGCGCAGTTGCCCGTAGGCATCCACCAACTCGGCAATCATGGTGACTTGCAGTTGGTAGAGATCGGCGGCGGCCACTTGGGTGTCGGCATCGCTGGCTTCCAGATTGCGCTGGATACGTCCGAACAAGTCCAGCTCCCAGGCCATGTCCAGGCCCAGATCGTAGCGTTCGGTGTGCACGCGCTTTTCAGTGATGCCAGGTTGCTGAGCCGTGCCTAGATTACTGCTGGCGCGGCTGGTGATGGTCGGCATGGCGTCATCGCTGACGTCATCGCGGATCGCTCGAGCCGCTTTCAAGCGGGCAAAGGCCACACGCAACTCACGGTTGCCCTGCAAGGATCGAGTCACCAACTGGTTGAGGGTCGGATCGTCGAACTGCTGCCACCAGATGCCTTCGAAACGTGCACGGTCGAAGTTCTTCTGACCGGCAGCGCCATCGGTGGCGGCCGTGATGTTGGCCGGCTCCGTGGCAGGGGTCTTATAGTCCGGGCCCACGGCACAGGCGCTCAAGGCTAGTGCCAGCAAGCTCGGCAGGAAGGCTTTCAGGCTCATTGTTGCTCCTCCAGTTTCAGGGCCTTGGCCGCTTTGCGTGCTTCGCCGCGCTCCACATAACGTCGGATCAATACGTAGAACACCGGTGTCAGCAACAGACCGAAGAAGGTCACCCCGAGCATCCCGGAGAACACCGCCACACCCATGGCGTGACGCATTTCCGCACCGGCACCGCTGGAGTAGACCAATGGCACCACACCCATGATGAAGGCAAACGAGGTCATCAGGATCGGCCGCAGACGCAGACGGCAGGCTTCCAGTACCGCACTGAGCGGGTCCAGTCCTTCCTCTTGCTTATCCTTGGCAAACTCGACGATCAGAATCGCGTTCTTACAGGCCAGTCCCACCAGTACGATCAAGCCGATCTGGGTGAAGATGTTGTTGTCGCCACCCGAAGCAATCACACCGGTGATGGCCGAGAGCAGGGTCATCGGTACGATCAGGATCACCGCCAGTGGCAGGCTCCAGCTCTCGTATTGTGCGGCCAGTACCAGGAACGCCAGCAGCACGCAGAGCGGGAACACGAACAGCGCGGTGTTACCCGAGAGAATCTGCTGGTAGGTCAGGTCGGTCCATTCGTAGGTCATGCCGTTAGGCAATTCGTCCTTGAGCAGTTTCTCGATTGCTTTCTGGGCTTGGCCGGAGCTGTAGCCAGGGGCTGCGGCACCGTTGATTTCAGCGGTGATAAAGCCGTTGTAATGCATCACGCGGTCCGGGCCCGAGGTGTCGCTGACCTTGATGAAGGTTGCCAGCGGGATCATCTCGCCTTTGTTGTTGCGCACTTTCAGCTGACCGATCTGCTCAGGCTCGAGGCGGAACTGTTGCTCGGCCTGAACGTTGACCTGATAGGTGCGGCCAAAGCGGTTGAAGTCGTTGGCATACAACGAGCCCAGGTAGATCTGCAGGGTGTCGAAGATGTCGCTGACGGCCACACCATGGGTCTTGGCTTTCTCCCGGTCGATGGCGGCATCGACCTGTGGCACGTTCACGGTATAGCTGGTGAACAGCCCGGCCAGTTCCGGCACGCTGCGGCTTTTGTTGATGATGTTCATGGTTTCTTTGAACAGCTCGTCATACCCCAGGTTGCCACGGTCTTCGATCTGCAGGCGGAAACCACCGATGGTGCCCAGGCCCTGTACTGGCGGCGGAGGGAAGATCGCCATGTAGGCTTCCTGAATGCCGGCGTACTGGCCGTTCAAGGCACCGGCAATGGCACCGGCCGATTGGCTCGGGTCCTTGCGCTGATCGAACGGTTTCAGGGTGACGAACACAATGCCGGCGTTAGGGCTGTTGGTGAAACCGTTGATCGACAGACCCGGGAAGGCCACTGCACTTTCCACGCCAGGCTGTTTCAGGGCCAGGTCGGACATGCGTTTGATCACATCCTCGGTACGGTCCAGGCTCGCTGCATCCGGCAGTTGGGCGAAGGCCACCAGGTATTGTTTGTCCTGGCCCGGCACGAAACCGGTCGGTGTGCTGGAGAAACCGAGGAACGTCAGCGCCATCAGGCCGGCGTACAGCAGCAGGGCGATACCGCTGCTGCGGATCACGCGGCTCACGGTGCCTACATAACCATGGCTGGCACGATCAAAGAAGCGGTTGAACGGACGGAACAGCCAGCCACCGAAGATCCCGTCGAGGACCTTCGAGAAGCGGTCCTTGGGCGCATCATGGCTTTTGAGCAATACCGCAGCCAATGCTGGCGACAGCGTCAGCGAGTTGAAGGCCGAGATCACCGTGGAGATCGCAATGGTCAACGCGAACTGCTTGTAGAACTGCCCGGTCAACCCGGAGATGAAGGCGGCCGGAATAAACACCGCACACAGCACCAGCGCGGTGGCGATGATCGGGCCGGTCACTTCACGCATGGCGCGCTTGGTCGCTTCGACCGGTGTCAGGCCCAGGCCGATGTTTCGTTCGACGTTTTCCACCACCACGATGGCGTCGTCAACGACGATACCGATGGCCAATACCAGTCCGAACAACGACAGCGCGTTCAGCGAGAAGCCGAACAGGTGCATCACCGCGAACGTACCGATCAGCGATACCGGCACTGCCACCAACGGAATGATCGAGGCGCGCCAGGTTTGCAGGAACAGGATCACTACCAGCACGACCAGAATCAGTGCTTCGAACAGCGTGTGCACCACTGCCTCGATAGAACCGCGAACGAAAATCGTCGGGTCATACACGATGCTGAAGTCCATGCCTTCAGGGAAGTTCTTCTTCAGCTCGGCCATTTTCGCCCGAACTTCGTTGGAGATCTCGATAGCGTTCGAACCCGGGCGCTGGAAGATCGGGATCGCCACGGCCGGTTGGTTGTTCAGCAAGGAACGCAAGGCGTATTGGCTCGAGCCCAACTCGACGCGAGCGATGTCTTTGAGGCGGGTGATTTCACCGTTTTCGCCGGAGCGAATAATGATGTTCTCGAACTCTTCCTCGGTGACCAGACGACCTTGGGTATTGACCGAGAGCTGGAACGCGGTGGCGCTCGGTGCTGGCGGCGCACCCAGGGCACCCGCGGCAACCTGACGGTTCTGTTCGCGAATCGCGTTGACCACATCGGTCGCGGTCAGGTTACGCGAAGCGGTCTTGTTCGGATCGAGCCAGACCCGCAGCGAGTAGTCGCCCATACCGAAAAGCTGCACATCGCCGACACCGCCCAGACGCGCCAGCTCATCCTTGATGTTGAGCAGGGCGTAGTTGGACAGGTAGAGCATGTCGTAGCGTTTGTCCGGCGAAGTCAAGTGCACAACCATGGTCAGGTCGGGCGAGGCCTTGTCCACCGTGATGCCGATGCGGGTCACTTCTGCGGGCAGCTTGGGCTCGGAGCGGGTGACGCGGTTCTGCACCTGCACCTGAGCGTTGTCCAGGTCGGTGCCCAGAGCAAAGGTGATGGTCAGGGTGATCTTGCCGTCAGCGGTTGACTGCGAGGACATGTACAGCATGTTCTCGACGCCGGTGATGGCTTGCTCCAAGGGAGCGGCCACGGTTTCACCGATGACTTTAGGGTTGGCACCCGGGAAGTTGGCGCGCACCACCACGGTCGGCGGTACCACTTCTGGGTATTCACTGATCGGTAACTGGAACAGCGAGATGGCGCCGGCGATCAGGATCAGCAGCGAAAGCACCGCTGCGAAGATCGGTCGTGAGATGAAGAATTGGGAAAAATTCATCGGAGTTGTCTCCCCTTAACCGCGTGGAGTCGCAGCGCTGGCCAGTTTCACCGCTACGCCAGTTGTGCTCTTGGCGGGCGCGACTTGGGGCAGGTTGCTGGCTTCCAGTGCTTGTCGTTGTTGCGCCAAAGCGGCGAGGGTTTCGTTGCTGGCCATGGGGACCACTTCAGGGGCGACCGGTGAACCCGGACGTACCCGCTGCAAGCCCTTGACGATGATGGTGTCGTCTTTGTTCAGGCCGCTGCGCACGATGCGCAAGCCTTCGATTTTCGGACCCAACTCGACCGCGCGATAGGCCGACTTGTTGTCGGCATCCATCACCAGCACGAACTTCTTGCCCAGATCAGTACCGACCGCTTCGTCGTTGATCAGCACAGCGGAGTAGGTACCGCTGCCGACCAGTTTCAGGCGGGCATACAAGCCAGGGGTGAATTCGCCTTTGCTGTTGTCGAAGACGGCACGACCACGGATGGTGCCGGTTTTCGGATTGACCTGGTTGTCGACGAAGTTCATCTGACCCTGGTGCGGGTTGCCGTCCTCATTGGACAGGCCGAGGTAAACCGGAGTGGTTTGACCGCGTTGGCCCTGGCGGGCGAGTTGGGTGTATTTGAGGAATACACGTTCATCGGCGTCGAAGTAGGCATAAACCTTGTCAGTGGAAACCACGCTGGTCAGGGCCGTTGTGTCGGCGGTCACCAGGTTGCCGGCGGTGATTTGCGCACGGCTGACGCGCCCGCTGATGGGCGAGATCACGCGGGTGAAACTCAGGTTCAGCTTGGCGACGTCCAGTTGCGCTTGAATTGCCGCGACGCCGGCGCGGGCTTCTTGCGCGGCGCTGGTGCGCGAGTCAGCCAGTTCGGCGGAGATCGCGTTGCTGGTCCGCAGCCGCTCGCCACGCTGGGCTTCGTTTTCACTGCGGGTGGCATTGGCGCGGGCCTGTGCAACTTGAGCTTCGAGGCGGCGGACTTCAGCCTGGAACGGCCGAGGGTCGATCTGGAACAGCAGGTCGCCTTTCTTGACCAGTGCACCTTCGATAAAGGCTACTTCATCGATCTGGCCGGACACCCGAGGACGGATTTCCACGGTTTCCGGGGCTTCGAGGCGACCGGTGAATTCGTCCCACTCGTTGACCGGTTGTTCCAGCACCTTGGCCACGCTGACCTTGGCTGCTGGCATGCTGGCGGCAGTGTTTGGCGTCTTGCCGCAGGCGCTCATCACCAGCAAGGCCAGAACGGCCAAGGGGAAGCGCATATGTTTGAGTGACTGTTCCATGAGTGCATCCGCCAATGTATTGAGATGGGCGGATAATGCTCGGCGTGGTTGTATCGCACGAATCGAATGAAGCAAAGGTAACTATCATTCGGAATGATATGAGTTCGAAACGAGCCCTCTAGCATGAGGCTTTCGTTAGGCGGCTATCAATCTTTTTGATGACAATTCACTATTGCAGGGAATGCAAAAGACGAGGTATCACCTCGTTCCTGTCGCTGGCAGGTTTTCCTCCCGCAGGTTCGTGTAAAGCCCGTAGCGGCATGGCTTGCAGGCGATTAATACCAATGTAGTGCAGCAAAGCTTCGGCCACTGCCGGTTCGGCAGTGACGAAGCCAACCCGCAGCGAGGGCGCCATGCTTTTAGAAATGCTGCCAATATAAATCACCGCTGCAGGTTGTCGAGGGCGGCCAGTGGTGGCTGGTTGTTCTGTATGTCTCGTCCTGAATAAGGTTTACACCTTCTGACCTGTCTTCAGGACTAGACACTACTCCTGTGGGTAACGATTCAAAGGGTGTTGCAGGTGATTCAGCGATCCCAGGGCGCGGTGCGCGAAGGGGCGGGTTTGTAGCGCTGGATCGCGTCGGCGAGTACGCCGGGGTCGAGGCCGTCATGGTCCACCAGACTTTTTAAACTGGCAATGACAATGCTGTGCTGATCCACCTCAAAGAATGCCCTGAGGTTTTGTCGATTATCGCTGCGGCCAAAACCGTCGGTGCCCAGGGTGGTGTAGGGCGCTTCGAGGTACTGGGCGATCAGTTGGGGCCAGGCGCGGATGTAGTCGGTGGCAGCGATGATTGGCCGCGTGCCGCCCAGGTATTTGTCCAGCTGGCTGCTGCGCCGGGCGCTGGCGTCCAGCCGATTGTCCCGCTCGACCTCGCGGGCCTGACGCGCCAGTTCGCTGAAGCTGGTGGCGCTGAACACCTCGCTGTCGATGCCCCAGTCCCGGGCCAGAATCTCGCTGGCTGCGATCACCTCCCGCAGGATGGTTCCTGAGCCCACCAGCCGCAGGCGAATCCGCGACGGCTCGGCGCTGCTGCTCGAATACCGATACAGGCCACGCAGGATATCGGCATGCCGGGTTTCAGCGATCGACGGCTGGGGGTAGTTTTCGTTCATCACCGCAACGTAGTGGAACTCGTCGCACTGCTCTTCCAGCAGGCGTCGTGCAGCGTGGTCGAGGATCACCGCCAGTTCCCCGGCAAAACACGGATCCCAGGCGCGGCAGTTGGGCACCATCGACGCCATCACCAGGCTGGAACCGTCCTGGTGCTGCAAGCCTTCACCGCCGAGGGTGGTGCGGCCTGCGGTGGCCCCCAGCAAAATGCCCCGGGAGCGCTGATCGGCGGCAGCCCAGATCAAGTCGCCGACCCGCTGGAAACCAAACATCGAGTAGTAGATATACACTGGCAGCATCGGTTCGCCGTGCACCGAATAGGAGGTGGCCGCGGCCACCCAGGACGACAGGGCGCCGGCCTCGGTGATGCCTTCTTCGAGCAATTGGCCGTCCCGGGATTCGCGATAGGACAGGATCGAGCCACAGTCTTCCGGTTCATACAACTGCCCGTGGGGCGAATAAATACCGATTTGCCGAAACAGGCTGGCCATGCCAAAGGTGCGCGCCTCATCGGCCACAATGGGTACCACCCGTGGCCCCAGCTGCGGGGCTTTTAGCCAGGCCGTGAGCATGCGCACGGCGGCCATGGTGGTGGACATCTCCTTGCCCTCGCTGTTCAAGGCAAAACCGCCGGCGGCTTCCAGTGGCGGCACCGGGATCTTCGGCGCCTGGCTCTTGCGCGCTGGCAGTGGCCCGCCCAGGGCCTGGCGACGCGCGCGCAGGTAGTGCATTTCCGGGCTGTCTTCGGGCGGGCGATAGAAACGCAGTTGCTCCACGTCCTCGTCCGACAGCGGCAAATGGAAGCGGTCGCGGAAGGTCAGCAGGGCGGCGACATCGAGTTTTTTCGCCTGGTGCGCGGTCATCCGCGACTCACCGGCCGCGCCGATGCCAAAGCCTTTTTTGGTTTTCGCCAGGATCACCGTCGGGCGGCCCTTGCAGGCTTTGGCGGCGGCGAAGGCGGCATACAGTTTTCGAAAATCATGCCCCCCGCGTTTGAGGCCATTGATCTCTTCGGCGCTCATATGCTTCACCAGGCGCTGGACTTGCGGGTCCTTCTGGAAGAAGTGTTCCAGGTTATATGCGCCGTCATGGGCACCGAGTGTCTGGAATTCGCCGTCCGGGGTGGCCGCCAGGCGTTTGAGCAGCACGTTGTCGGTGTCGCGGGCGAACAGCGCATCCCACTCCGAGCCCCACAGCACTTTGATCACGTTCCAGCCGGCACCGGCGAACAGCGCTTCGAGTTCCTGAATGATCTGGCCATTGCCGCGCACCGGGCCGTCGAGGCGTTGCAGGTTGCAGTTGACGATAAAGGTCAGGTTGTCCAGCTGCTCCCGGGCCGCCAGGGACAGGCCGGCGATGGACTCCGGTTCGTCCATCTCGCCATCGCCAAACACGCCCCAGACGTGACGCCCGGCGGTCTGCGCCAGGCCACGGTGCTGCAAATAGCGCATGAACCGCGCCTGATACACCGCACTGATGGGACCGATGCCCATGGAGCCGGTGGGGAACTGCCAGAAGTCCGGCATCAGCCACGGATGGGGGTAGGAGCACAGCCCCGGGCCGTTGATTTCCTGGCGGTAGTTGGCCAGTTGTTCTTCGCTCAGGCGACCTTCGAGAAAGGCCCGGGCGTACACTCCGGGCGCCGAGTGCGGCTGGAAAAACACCAGGTCGGCGTTGCGTTGTCCCGCGTCGCCATCACCGCGGAAAAAGTGCTGGAAGCCCACCTCGAAGATTTCCGCCGCCGAGGCGTAACTGGCGATATGCCCGCCCAGTTCTCCGTAGGCATGGTTGGCCCGGACCACCATGGCCAGGGCGTTCCAGCGCAGCAGACCGGTGATGCGCTCTTCCAGCAGCAAATCACCGGGGTAGGTGCCCTGTTGCTCCAGGGACAGGGTGTTGCGGTAGGCGGAAAACGCCTGGGCATCGCGGCTGATGCCGTGCTCGCCAGCGTATTCCTCCAGGCGCTTGAGCAGGTAGCGGGCGCGCTCCGGGCCACAGGCGGCGAGGGTGGAGGCCAGGGCGTCGAGCCATTCCCGGGTTTCCTGCGGGTCCTGGTCTTGCGCACTGAGGTCGCCATCGTTGACGGGGTTATGTGTGACCATGTTCAACCTCCCTTAAGCGCAGGCGTCCAGGGCCTGGGTGACGTCGGCCAGCAGGTCGGCAATGTCTTCCAACCCCACCGACAAGCGCACCAGCCCCTCGGAAATACCGTGGCGAGCGCGCTCTTCAGGGGTGTAGGTGGAATGGGTCATGCTCGCCGGGTGCTGGGCCAGGGATTCGGCGTCCCCCAGGCTGACCGCGCGGCTGAACAGCTCCAGGGCGTTCATGAAACGCTTACCGGTGACCAGTCCACCCTTGAGTTCGAAGGCGATCATGCCCCCAGGCAATTTCATCTGCCGGGACGCCAATTCGTATTGGGGGAAGGAGGGCAGGCCGGGGTAAGTCACCCACTCGACGGCCGGGTGGTCCTGCAAATATTGGGCAACCACCTGGGCGTTGCTGCAATGGCGTTCCATGCGCAACGACAGGGTCTTGAGCCCGCGCATCAGCAAAAAGGCGTCCTGGGGCGACATCACCGCGCCAGTCAGATCCTTCAACCCTTGCAGACGAATCCGGTCCGCCAGTACCTGGCTGGCAACCACGATACCGGCGGTGATGTCGCCATGGCCGCTGAGGTACTTGGTGGCCGAATGCACCACCACGTCGGCGCCCATGTCCAGCGGTCGTTGCAGGTAGGGGGTGCAGTAGGTGTTATCCACCACCAGGGTGACATCCCGGTGTTCACCGGCGATTTCGGCCACCGCCGTGATGTCGACCAACTGCATGTTCGGGTTGGCCGGGGATTCGAAATAGATCATGCGCGTGGCAGGGCCGATGGAATCGCGCAGTTCGGCCAGGTTGGACATGTCGACATGGCGCACCTTGACGCCAAACTCGCCGATACCGTGGTGCAGCAGGGCGAAGGTGCAACCGTACAGGGTACGGTTGACGATGATCTCGTCACCGGGCCGCAGCAGGGTCCAGAAGGTCGCGGCAATGGCGCCCATGCCGGAGCTGAAGGCCACCGCCGCTTCGCCGTTTTCCAGGGTCGCCATGCGCGACTCCAGCAGTGCCAGGGTAGGGTTGGAAATACGCGTGTAAAAATGCCCGCGTTCTTCGCCGGCAAAACAGCCGGCGCCGTATTCGGCGGTGGCGAAGGCGAAGGTGGAAGTGAGGTAAATCGGCGGAATCAGTGCGCCGTTGTTGTCCAGCGGGTTGTAGCCGTGATGGATCGCACGGGTGGAAAAGCCAAGGTCATTGTTTTTATTGTTCATGGTGAACGCTCCCGGATTTCCTACAATGCTATGCTCAATTTCAACGCGATAAATTCCAAACTGACCCATGAATAACGGGTAATTTGGAATAAATACCCATAAAAACAAGATAGAGAGGCAAGACATGCCTGTTGGCCTGGATCGTACCGACAAAGCCCTACTCATCGCCCTGCAAGGCAATGCCCGACTGACCATCGCCGAACTGGCCGACGCCGTTGCCCTGACCACCTCGCCGTGCTGGAGGCGGGTCAAGATCCTCGAAGAAAACGGGGTGATTAGCGGCTACCAGGCGATTCTTTCGCCCAAGGCCCTCGGCTACGGTGTCACCGCGTTTGTCAGCGTGATGATGGAATCCCACTCCCAGGACACGGCCAGAACCTTCGAACAGCGCCTGCTGGAAATCCCGGAAATCGTCGCCTGCCACAACGTGTCGGGGCGCTACGATTTCCTGCTGGAAGTGGTGGCCAAGGACCTGGAGTCCTTCGGCGAGTTTGCCCGAGAGGTGCTGCAAACCTTGCCGGCGGTCAAAGAGATCTACTCCAGTTTTTCGTTTAAATCGGTCAAGCCGTCGCGGGTGATCCCGGTGCTTGCTGCTGCGAATTAACCAAAGCGTCACTCAATAGAGTGGCGTTTTTGTTTGTGCGCGATTTATGCCTGGCGTCCGGTTTCTCGTCTGACCCGCTTCATGGCAACGCATTGCCTCAATGCGGCGGGAGGGTTGGAATTCACAAGTCACCTGAGGCATAGGTACCAAGGGAGAGACTCTCATCCGGTCGCGTCTTGCCGCCAGCGGGTTCGGCGCCTAATGTTAAGAAGCAGGCACCAGGCAAGGGAGGAGGTCGTATGCGCTGCGCAAACTGCGGATTCGAGAATCCCTCCGGGGCCAGCTTCTGTGAAGCGTGCGGCACCAGGCTGTTTCGCAGCTGTCCGCGTTGTGGCCACGAGGCGGGCCTTGGCGCCAAATTCTGCAGTGAATGCGGCGCACCGCTAACCGATGCGCCTGCTGCGCCATCACCGCGTCCCATGCCTGCTTCAGGGCCTTCTCCAGCGCCCATTCATTACACGCCCCATTACCTTGCCGAGCGCATCCGCGCCGAACAGGCGGCCATGGAAGCCCGGGGCGAGACCGCCGGTGAACGCAAGACCGTCACCGCGCTGTTTGCCGACATGGCCGGCTCCATGGCGCTGATCCACGACCTCGATCCGGAAGAGGCCCAGAGCCTGATCGAGCCTGTCGTCGCGTTGATGATGGAAGCCGTCCACTACTACGAAGGCTACGTGGCCAAGACGCTGGGTGATGGCATCCTTGCGCTGTTCGGCGCACCCATCGCCCATGAAGACCATCCGCAGCGGGCGCTGTATGCGGCACTGCGTATGCAGGAGGCGATACACCGACATGGCGACCGTATTCGTCTGGAGAAAGGCATTCCGCTGCAAATCCGCGTCGGCATCCACACCGGAGAGGTCGTCGTGCGTTCGATCCGCACGGACGATTTGCATACCGATTACGATCCGGTGGGGCACACGATCCACATTGCGTCCCGGATGGAGGGAATCGCCGCGCCATCGTCGATCCTGGTGAGCGAGTCCACCTACAAGCTGGCAGAGGGCTATTTCGAGTTCAGGACTCTGGGGGCCACCCAGGTCAAAGGCATCCCCGAGCCGCTCGTGGTGTACGAGGTGCAGGGTATCGGCGCGCTGCGCACGCGCCTGCAACTGGCGGCACATCGCGGACTGGCCAGGTTCGTCGGCCGCCAGGTCGAGCTCGACCACCTGCATCAGGCGCTCGATCAGGCCAAGGCGGGCCGCGGGCAGGTCGTCGCGGTGGTAGGCGAGGCCGGGGTCGGGAAGTCGCGGCTGTTCCATGAGTTCAAGGAACGCTCGCGGCGCGGCTGTCTGGTGCTGGAGACATTCTCGGTGTCGCACGGCAAGGCCTTTGCCTATTTTCCGCTCATCGAGCTGCTGAAAAACTACTTTCAGATCACTGCCCTGGACGACGAACGGCGGTGCCGGGAAAAGGTCATGGGCAAGGCCCTGACGCTCGAGCGCAGTTTCGAGGAGCTCGTGCCCTACCTGTTCTATCTGCTGGGTATCGGCGAGCGCAGTTCGGCGCTCGCGGAAATGGATCCGCAGATCCGGCGTGATCGCATGTTCGACGCGATTACGCAGCTTCTGGCGCGCGAGAGTCGCGATCAGCCGATCGAACTGCTGTTCGAGGACCTGCAATGGCTGGACCGCGAGACCGAAGCATTCCTCGCGTGCCTCATCGACCGCGTGGCGAGTGCTCCGATTCTGCTCCTCGTGAACTATCGGCCCGAGTATCAGCCTGCGTGGACGCACGCGGGTCATTGCAGCCTGCTGCGGCTCGAACCGCTGGGCCCGGCCGAAGCCCAGGGACTGCTCGCGGCCCTGCTTGGGGACGATCCGACCCTCGTCCCCCTCAAACAGCTCATCCTGGAGAAGACCGAGGGCAACCCTTTCTTCATGGAGGAAGTAGTGCAAACGCTGGTCGAGGAGAAATCGCTGCTCGGCGAACCCGGCCGTTACCGGATCGAGCAAACTCCGGCTGCGCTGCATATTCCCACCACCGTGCAGGGTGTGCTCGCCGCCCGTATCGACAGGCTCCCCGTTGCGCAGAAGGAATTGCTGCAGACGCTCGCCGTCATCGGCAAGGAGTTTGCGTTCAGTCTGATCCAGCGCATCTGTGAGGGCGCGCGGATGGACGACGATTTGCGCGATCTGCTGGCCCGACTGGAGGCCGCGGAGTTCATTTACCAGCGGCCCGCATTTCCGGAGGTGGAGTATTCGTTCAAGCATGCGCTGACCCAGGAGGTCGCGGGCCACTCGCTACTCACGGAGCGGCGTAGCGCACTGCACGAACGCACGGCGCAGGCCATTGAGGCACTGTTCCCCGCCCGCATCGCAGATTACAGCAGCGAACTGGCGCACCACTACAGGCTGAGCGGCAATGTTCCGAAGGCCGTGGAATACCTGCAGCGTACCGGGCAACAGGCCCTCCAGCATTGCGCCCATCTCGATGCGATGCGTCACCTCGGTGCGGCGCTGGAATTGCTCGAGCATTTGCCCGACACGCCCGCGCGTGCTCATCAGGAACTGACGTTGCTGCTCTGCCTGGGGCCGGCCCTGATGGCCGTGCGCGGCTATGGTGCGCCCGAGGTGGAGGCCACCTACACCCGTGCACTGGCGCTATGTGCGCAAGTAGGCGACGACGCGCTTTTCCCTGCGCTGCTGGGGTTGCGGATGTACTACGAGTTGCGTGCGCAATACTCAACTGCATGCGAACTGGGTGAGCGATTGCTCAGTGTTGCGCAAACTGCGCAGAATCCGGACTTGCTCGTGGGAGCCCATGCCGCACTCGGGGCGACATTGCTTTTCCAGGGTGATCTGCGCAATGCCCTTGAACACCTGGAGCGGGCGCGTGACCTCTACAACCCGGACCGTCATCACACATATGCCATTACGTACGGCATGGATCCGGGCTACACCCTGACATTTTCGGCCTGGTGCCTTTGGTACTTGGGTTTCCCCGATCAGGCAAGCACGCGCAGCCGGGATGCCCTTGCTCTGGCCAATAAGATTTGCGACCCGTTCAGCCTGGCCTTCACCCTGTCTGCTACGTCGATACTGGGACAGTTTCGGCACGACGTACGACTCGCCGAAGAGTGTGCTGATGCCGCCATCAAGCTTTCACTCGAACAAGGGTTTCCGTTTTATTTGGCGTGGGGAAATATTCTCCAGGGTTGGGCTCGCGCCGAGCAGGGAAACATTGACGAAGGAATCGCTCAGATAACCCAGAGTATCGCCACTTACCAGGCAGCCGGAGCAGAGCTTGGATGTTCTTATTTTCTGGCCCTGCTGGCCACAGCTCACGGACGCGCCGGGCAACCGCAGGCTGGACTGGATGCCGTGACCGACGCTCTGGCGATGGTGAACCGAACAGGTGAGCACTTTTACGAAGCAGAACTGTACCGGCTCAAGGGAGTTCTTACCCTCCAATGTCCGGGCGAAGACGGACAGGATTCTTCCGTGCAGCAGCAAGCGCAAGCATGCTTTCAAAAGGCGATCTCGATCGCTCGACTACAAGGGGCAAAGTCACTCGAGCTACGAGCCACAGTGAGCCTTGCTCAGCTATGGGAAACACGAGACAAGGAGGCGGCCAGGCAGATGCTCGCCGACATCTATAGTTTCTTCACCGAAGGCTTTGACAGCGTTGATTTGCTGCAAGCCAAGGCGCTGCTCGATGCATGGGCACCAGGCGGGGGGTGAACGATCGATGACGCATGGCGCGCAATGGAGCATCGGCGTGTCGTCGGCGAGCGCGTGACGAGGAGAGGCGCCGCAACAAGTTCTCGATTCGACTCAGCACCGACGAGGAGATCAAGAATGACCACGAAGAACGCAAAGCCTCGGGGCGGTGACGAGCGTAAGCCGGTCGCGCTGGCTTTGCAGGGCGGCGGGATGCACGGTGCGTTCACCTGGGGCGTGCTCGATCGGTTGCTCGAGGACGGCAGGCTGGCCATTGAAGGGGTGAGCGCAACCAGTGCCGGCGCGATGAATGCCGTCGTGCTGGCCTACGGCATGCTGCAGGGTGACGAGGCCGGCGCACGCCAGGCGCTGCACGACTTCTGGTACGCCGTGGCGCAGTCCGCCGAGCGTCATAACCCGTTGCGCTGGATGCCATGGCTGAAAGGGACCCACAGCTTCGGACTGGACCATTCGCCCATGTATGCGTTCGCGGACATGGCGCTTCGTATCTTCTCGCCTTACCAGTTCAATCGCCACAACTTGAATCCGCTGCGGGAGGTGCTGGAGAGTCAGATCGATTTCGCCGCCTTGCGAAAGCAATGCCCGCTCCACCTCTATCTGTGCGCGACCAATGTCGAGACGGGGAAGATACGCATCTTCTCGGGCGAGGACGTCTGCGCCGAGGCAGTGCTGGCTTCGGCCTGTGTGCCGACATTGTTCCAGGCGATCACGATCGACGGCCAGCACTACTGGGATGGCGGTTATATGGGAAACCCGGCCATTTTCCCGTTGATCTACCACTGCAATACGCGCGATGTAGTGATCGTCCACATCAACCCGCTCGTCCGCCCGGGCGTGCCCATTACAGCTGTCGACATTCTCAATCGCATCAATGAAATCAGCTTCAACTCGTCGCTGATGCGTGAGATGCGCACCATCGCCTTCGTCACTGACCTCATCCAGCAAGGCAAGGTCGATCGCGACGAGATGAAAGAGATGCTGATCCACTCCATTCGGTCCGACGAGGCGATGTGCGCGCTCAGCGTGTCCAGCAAGTACAACGCGGGCTGGGACTTCCTTTGCGGACTGCGCGACAACGGACGATGCGAGGCCGAGGCGTGGCTCACGGAGAACTACCGGAATATTGGCGAACGGTCGAGTATCGACATCCGAAAGGAATTTCTTTGAACGCCGCCATGAGACGGGAACAGGTGGCTGGCGTCGGCACGATCGGTCGCGCGATGTGCAGCGGTGCTGCGTCGCCGCGCTCGCCATGAGCCAGGCGCAAGCGCGCTTCATCTCACTGTGGTCACGCAGCGGCGGCATCCGGCGATAAAATTGACTCTGCCGCGCGGATGAGCTGTATTTTTGTATCTTGTATTGATGAGAGACAATCGTGCTAAGCTGATTGGCGAATTATTGGAGAGCACTCTGACGAAGCTTCGATCGGTGACAGGGTGTCAGCGGTGCGCTCTATATCCCATCATCTTCTGGCATGACGTGCTGATGAGTCTTGAGTCGGCCCACTTCGTCGAGATGCCGCCAGAGAAATTGCGCGGCTTCTTCACGCCGATCAGACTCGATGAGGTCGAGCAAATGGATGTGTTCCTGGCATTGCGCCATAAGACGAGTGCGATCGACGTTGGCTTTGTAGCTCATGAATCGTCTGAGTTGATTTTGCTGGCGGATGGCATCGATGAAAAAGACATTTCCGGAGCACTGCACGATCAGTTCGTGAAACTGGGCGCCCACCTGGAACAGTTGGGCACGGGACAAAGTGTGAATATCCCCGTCGAGCATAGCCTGCTGTTGCTGCCTGGCCTTGGCAAACGCGGCGTGATTGATCTGGTAGCCGGGCTCAAGCAGGGCGGCCGGCTCAATGGCCATACGGAAGCGGTAGCTTTGGATGTGTGTCTGGGCGTTATGCACGAAGTCTTTGAGAACCCATCCTTGCCCCGGCTTGCGCTCCACCATGGCTTCGCTGGCCAGCCTGTTCAATACCTTGAGCAACTGTCCGCGGGGCACTTCGTAACGGCGCAACAGCTGCGCTTCAAAAAAGTGGTCAGGTATTTCGCCGCCAAGTATGTCGTCGACCACGCGAAGGTAAAAGTCTTCGAAAGGATCACTGGCAATAGGGAATGTCGCCTCCCGAATCTGCCCCGCGTCCTGTTTCAGAAAGTAGCCACGATTGGGCTCCTGGATGGCCAGGTCCCACTCGGCGAGCAGGGCAAACACTCGTCGAATGGGCGAGCGCGAAACACCAAGCGCTTGGGCGAACGTCTGCTCGCGCAACGGCTCACCGGCTTTCATCGACCGGGCGCGAACCATGTCGATGACGCGTGGGGCCAACTGCAAGGCGAGGTCTTTCTTGATCACAGGCTCTATCTCGACTGGTTAGCTTCAGTCCGTTCCCGTTGGGGCAGATGCCCTCATCGGACTGGAGATGGAAAATACCATACGAACAGGATGTGGGTACCTGCACAAAGAGCGCTGGCGGACTTGTCGAACAACCTTGTCGAGGCACATGAGCATGAAGGCTCCACGCATTTTTCTGATCCACGCGACCGCACTGGCGATCGATCCCATCACGGCGGCCTTTGCCCGGCTATTGCCGCAGGCACAGATTGTCAATCTGCTCGAAGACTCGTTGTCCCGAGATCGAGTGGAGGAGGGCGGACTAACCACGAGTATGAAGGCGCGCTTTCTGACGCTTTCCCACTACGCAGTACAAAGCGCAGCAGACGCCATTCTTTTTACCTGTTCGGCTTTCGGCGATGCCATCGACCTATGCAAGCCTGACATTTCCATTCCACTACTCAAGCCGAACGAAGCCATGATCAACCTGGCTCTGACGCAAGCATCGCGTGTTGCCGTGCTGGCGACCTTCGAGCCTACCATCACCTCGATCATGGCCGAGTTCAAGCAAGGGGTTGAGCGTAGTGGTCGAGCGCTGGAGGTGGTGCCCTATTTTGTCCCTGGTGCAATGCAGGCACTGAGTGAAGGGAATAGAGAAGGTCACGATACCGCCATCGCGGAAATGGCCGGTCAGGTCGGGGCCTGCGATCTGATCTGTTTCGCACAGTTTTCGATGACGAGCGCCGCAGGGCAAGCACAGGCCCGCTCTGGTCTGCCTGTATTGACCACTCCCGATAGTGCAGTGCTGGAGCTACGAAAAATGCTCCAGGCTGATGATTTCGTTTCTTCCCAGGATGGATGTTTACCCAATGCTCAAGTTCAATGCTCATCTCGGTTTTCAGTTCAATGAATTGCCTTTTCTGCAGCGAATCGGGGCCGCCGCCGCCGCTGGTTTTCGGGCGGTGGAGTTTCCGTCTCCCTATGAATTCGACGCCAGTCTCCTGGCCGATCACCTGGCTCAATACGCTCTGCCTCTGATTCAGTTCGCCGCACCGGCCGGTGTTACCAAAGGCATTGCTGCCCTGCAAGGCAAGGAAGAAGAGTTTCGCGCTGGCTTGGTCCAGGCCGCCGGCTATGCAAAAGCGCTGGCGTGTTCGAATGTCCACATCATGTCTGGAGTCACGACGCAGGAAGAGGCACCGGTCATCTTCGGGGATAATTTGGAGTATGCAGTCAAGTACTTCGAAGATCAGGGCTTGCGGCCGCTTATCGAAGTGATCAGTTCGCAGGAGGTGCCGGGCTATTACATGTCTGACTTCAGCAAGGCGCAACAGGTGCTGGAGACCTTCCCGAGCGTTGGGCTGATTCTCGATCTTTACCATGCCCAGCTTCTGACCGGCGACGCAGCAGATGTTCTGGCCCGGTTTTATGACAGAACCGTCCATGTGCAAATTGCCGACTGCCCGGGTCGTCACGAACCGGGAACGGGGAGCATCGACTTTGCTGCCTTGTTCTCGGCGCTGGAGCAGCGTGGCTACTCAGGATGGATCGGTTGTGAGTACCGTCCTTCCGGCTCTACCGTTGCGAGCCTCGACTGGATTAAACACCTAAGTGCCTAGTGCTTGCGACCTGCGAGCGACACTCGGGCTACACCCATCAAGCATTCGGCTGTTTCGGCTATCAGCAAGCGCGTGTCGGAATCGGAGGTGCGATCGATAGTGGGACTGATCGTTTCCTACACCAAGCTCATCTGTAAATGGGCTTTCCTCAATCTTGTTTTTTGGAGCACATGATGAGTGCTATCACTCCTACTGTTATCGCCGAACTTGCCCCGGGGGGCGTGCTGCGTGCGGCGATCAATTTTGGTAATCCGGTGCTGGCGCAGAAAGGCCAGGAGGGTGCCCCCCAAGGCGTATCCGTCGCCTTGGCCAAAGCCCTGGCGCAGGAGTTGGGCGTACCCCTGGAGATGCGGACCTTCGACGCCGCCGGCAAGGTGTTTGCCGCGCTGGAGGAGGGGGCATGGAGCATTGCGTTTCTGGCCATTGAACCGGTACGCGAAGAGCAGATCGCCTTCAGCGAGCCTTATGTGATCATCGAGGGCACTTACCTGGTAGCGGCTGACGCGCCTTATCGTGAAGTCGCTGATCTCGATCAGCCTGGCTTGCGGCTCGCCGTCGGCAAGGGCGCCGCCTATGACCTGTTCCTGACGCGCACCTTGAAAAGCGCCCGGTTGGAACGGGCCGAGACGTCAGCGGCAGCGGTGGACCTGTTCTTCGATAAAGGCCTGGACGCCGCGGCGGGTGTGCGTCAGCCGTTGGAAAAGGTGGCCGCGGCCGACTCGCGTTATCGGGTGCTAGAGGGCGCGTTCACCGCCATTCGCCAGGCGATGGCCGTGCCTCGTCAGCGTGAAGCAGGTGCGGCCTATGTGAGGGCTTTCGTTGAGCGCAAGAAGGCCGAAGGCTTCGTCCACAGGGCACTCGCCGCGAGCGGTCAAGCGGATGTGACCGTGGCCTCGTAAAGAGGTGCGGCACTGATTGCAGAGATGCCGCTGAAGGTCCGCAGATGGGCGAATAGAGCACGTCATCAAGGGCTGCACTGGGGCGTTTGCTGTCTGTTCGACACACTGGAAACGCCCCGGGCGGACCTGCTTTTCACTTAGCCGGCATGCTGTAGCAGCTCAATCAGCCGGGCATGCAGCGCGGGATCTCCGCAGGCCACGACGGTACCGCCGTTTTGCGCGGTACTTCCATCCCAGGCCGTCATACGGCCACCCGCGGCCTCGATGATCGGGATCAATGCCTGTACGTCATAGGGCTGCAGTGCGGCCTCGACGATCACATCGACGAAGCCGGAGGCCAGCATGCAGTAGGCGTAACAGTCACCGCCAAAACGGACCAGCTGCGCCTGGCTGGCCACCTGTTCAAAGGCGTTTTTTCGTTCGATTGTGTCGAACATATCGGGTGTCGTGCACATCAGCCGCGCGGATGTGAGCTGGGAGCAGGCGCGTGTTTTCAACGCTGTGCCATTGCGCCAGGCACCTTGTGCGCTGCCGATGTACCGCTCACCGGTGAACGGCTGATTCATCACCCCTAATACCGGGCGCTGGCCATCGTTGAGTGCGATCAGCGTGCCCCACAGGGGCAGCCCGGTGACGAAGGCCCGTGTGCCGTCAATCGGGTCCAGGACCCAGGTCAGTTCGCTTTCTCCAACGTAGACGCCTTCCTCTTCACCGAGGATTCCATGCGTGGGGTAGCGGTTGCGGATCAGTTCACGCATGGCCTGCTCGGCCGCCTTGTCGGCTACGGTGACGGGGTCGAACAACCGGCCACCTTTGTCCTGTACTTCGATTGCCGTGCGGAAGTAGGGCTCAATGGCCGCGGCAGCAGCTTGCGCCAGTTGCTCGGCAAAATTCAGGTACTCATCGAGCTGATCGGTAGTGAGTGGCATCGGGGCGCACCTATATCCAGGTTGATTGATGAAGACTGCTGAAATGGCTCATTTTAATAGGGCTCTAGTGGCCTGTGTGGCTAGTTCTGTTAGTCAACTTCGGCGCCAGCAGCCCATATCCTGCGTTGCTGTTCCTCGCCATAGCGGGCTATGACTCGTCACAGCGCCTTGGCTCTGGGCCGCCGGCATCCGAATTTGAGCTAACGAACTAGCCACACAGGCCACTAGAGCAATGGCTTCAGGCCAAAAACTATTAGAGCTGCCCCCCGCATTTGCCCCCGATTGCACGCCGTACTCTGTTCGCTCCCTCCGGCTCGGGCAAGACCGCCACGCTCAACAACTTGCTCAATCAGGTCACGGCGGTGTATCGGCCGCGGCTGTTCATCGTTGAGGCCGGGAAGGTGCTACCAGCAGGGCGAATCTTCCCACAAATAGAATTAATTCCAATAAATTGTGGGTACGGCAGGAAATACCTAAATAAGACACAAATTCAGGGAATTACGCGCCTTGAGCTGGATTGTGGTTAATTCTATAATTTTGGGTATTAAACGGTGTGCAGCGACGGAAGGCACGTTATGTTGGATTTAAGCTTCAGTAAGCCGAGTGAGATCGTCAAGCGACTCTGCGATCGCCTGCGCACGGAGCGGCTGGCTCTGCAGATGACGCAAGCCGATGTGGCCGGTCGCGCCGGTATCGGGACCAATACCGTGTCCAACCTCGAAGCTGGGCGCAATGTCGGGTTCGAGAATGTGGTCCGTGTGGCCATGGTCCTTGGACGCACCAAGGAGCTCGAAGGACTGTTCTTGCCAAAGCTGGACAGCCTTGAAGACATTCGCCGATACGAAAACAGTGTCAATCGTCATCGTGCCAAGAGGAAGTCCGACAATGCTTGAGCAAGTTGACGTCTACTACGATGGTTGGGGTGAACGTTGGCTGTGGGGCACGCTTGTGTCTACGACCGCCATCACCGGTCGCCCACAGATTGTGTTTGAGTACAGCAATGAAGCGAAGAGTAGAGGCCTGGAGCTGTCGTCCTACACACTTCCATTGGAGGGGCCCCAGTTACGTCGAGGCTTTGCGCCCCACCAGTTGGGCCTGCCAGGGCCTGTCTATGACTCGTTGCCTGACGGTTGGGGCATGCTGCTGATGGACCGGTTGTTCAGGCGCCGTGGCCTCAACACAGCACGTACAGGACCTCTGGGGCGGCTTGCCTATATTGGCAACAATGCCATGGGGGCAATGTCGTTCGAGCCCGTGGCGCCCGAGGGGCAGGAGCCGCAAGCGCATATCCCCCTTGAGCAGCTTGGGGTTGAGGTTCAGGAAGTTCTCAATGGTGAAGGTGGGGAATTCCTGCAGACGTTGCTGCTGGTGGGGGGCGCGCCTCAAGGTGCCAGGCCAAAGGCGTTGGTCTATCGCGATCCTCAAACTGGAGCCTTTACCACCGCCGCCAAGCCGGGCTATGAAGCCTGGCTGATCAAGTTCCCGGCAAAAGAAGAACATCCCGAGGTGTGTGCTATCGAAATGGTCTATGCCGAGTGCTTGCGCATGTGCGGCATCCAGACCCCGGACACGCAGCACTTCAGTCTGCCCAACGGGCTGGCAGCCTTCGCGAGTAAACGCTTTGATCGTATAGACGGTCAGCGCGTGCCCATGCAGAGCCTTGCAGCCTTTACCGGGGCCGACTACAAGTCACCGGGGTCCTTGGACTATGTCAACTTCTTGCGTGCGACACAGATGTGCACCAACGATGTGCGAGAGAAAGCTATCGCCTTCGAGCGTGCCATCTTCAATGTCGCGTTCAACAACCGAGACGACCACCCCAAAAACTTCGCCTACGTCATGTCGCCGTCCGGTGCATGGCAGCTGGCGCCGGCCTACGACGTGACTTTCTGCGAGGGACCGGGCGGTTATCACCAGATGGACGTGATGGGCGAGGCCTTGGAGATTGACCGAGACGCGATGCTCAGACTTGCAGACGAAGCAGAGGTCTCAGTGGAGACTGCTGGCGGCATCACTGACAGGATTTGCCGCGTCGCTAGCCAGTTTGCGACCATCGCCGAGAACATGTACCCACGCGCGATCACCCAGGACACCCTGGATACCATTCAAGGCCGAATCGACGAGAACATCGACCTGCTGCGCTAACGCCACTGCTCGCCTACAACTTCAAACGGGTGTTGAACCTTCGGGGCGGTAACGCCCTGATGGCAGCGATGAAGGTCTGAACCGAGTTGATGGCCCTCTGTACTCATCGCAGGGCATGACGGAAATCTCAGCCTGGAAAACAGCCTCCACCTGACCGGTGAGCCAGGCGTGCGCGTAACTCACTCGGAGGGCAGGAAATCGGCCCTCCATCTGGATGACCAGCACCGGCGACCTCAGAATTCCAAAGTGGTGGCGGGGATTAGTTTGGATGCGGCAGATGAAGCAGTGGGCACTACGTCAATCACGCGGGTGTGGTAGGCAGTGAGGCTTTCACGATGGCCGATGCTGACCAGCGTGATATTGGTGGCTGCCAGCGCTTCGTACAACCGTCGCTCGGCATCGTCGTCCAGGCCCGATGTGGCTTCATCGAGGAACAGCAACGGTGGCCGAATCAATAACGCGCGGGCCATGGCCAGACGCTGTTGCTCGCCGGGGCTCAGGCGCCGGCTCCAGTCATCGGTGCCGTGCAACGGCAGATGCTGCAACTCTGCCAGTTTGAGTACTTCTTCCAGGTGCGTTTCATCAATGTCGATTGCGCTGGCGTCGCCCTGTTGATGCAAGAGTTCATACAGGGAACCACTGGGTAGATAAGGCCGCTGCGGCAGAATGAGTAGGCCATCGCGGTCCAGTTCGGCGCGACCCTGGTGCCGTGGCCACAATCCCGCCAGTGAGCGCAGCAGGGTGGTCTTGCCCACGCCGGAAGGGCCACGCAGCAGCAGCCGTTCGCCGGGTGCCAGTGTCAGCGTCAGCGTTTCGAACAGCGGTAAACCGTGCTCATTCAACGGTGCAAAGTCATGCAACCGCAGGCCGGCTGTACGACGGGTAACGGGGTCGACCGGGGCGGGCAGTGCGTCGAGTTCACGCCAGAAACTGCACAGGCGCGCCTTGGTCGCGCGCCATTCGGCGATTTGCGGGTAGCTGTGAATCAGAAACGACAGCGAGGCCTGTATTTCGCCAAAAGCCGAAGCGATCTGGGTCAGTTGCCCCAGTTGAATCTCCCGCGAGAAGAAGCGCGGTGACGCCAGCAACAGCGGCAAGGTAAAGGCGAATCGCTCATACGCCGCATTGATGCCCAGCAGGTGTTTTTTCGAGCGAACCAGCTTGCCGTAGTTGCTCAGCAGCAGTCCCAGTTGTCCCAATAACTGCTTGCTTTCCCAACCCTGACCACGGGAAAGGGCGACATTTTCGGCGTCTTCACGCAGACGCGTCAGGCCGAAACGAAAATCCGCCTCACGACGTTGTTGCAGGAAATTGAGCCCGATCAGCGGTCTGCCGATCCAGTGCGCGATGCCGCTGCCGATCACGGCGTAGATCAAGGCGAGCCACAACATATAGCCGGGGATGGCGACGGCATGCCCGGCGACTTCGAATTCCAGCGTGCCGGAAATGCGCCACATGATCATGCTGAACAGCACCACCAGAATGATCGCCTGAAGCAGGTTCAGGCCCAGGTCCAGGGTCTGCTCGACGAAGATCTTGCAGTCCTCGGCAATGCGCTGATCGGGGTTGTCGTAGGTCACGCTGTGAAAACGGCTGCGGTAGTAGCGCTGGTTGTCGAGCCACTTGGCGAGAAAGGCCTGGGTGAGTTTTTCTCGCCAGTTGATCAGCAGTCGTTGTTGAACCTGGAATTTGGCCATGGTGCAGGCGATGAAGGCGACGTCCAGCACGAGCAACTCCACGACGTGATAACCGAACGCGGCGGCATCCAGGCTTTGCAACGAGTTGTAAAAGCCCAGGCTCCACTCGTTCCAGCGCACCTGGATCGCAATGATCCCGGCCACCGCCAGCATGGCCAGGGCGAGAGTCAGCCACGCGCGACGACGACCTTCAGCCGACCAGTAAGGCGCGGCCAGTAACTTCATATCATGGATGAACATCAGAGCGTCCTGCCTGGCAAACTCGGGGGGTGACCTGCCGTGTTGAGTCTTCGGAATTCAAAAAACGTGGTAGGTTAACAGTTCTCAAACTCAGTTACGAAGCCTCATGACGTCTCTTCAAGCCACCGCCCGAATGCTCGACGAAACCCTGCTCGATCAGTTGTTTCGTTTCGAAGGCGCCTTTCTGCGCAGCACCTGCCGATTGAGCAGCCACGTTGAAGGTCGTGGGTTGATTGAGTTTCGCGATCCGCAAACCTGCACTGAATTGTTGGGCCTTTACGCCCACTACTATCCCGCTGCGCCTCGGGCCGCGCTGGTGTCGCAGTGGTCGATGGATTTGATCTGCGTGACGCTGGCCTTGCCGTTGGCCGCCGCTGCGCAAAATCTGCGTTGTAGCGTGCGTGATCCCCATGTGGCGCTGGAAAACGGCATGCCCGTGGCTCAGGTGTTTGCCGCCGGCGAAGTACTGCCGTTGAACGACCCGTTGGGCTTCGCGCAACAACTGCTGACTGACGACATGGCGCCTCTCGTGCAGGCACTGGCCAGCGCCGGGCGGGTAGCCCAGCGCTTGCTGTGGAACAACGTGGCGGCCGCCATCGATGTCGCGCTCGATTACTTCCAGATGCCGCACGCGCCGCAATGGCGCGATCATCTGTTCCGGGAGCGGCACTGGGCCGATGGCACGCGCAATCCGCTGTACGGCTTCCTGCAACTGGCCCCCGGCCCGAGCGGCGTCCCGTTGCTGATGCGCAAGGTGTGCTGCTTGCACCACCAACTCGGTGATGCGCGCCCGTACTGCGACAACTGTCCGCTGGTGCCGGGCGCTGGCATCACAGCGCCTCATCAGGCATAAGCCGCGTGGGCTTCGACCTGGGTCAGACGGCCGTTCTCGACTTTCAGTACCCGGTCGGCCTGTTGGAAATAAGCGTCGTCGTGGGTGATCACGATCACGGTTTTGCCCCGGGCCTTTAGTTCCGGCAACAGCTCCATATAGAACACGCGCTTGAAGGTCGGATCCTGGTCGGCGGCCCATTCATCGAACAGATAAAACGGCTTGTCGTCCAGATAGGCCGATACCAGCGCCAGTCGCTTGCGTTGACCCGTGGACAGCTCCACGGTAGAAAAGCGGTCGTCGACGATGCTGACTTTATGCCCCAGCCCCAGGGCTTTCACATAGCGGGTAGCCTCGGCGGTGCGGTGTTCGGCGTCCGGGCCGTCGTCGCCCAGCAGATGTTCGAACAGGTGGAAGTCGGCGAACACGGCGGCAAAGTGCTGACGGTATTGCTCGCGGTTGTCGTCGTCCACTTCCACGCCGTTCAGCATTACACAGCCGGTTTCCGGTGCATAAAGCCCAAGCATCAGCATTGACAGCGTGGTCTTGCCACTGCCGTTGCCACCCACCACAAACACCAGTTCGCCCTGTTCAAGCGCCAGGTCCACCGGCCCGAGCATGAAGGGATGATCCTCGTGTTCGCCGGGATAGCGGTGGCATACACCGTTGAGCAACAGGCGCATCGGACCTTCACTGGCGAATACGTTACCGACCGGCGCGGCCACCTGGGCTTCGGTGCTCAACTCGGCATCCAGTTGGCGAATGCGGTTCAGTGCGATACTGGCCTGACGCAACGAGGGCAGGGCGATCATCAGGTCGGATATCGGCCGCACCAGATACAGCAACGTCACGGTGAAACTGGTCAGCACGGTGATCGGTTGCGGCAGCCAGAACGGCACGACAAACAGCAGCACGCCAAGGTTGAGGTAGAACAGCAGCGTGCCGAGGTTGGCCACCACCGAATACCCGGCCATGCCGCGCAGGAACCGCACGCGAAACTCATCGGCGCCCGGACGGATGACCCGCTCGACGAAGGCTTCGCCACGGGCGTTGTTCAGCTGCAATTCCTTGCTGCCTTCGATCAGGCTGCGAAAGTGCTGGTAGAGCACATCCTTTTGTTGCCGCACCCGTTCCAGATGGCTCAGCGGCCCGCGTTCGGCCAAGTGAAACGCCACCAGACCGACCAGCAAAAACAACGCCAGAATCGCCAGCAACGACCACGACAGCCAGGCCAGATAGGCAAAGCACGCCAGGGTCACCACAGCGTTGACGAACAGCAGCGGCACCCACTCGAACGCCGCCGTAAAGGTGTGCACGTCTTCGGTGAGGATCACCAGCAAACGGTGTTTGCCCATGCCTTGCAGGCGTTTGAGCGGGGTGGCGAGTAGCTTGCGCGACAAGTCGATGCGCATCTGGAAAATCGCGCTTTGGGTCAGGTGCAGCAGCGACAACTCCGAGCAAAGTTTGCTCACCAGCATGCCGGCACACAGCCCGAAAAAACCCAGGGCCAGTTCCGGCAATTGCTGCGGGTTGGCCAGCCCGCGGTTGATCAGGATCACCAGCCCCGCACTGGCCAGACCGCCCAGTGCGCCGGTGATCGAGGCCAGTGCCAGCAGGCGTGCCGATTGGCGGTAGAGATAAAGAATCAGGTTCATGCGACGGTTTCCGTCGAGGCCACGGCCAGCGACTTGTTGAGTTGTTCATGGAAGGCGGATTGCCCGAGGATCGTGTCGTGATCGGCGGCGACCTGATGATGACAGGTTCGTTGGCTGATCGCGTCCCACTGCGCCGGCAGGGTCGGGCGCTCAACGAGGGTCTGTTCGGCCCACCACAGATGCAGGGTGGCACGCACGGTGGGCACTGAATAGCCGTTGACCCAACGGCGCGCGTCGGCCATCACCTTCAAGGTTTTCTCGACGTACGCCAGCGGTGCATTGAGGCTCAGGCTGTTGGCGCTCGACCATTGCAGCAGAGCGAAACGCAATTGATCCACGCGACCCAGCTCAGCAGTGGCTGTGCGCAGTTCCGTCAAACGTTCCGGGGCGAGTGCGGTCAGTCGTTGTCGACCGTCGCTGCTCAGCTCTTGTTGCACGATGGTGTATAGCGCATCCCACGCCAGCGATTCGTCCTCGGCGTGGAAGGTGCTATCGAACAATCCCAACCACTCAACCGTTTGCCCTTGCGCCTCCAGTTGCCGGGTCAGTTCCAGCGCGAGCAATCCGCCCATGGACCAACCGCCCAGGCGATACGGACCCTGAGCCTGAATCTGGCGGATCTGTGGCACGTATTCGCTGGCCAATGCAACGAGGTCCTGGTTGCGCAGCGATTCGGGCAGCGCAATGCCATACACCGGCCTGTCCTTCGGCAATCCGGCGACCATCGGCACATAGTGATGAACCCCGCCCGCAGGCTGGTGCAGGCAAAACAGCGCTGGCTGTCCTGCTTCGCCGGCCTGCAAGGTAATGACCGTCGTATGGTCGTCGGGCTGGGCAATCTGTCCGGCAAGCCCGATCAACGTCGGGTGCTGGAAGATCACGTTGACCGGCACTTCAATGCCGAGCGTGGCGCGCAACCTGGCGGTCATGCGCACCACCAGCAACGAATGGCCGCCGAGGGCGAAAAAATCGTCGTGGCGACCGATCACTTCGGCCTCCAGCAGCTCTTGCCACACCGCCGCGAGCACCTGTTCGACATGTCCTTCGGGCGCTGCGTAAGCCGCGAGGCTGCGGTTTGGCGCACGGGCCAGCAAGGCACGATGGTTGACCTTGCCATTGGCGGTGCGCGGCAGTTGCGCCAGCCACTGAATGTCGGCGGGAATCATGTGCGCCGGCAACAGCGCCGCCAGGGATTCGCGCACGGCACTGGCCTGAAGTTGAGTGGTCGATTCGATGAAAGCACGCAAACTCGGCTCGGCCTGGGTGGTGTCCAGCAACACCACCGCCAGTTTGGCGCTGCTGACGTTGCACAGCGCGGTTTCGATTTCGCCCAGCTCGATACGGTAACCGCGCAGTTTGATCTGCGAGTCGGTGCGCCCGAGGAACCGCAGTTGTCCGTCCAGATCCTGCCAGGCGAAATCGCCGCTGCGATACAGACGCTGACCGTCGAGGGATGGATGACCGGCCCGGATGAATTTCTCGGCGGTCATCTGCGGCAGGCCCAGATAACCTTCGGACAAGCCGGGTCCGGCAATGTGGATTTCACCCTTGATCCCTCGGGTCACAGGGGCGCCGTCGCTGTCGAGCAAGTACACCCGAGTGTGGGCAATGGCGCGGCCGATGGGCACAGTCGCCGCGTCTTGATCGGGCTGGCAGAGCGCGACGGTACTCCACACCGACGCCTCCGTCGGACCGTATTCGTTGTACAGCTGTGCACCGGGTTGGCGGCGATAGTGGCTGTCGACCAGCGCTGGTGGGCAGCTTTCTCCGGCGACGATCGTAGTGTTCAGCGGACTCGGGGCATCGCCCAATTCGTCCAGTATCAACGCGTACAACGAAGGCAGGGCCAGCAGGTGCGACACGCCGTGGCTGCGGATCAATCGGGCCAGTTGTAGCGGGTCTTTCTGTTCGGTTTCGCTGGCCAGGTGCAGGCAACCGCCCTGGGCCAGGCTCCAGAACAGCCCGGCGATGGAGCTGTCGAAGGCGAACGACGACAGCAGCAGGAAGCGTTCCACCGGATGCGGATACCCCGCCAGTCGCGCCGCCAAAGAGTGTAGGGCGTTGGCATGGCTGATGATCACGCCCTTGGGTTGGCCAGTACTGCCAGAGGTGTAAATCAGGTAGGCCGGCTGGTCCCGCGAGACTGTCGGCTCGTCCCGTAACGGCACTGTCGGCATCGCTTGATCAATCGCCAGTGCGCTCGGTTGCCAGTCTGCCGGCAGGTCTTGCACACGGGAGTGGTGGGTCAGCACCAGGCGTGCCTGGCTGTCGCGCAGAATATGTTCGATGCGCTCGGCGGGATACGCCGGATCGATCGGCACATAACAGGCACCGGCGCGCAGAATCGCCACCAGCGCCACCACCGCACCGATGTCGCGCGGCAGAAAGTGTGCGATCCGCGCTCCGGGTTCCAGGCCTTGGGCGAGCAGTTGCTGGGTGAGGGCGCTGACGCGCTGATCCAGCTCGGCGTAGCTCAAGGTGCCGCTCGGCCCGGTGACTGCCGGGCGTTGGGCGTTAGTGGCCGAGCCCTGAGCGAAGCAGGCGGCCAGGTTGGGCAGGGCGAAGGTGGCGGCATAAAGTTGTTCTTGCGCCGGGCTGAGGGGCGGCGAAGTGGCCAGTGCGCCGGTCACGCGTTGTTGCTCGGCCGCGCTGCAGGTCGACAGCCGGCTCAGGCTGGCGGACGGTTCGCGCAGGCTGTGCTCGATCACGCTCAGCAATTGCTCGGCGAGGAGCTCGACATGGGCTGGCGTGTAGAGCGCAGCGTCAAAATGAAGCGACAAACCACTGGCCGTACGCGGCTGATACTGCAACAGCAGCGCACAACCGTCGCTGACGCTGTCGGCCTGTTCGATCTGCCAACCGGCATCATTCAGGGCACTGTGCGGCACGACCGCGAGTTCGCGAAAGCCCACGCCGGACAGCGACGGTACGTTGCTCAAGTGGCTCGGGTAGCTGTCCCGGGCATCATTGAGCAGGCCGACGCGCTCGGTCAGTTGCTGGCACGACGCGGCAAACGATAGCTCGGGTGCGGTGTCGAGTGTCAGCGGCAACGGTTCGGAAAAAAGGCCGAGGGCATCGCCCAACACTTCCGGGCGCGCCTGGTTCTCATAGGCCAGCGTCAGGCGCTCGGCTTCGCTATAGCGCTGCCACAAGGTTAACCAAGCGGCGAGCACGACCGTCCCTGGACTGACGCCGAGACTGGCCGCCTGCTGATCGAGGCGATGCAGGCTCGAGTCGTCGAGACTCAGTTGCAAACGGCCAGGGTTGATCAGCCCGGTGGGCGCCGAGTTTTGGCGCTGCCAAGGCAACGGCACGTCTGCGACCACCGCGTTGAACTGCTCATCCCAGAACTGCCGGCCCTGATCGTCCACCGATTCCAGACGCCAGGCAGCATAGTCGGCGTATTGCAGCGGCGGCTCTTGAGGCGCTGCTTGCAAATAGCCCTGCGCCCATTCTTCGCTGAGGTAGCCCAGGCTGGTGCTGTCCAGATGCAAGGCCGGCAGGTGCAAGGTCGCTGACTGGGTGTCCACGTGCAGTTCGATGCCCAGCGCCAGCCAATCATCAATCGAATCGTCGATCACCTGCATTGGCAACGACAGGCCCGGCAGTTGTTGATAACGGGTACGCAGAATTTCGTGGCGCTGCATCAACGCCAGCAAACTGGTTTTCAGCCGTGAGCTGTCCAGTGGTTGTTCGCTGCGAATGCGCAGCGTGGCCCGCTGCGCTGACGGAGCCAGACGAGTTTGTTGCAGGCGCCACAGGTGCGCCTGTTGCGGCGACAGTTCGAAGCCTTCGAATGGCGTGTCTTCGTGAGTCTGAGTCATGCTGAGACCTGTACAAAAAAGTGGGACATGAGTGCTAGGGTCGACGGGCCGAAGGCAATCATTGTTCGGCATCCTTCACGACACTGCGGCGACGGGCCTGGCCCAGGGTGCTCTGACGCGCGCTGCCGGCTTCACGCAGCGCGGCTTGAGCCTGATCGCGGCGGGTCTGTTGCAGTTGATTGAGAGGCAGCAGCAACTGGGCGACGCTGGTGTCGGCGTTCAGGACGAGTTGCTCCAGCAGGCAGACGAACAGGCTGTCGAGCAGTTCGATGTAGGCACTGGCGTAACGCCCGGTGTCGTAGTCGTACACCACCAGCAGGCCTTCGCCGTCATCCACGACGTTGATCAGCAGGTCCACATCCGAGGCCTGAGGTTCCAGTTCTCGCTCGCTGATCGCCAGCCCCGGCAGATGCAGGTCCTGCTGACGGGTGTTCTGTACCACCAGTTTGACCTGGAAGAACGGCGTGTGACGTGCGTCCCGCTGCGGCAGCAAATCGGCCACCAGGGCGTCGAACGGCAAGTCCTGATGGGCAAAGGCATCCAGTGCGACGCGGCGGGCATCTCGGAGCAACTCATCGAACGTCTGCTGCGGCGTGACGCGGCAACGCAGAACCAACTGGTTGACGAAGAAGCCGACCATGTCTTCGGTTTGTTGCTGATGACGGTTGGCGATGTCGGTGCCCACCAGCAGGTCTTCGCGCCCGGTTTGCTGATGCAGCAACACGTTCAGCGCACTGTGCAGCACCATGAATGGCGAAGCCTCGCGAGCCGTGGCCAACTCGCCGATGGCCCGGGCCAGCGACGCCGGCAGGCGACTGCGATGACGCGCGCACCCGCCGTGGTCGCGGGGCTGGGCGCCCGGCAACAACAGTGGCGCCGGGGTGGCTTGCAACTGCTGGCGCCAGTAGGCCAGTTGTTGTTGCCAGACCGGACCCGGCAGGTGCGTGCGTTGCCACACGGCGAAGTCGGCGTATTGCAGGGCCGGGGTGGCTATGCAAGGAGCGGCGGTGCCGAAACCGATGTAGTCCGTGGCCAGTTGGTCCACCAGTTGTGCAATCGACCAGGCGTCCACCGCAATGTGGTGCATGGCGATGGCCAGCACATGAGTCTGCGCCTCCAGTTTCAGCAACCGCGCCCGAATCAATGGCGCCTGCGTCAGGTCGAACGGTTGGCCGAAGACCTCGGCCAATTGCGCCTGGATGGCCGGCTCCTGTTCGTGCGCCAGGACATGTTGCAGGTCGGTGACCGGCAAGGCAAACGCCTGCGCCACTTCGATCCGCTGCCACGGTTCGCCATGATCGCTGTGCACGGTGCTGCGCAACACTTCATGGCGGGCGATCAGTTGTTCGAACGCCAGGCGCAAGGCTTCGACATTCGGCGCCCCGGTCAAGGTCAGAGCGAACGGAATGTTGAAACCGCTGGAGCCAGGGTTCAGTTGCTCAAGGAACCACAACCGCTGTTGGGCAAACGACAACGGCAGCGGTTGCGAACGGTCTGCCACGGTGATCGCCGGCAGGGCCAAAGGCGCCCCCTGCAAGCGAGCGCTGTCGATGGCGCGTGCGAGGTTTTCCAGCACCGGGTGATCGAACACCGCACGCAACGGCAGGTCCACGGCGAGCTGGCTGCGAATCCGCGAGACCACCAGCGTCGCCAGTAGCGAGTGTCCGCCGAGGGCGAAGAAATTGTCGTCGGCACCAATCGCCGACACGTTGAGAATCTGTGCCCAGATTGCACCCAGTTGCTGCTCGGTGTCGCTGCTCAGCAGTCGTTGTTCGCTCAGGTCGCTACTGTCTAGCGCACGTGCGGTCAGCAGTTTGCGGTCGACCTTGCCGTTGGCGTTCTGCGGCAGTGCTTCCAGTTTTTGCCAATGCGCCGGCACCATGTACGACGGCAGACGTTGGGCCAGCCATTCGCGCAGCACCGCCACCGGCGTGTCGTCGCCGGTCCAGTACGCGACCAGTTGCAAGTCGCCTCGAAGGTCGGCATTGACGATTACCACTACCGCTTGCACGGCAGGATGACGACCGAGGTGATCTTCGATTTCACCCAGTTCGATCCGGTGGCCACGGATTTTCACCTGCTGATCGCGGCGACCGAGGAACTCGATCACCCCGTCCGCACGCCAGCGTCCCAGGTCACCGGTGCGGTAGAAACGCGCACCGGGTTCAAACGGATGCGCGACAAACGCGGCTCGGGTTTTCTGCGGATCGTTGAGATAGCCGCGACCGACGCCGACACCGCCGACGCAGATTTCCCCCGGTACACCCACTGGCACGGGCCGCAACGCGGCGTCCACCAGGTACAGATGATTGTTGGCGGTCGGCCGGCCAATCGGCATGGCAGTGCCGCCTTCTTCAGGCACAGAAGTCAGCGGGTGGAACGCCACGTCATCCGAGCATTCCGCCGGGCCATAGGCATTCATCAGCGGCACATGGGCAAAGCGGCTCAGCCAGGCCTGGGCCAGCGCCGGTGGCAGGGCTTCGCCGGTCGGCAGCAACCAGCGCAGCGCCAACAGTTGCGTGTCGGTGCGGGCGAGGTCGAGCAGGGCGCGGATCATCGTCGGCACGGCTTCGAGCACCGACAGTTGTTGGTTCTCCAGCGCTTGCAGCAGGCGTTCGGGGTCGTGGGCAATCACGTCCGGCAGGATGTGCACGGTGGCGCCGAGGATCGGTGCGGCGAGGAACTGCCAGACCGAAATGTCGAATGCCGGGGAGGCGGTCTGGGCAATCCGGTCCGCGCTCGACAGGCCCAGCGTCGGCACCTTGCCAAAGATGTTGTTGAGCATGCCCCGTTGTTCGACCATGGCACCTTTCGGCGTGCCGGTGGAGCCTGAGGTGAAGATCACATAGGCCAGATCATCAGGGCTGCCCGCCACGTTAAGTGGCGTTGCATCGCCCGCCAGCCACAGGGCTTCGGTGCGCAGGCGACTCGGGGTCGCGGAGCTGGAGGCCAGTGCCGGGTCGATAACCGAGTCGGCACTTTCGCTGGTCATCAGAATTGTCGCGCCAGACAGTTCGAGAATTTCGCTCAGGCGCTGTGGTGGATGCTTGATGTCCAGCGGCAAGTAGGCCGCGCCTGCCTTGAGTACGGCGATCATCATGCTCAGCAGCGACAGGCCGCGCTCGCCGGCCAGAGCCACCAGCGTGTCGCGACCGGCGCCGGCTTCGATCAGCGCACGCGCGAGACGATTCGAGCGCTGATCCAGTTCGGCGTAGCTCAGGCTGTTGGCACCACACACGGCAGCGATGCGCTGCGGATGCTGCGCCACTTGCCGGGCGAACAGCTCGGCGTAGGTTTGATCCAGCGGGAAGTCGAGTTCACTGCGGTTCCAGTCCACCAACAGTGTCTGGCGTTCGTCCGGCGTCAGCAGCGACAGCGTTGCCAGTGGCGCGTCAGGCTGCGCAACCATTTGCGTCAGCAACTGACGCAGGTGGCCGAGCATGCGTTGCACGGTATCGGTGTCAAAACGTGCGGCGTCGTAGGTCAGGCGAATGCCCAGGCGATCGCCGGGGTAGAGCACCACGGTCATCGGGTAGTTGGTGTGCACGCGGTCTTCGTAGATGTCGACGTTGAAGTCGACCTGGCGGTCCGACAGGCCGGCGTCGAACGGCGCGTTTTCGAACACCACCAGGCTGTCGAACAGCGAGCGACCGTGCTCGATTTCACTCCAGCGCTGGATGTCCACCAGCGGCGCATGTTCGTAGGCGCGCAACTCGAAGTTGTGCGCGAACAGCGCTTGTAGCCACGGCACCACGGTTTGCGAATCGTCGACCTTGACCCGCAACGGCAGGCTGTTGATGAACAGCCCGACGATGTCTTCCACGCCCGGCAACTCCGTCGGACGTCCCGACACCGTGACGCCGAACAGCACGTCGTCGCTGCCGCTGTAACGGGACAACAGCAAGGCCCAGGCACCCTGAATCCAGGTGTTGGGCGTGAGCTGGTGCTGTTGGCACAACGCGGTCAATGCACGGGTGTCGGCAATCGACAGGGTGACGTCCAGGTTGGCCACCGCTTCGACCGCTTGCTCGGTCACGGCCGGGCGATCCACCACCAACGGCGTCGGTGCGCTGAAACCGGCCAGTTCGCGGGTCCAGAATTGTTCAGTGATGGACGTATCCTGGCATTGCAACCAATGGATGTAGTTGCTGAACGGCGGCAGCAACGGACGCGCCACAGGCTGGCCCAATACGCGTGCCTGGTAGTGGGCGAACAGGTCAGCCATCAACAGACCGAAGCACCAGGCGTCAGTCAGGATGTGATGAAAGCTGCGCACGATCAGGAACTCTTGATCGGCCACCTGGAATACCCGAAGGAAGGTCAGCGGCGGGCGGCGCATGTCGAAACCGTGCCGGCATTCGGCGTCCAGCACGGCATCCAGTTGGCGCTGGCGGGTCGCTTCGTCGAGGTGACGCCAGTCGTACCAGGCGAATGCCGGGTCGGTGTCGTGGTAGACACATTGCAGCGCAGCCTTGCCGTCCTGCCACCAGAAACCGGTGCGCAGCATCGGATGCCGGGCCAGTTGCCGGGCCCAGGCGTATTCGATGGCGCTGCGGTCCAGTTCGCCGTCCCAGCGATAACGTTGTTGCATCAGGTAGATGCCGCTGTTGGGACGCAGCAGCGTGTGCAACAGCATGCCTTCTTGCATGGGCGACAGGGGCAGCAAGTCGTCGATGCCGGCCCAGTCGAAGTTTACACCCAAGGCTGTGAGGTCGTGGCCGGCGGCGCGGCACAACGGGAAGGCATGGACGCCCGGGATCGCTTGCTCGGCGTCGGCAGCGAGCAGGGCCAGACGCCGAGCAAGCGCCTCGGCCCAGTGTTCGGCGCCTGGGCCACGGCAATCGATTTGCAGTTGACCGTGTTGCAGGCTGACGGACAGGGTCAGCCCGGTGGCATCGATTGGCGCGCTGGTGGCGATAACCTCGCCCAACGGCCCTTCAGGGGTCTGCCATTCGCCGGCCATGACAATATGCACGGTTGGCTGCGGCAGGCTCAGCAGCGGTTCGCGCAAGTAGTCGTTGTCGGCCAGGTAACGCAGCACGCCGTAGTCGTCACCGGTGTGTGGGGCGGCGGCCAGTTGCGCGTCGATCTGGCCAAGTAACTGCGCGGCGCTGCCGGTGGGTGTCACGCTCAGACGCAGGGGAACGGCGTGGCTCAGCACGCCAATCACTGTGGCCGGGTTGAAGTCGGTGCGGCTCAAGGGACTGGTGAGCGGCAAACGGGCACGCTCGCAACGACCGCGATCCAGGGTCAGCCAGACGTCTTGTTCGGCATTTTGCTGCGCCAATTCTGCAGCGACGGCGGTGGCCACCAGCGATGCCCACGGTGCGTGACTGCGGCGTTGCAGCAGTTTCAGACGAGCGCTGAGTGGTGCCGAGATCTGCACGCGGCTTTCAGTCGCCACGTTGTCCTGCGTGGTTGATGGCAGGGTTTCACCGGCGTATTGCAGCCAGTATTCCCAGGCCGATTCCAGACCGTCTTCATCGCGGGCGCAGCGGTTTTGGTGTTCGGCCCATTCATCCAGATTACCGCCGTGACGCGGCAATTCGATCGCACGATCGTATTGCGCTTGAGCCACAGCCAGCGCCAGGTCGGTCATCAGCAAAGCCCAGGAACTGGCATCCAGACGCAGGGCGTGGGTAACCAACAGCACGGCGTCGCCCTGCGCCGACAGGCAGGCGTGCCAGCCTTCGCCTGCCACGTGATCCAGCGTGGCCAGGGTGGCTTCGGCCAGCTCGGCCAGTGCGTTCGAGTCATCAACGTTCAGTGGCTGACAACTGGCGCTGACCGGTTTCGGCATGCTCGGCAGGCTTTGCGCCCAGCGGCCGTCCGCCTCTTGGGTCAGTCCCAGTTGCAGCGCACGGTGTTGCTGTTGCAGGGCCAATATCGCGCGGTTCAGCACCTCCAGGCTGATCGGCGCATTCAACGCCACACAGCGCCAGTCTGCCGCTAACGGGCCGGCTTCGAGGCGGGCGTGTTGGCCCGCGGTCAGCGGAACATTGCGTGCAACACTGCTGGTGTCCCGGCTGTAGTTCGCGCCTTGACTGATCACCGCAGAAATCTCGGCAATGGTGCGGTTTTCGAACAACTGCTTGGGTGTCAGCTTCATGCCGCGCTGGTGGGCGCGCGCGATGATTTGCAGGTTTAGAATCGAATCGCCGCCCAAGGTAAAAAAGTCGTCATGAATGCCGACGCGCTCAACTCGCAACACATCCTGCCAGATCTCGGCGAAAGCGATTTCCACCGCATCGCGCGGGGCTTCGTAGGTGTCCTGGCTGGTCGGGGCGTCGGGCAATGGCAGGCGGGCGATGTCCGCTTTGCCATTGGCGTTCAGCGGGATCGCATCCAGCGCGATGAAGTCCGCCGGCACCATGTAATCCGGTACGCGCAGGGCCAGGTCATAACGCAGTTTTTCGGTGGACATCGAGGTGCTGGCCACCAGCCAGGCGATCAGCCGCGGTGTCTCGCTGGCCGGTTGCACAACACGGACCAGCACTTGCTGAATGTTGCTCGACAGGCGTTTGATTTGCGCTTCGACTTCGCCCAGCTCAATGCGGTAGCCACGCAGTTTGATCTGGTTGTCGACGCGCCCGAGGAACGCCAGTTCACCGGATTCCAGCCAACGCACTCGGTCGCCGGTACGGTAGGCGCGGGGCAGGTCGGCAACGGTCGTGAAGCGAGCGGCGGTTTGCGCCGGATCGCCCAGATAGTCCATGGCCAAGCCTTCGCCGCCGACCCACAGTTCACCTGGCACACCGACCGGCACGGCGTGACCGTGGCTGTCGAGTACCCGCAGTTGGCGGTTCGGTTGCGGATGGCCCAGCGGTTGTACGCCGGCCAGTGGCTGGTCGATGCGCGACAGGCAAATGCCCACGGCGCTTTCGGTCGGGCCGTAGTGGTTGTAGACCGCCAGTTGCGGACTAAGCCCTCGGATCGTGTCGAGCAACGTACCTTGCAGCGCTTCGCCACCGAGCAACAAAGCGCGACGTGGCAGCAAGTTTGCGTCGGGGTGAGCGGCGAGCAAACCGTGCAAGTGGTTGGGCGTGAGCTTGACCAGATCCGGTGTGAACTCGGCAAAACACTGTGCCAGGGCGTTCGGGTCGGCGCGGGTGTCGTCGTCCACCAGCAACAGGCTGCCACCGCTGACCAGCGCACCGAACAACTGGGTGTAACCGAGGTCCGCCGCCAGGGTCGAGAGCAGCGCGTGGCGCCACGGTTGTTCCGCCTCGGCGCAACCCAACTCGGCGAGAATGCCCGTGATATAGGCGACGATGGCGCGGTGGGACAGGCGTACGCCTTTGGGCGTACCGGTGGAGCCGGAGGTGTAAATCACATAGGCGCAGGCCTGTTGATCCACTGCGGGCAGGTCGATGCCGGAGGCGCGGGCCGAGGCGTCGATCACTTGCGCCGTGCCGGTGTCGAAGGCCGGCGAGCCGATGATGAAGTCCACGTCGGCACTGCCCATCAGCGCACTCAGTCGCGAGGCTGGTTGGCCCAGGTCCAGCGGCAGGAAGCAAGCGCCGGCCTGCATCACCGCCAGCAGTGAGACCACTGTGTCGTTGCAGCGGGGCAGGGCCAGCGCTACGCGATCACCCTGTTGCAGGCCGCGCTGGCGCAAGGCGCTGGCCAGTCCGGTCGAGGCTTCAAGCAGTTCGCCGTAGCTCAAGACGCCATGGGTGTCGCGGACGGCTTCACGTTCGGGATGGCGGCGAGCCTGGGCGGCGATCAGTTCGTGCAGCGGAGCATCAGGCAATTCGAGGGGCGCGCCGTTGCCCCAGGTGCGAGTCAGGCTCAGTTCCTGCGCCTGGCACAGCGGCACCTCGGCCAGCGGTCGATTGGCGTCGCGGCTCAGTTCTTCGAGCAGCACCACCAATTGCTCCAGCAGGCGGGCACCGGCAGCATCGGACAAGCGTTTGCGCTGATGCACCAGATGCAGCTGCAAGCTGTCGCCTTCCATCGATGCGATCAGTGACATCGGATAGTTGTTGCGCCCGCCGGTGTGGCGCGAAGGCGCGGTGTGGTCGGCGTCCGGCAGTCCGACGAGGCCATCGTCGATCTGATCCAGCTCCCGGGGGAACGGGAAGTTTTCAAACACCATGATCGCTTCGAACAACTCGCCACCGGGCGGCAGCGCGGTCAACGCCCGCAGACTGGCCAGCGGTGTGTGTTCGTGCTCGCGCATTTCGGCGTTCCAGTCCTGGATGCCCGCCAGCCATTGGCCAACGGTCGGTGCATCGTCCCAGCGCACCCGTAATGGCAAGGTGTTGATGAACAGACCGACCATGCGCTCGACGCCGCTCAGCCGCTGCGGACGCCCGGCCACGGTGACGCCGATCAAGGCCTCGTCGCTACCGTTGTGGCGGCCCAGCAGGTAAGCGTAAGCCGCTTGCAGCAGGGTGTTGACGGTCAGGTTGTTGCCGCGGGCGAAACCGCTCAGGCGTGCAGTCGTTGCCGCATCCAGCACACGCAGATGTTCGGTGCAGGGCAGGTGCGCCTCCACCGGGTCGGCGAGCAGGCCGCGCGGGTCGGACTCGGGCACGCGGGTGGTGTTGGCGAAGTCCGCCAGGCGGCTGCGCCAGAACTCATCGGCGGATGGGCGTTCGCTGAGGTAGGCCACGTAATCCTGGAACGGGCGCACCGTTTCCAGCGCCGCGTGCTGACCTCGACGTGCCGCGCGATACAGGTCGCGCCAGTCCGCCAGCAGCGAGCCGACGCTCCAGCCGTCGAGCAGCAAGTGATGGTGGGTCCACAACAACGACCAGTGGGCCTGGCCGTTTTGATCGTCCAGCCGCGCCAGGGTCAAACGCATCAGCGGAGCGGCACCCAGCTCGAAGGCCTGAGCGTGATCTTCCGCCGCCAGGGCTGCCAGCCCTTGCGGGTTGCCGCGCAAATCGACTTCGCGCAGCGGCAGATCGACTTCCTTGAGGATGACTTGATAGGCGTCGTCCAGCTCTTCCCAGAGAAACGCCGTGCGCAATACCGCGTGGCGTTGCATCAGGGCCAGCCAGGCCTGACGGAACGCGTCGAGGTCGAGCTCACCGGCCAGGCCGATGTTCATCTGCTGGTAGTAGACCCGCGACTCGGGAGCATAGGCCTCGTGGTACAGCAGACCTTTTTGCAGCGGCGTCAGCGAATAGATGTTTTCGATTTGGTCATGCATGGCAGCAGTGTTCAATCCGGAAAAACGTAGAGGCACGTGCGCCGCGGTCGGCGCACTCCGAAGTCAAATTCAGGGCAATGACGGGGCTCACTTCTTCGGCCCCAGGCGTTTGAGCAGGGTGTCGAGCGTCGCCTGGTTCATGCCTTTGGCCAGCGGGAAGTCCGACGGCATCAGCGTCCCGGCCTGCGGGTCGAGGCAATGCCCAACCAGTGCTTGCAGGTGTTCCAGCAGACGGCCAGGCAAGCGGCTGTCAGCGGCCGGGGTGACGCTGTGCCATTCGACACGCAGTACGCCGTCTTCCAGCCAGGCCACCACTTCACGGCCATGGGTCACCCGGTTGGCCAACGCCACTTCCGGCGGCGGGGTCAGGGTGCTGGCGCGCAACCAACCCTGCGGCGTTTGCTCATGCCCCAGGTAGTTGAACAGCACATCGCCACGGCCCGGCGGCAACTCGCCGCGTTGACGCAGCAGCCCATGGCCAAGGCCCTGACCCGGCACGGCGCGCAAGGCTTCCTTGGCGTTGCGCACCCGATCACCGGGGGGGCCGCTTGCGTTCACGCACAACGGGAACAGGGTGGTGAACCAACCGACGGTGCGGCTGACATCCAGGCCTTCGAACGGCGCATCGCGGCCATGGCGCTCCAGATCCACCACGATGTCGGCGCGGCTTTCGGCTTCCGCCAGGGTGGCGGCGAGGGCGGCAATCAGCAGTTCTTCCGGTTGCGTGCGGTACGCGGCCTGGGACTCGGTCAGCCATTGGTGGGTGCGGGTGGCATCCCAGCGAGCCGACAACGTCTGCCGCTCGGCGACTGTGGCCACCGGCGGGATGTTCGCGGTGGTCTGGGCGTTCCAGTAGCGCTGTTCGGTACCGACCGTGGCCGCATGGGCGTGCAGGTGCTCGGCCCATTGCCGGTAGGACGTGGTTTTCGCCGGCAGACTCGGCTTCTCGCCACGTTCCAGCCCTTGATACAGCTGCTGGAAATCTTCCAGCAACGGCGTCCACGACACCGCGTCTACGACCAGGTGATGCGCGACCAGATACAGGCGTTGCGGTTCGCCCTCCAGCAAGGCCGCCGCGAACAGTGGGCCGTGTTGCAGGTCCAGGTTTTGCGCGATGCTTTCCAGTTGCTCCAAATGCTCGCAGCACGTCAATTGCGCGGGTGCAACGGGGGCGAGGTGTGCTTGCCATTGCCCGTCAACCTCGGTGAAGCGCAGGCGCAAGGCGTCGTGATGGGCGACCAGTCGGTCCAGCGTTGCCTGCACGAGGTCCGGCTGCAGACGACGGTCGCTGTCGGCCAACACCGACTGGTTCCAGTGCGCGGCCTGCGGCTGATGTTGGTCGAAGAACCACTGATGCAACGGCATCAGCGGCATCGCACCGGTCACGTCGCCTTGTTCGGCCAGGGTCAGCAGCGGGCTGGCCACCTGAGCCAATGCCGCCGGGGTCGGCGAGCGGAACAGGTCTTTTGGCGTGAGCGAGTAGCCATGCTCACGCAGCCGCGAGATCAGCTTCAAACCGAGAATCGAATCACCGCCCAGGGCGAAGAAACTGTCCGAGGTACCGACCTCGCGACCACCGGTCAAGGCTTCGCCGAGCAGTTCGCCGAACAACTGGCAGAGCAGGGTTTCCAGTTCATTGCGCGGTGCGGCGTAATCTTCCTGAGTCTGTGGCAATGGCAGGGCGGCCAAGGCCTTGCGGTCGATCTTGCCGTTGGCTGTCAGGGGTAGGGCCGGTACTTCGACCCATACCGCTGGCACCATGTACGCCGGCAGCTCGGCGCTGAGTAGGGCGCCCAGCTCCGACTGCGCAGCGCTGCTGCTGTAGAACGCCACCAAGCGGTTGTCGATCACCAGGGTGCAGGCGCCGGTGATTGCAGGCTGGTTCAGCAGCGCTGCATCGATTTCCCCCAGTTCGATCCGCTGACCGCGCAGTTTCACCTGATGGTCGAGACGCCCCAGGTATTCGATGTTGCCATCGGCGAGGAAGCGGCAACGGTCGCCGGTGCGGTACAGGCGATCACCGTCGATGAACGGGCTGGCGAGGAAGCGTTCCTCGGTCAGGTCCGGCCGTTTCAGGTAACCCCGAGCGACGCCGACCCCGCCGATGTACAGCTCGCCGATGCTGCCGATCGGCAGTGGCTGCATCGCCTCGTCGAGAATGTACAACCGCAGGTTGGCGATCGGTTGGCCGATCGGCACGACCAGGTCGTCCACCGAGCAACGCCATACCGAGACGTCGATCGCCGCTTCGGTCGGGCCATACAGGTTGACCAGCGCGGCCGGGTGTTGGCTCATGAAACGCCGCACCAGATCCACCGGCAGCGCTTCGCCGCTGGCAAACACCTGACGCAGGCTGCGGCAGTCGGTCAGGCTCGGCTCTTCGACAAAGGCGCGCAGCATCGACGGTACGAAGTGCAGGGTGGTGACCTGCTCTTGCTGGATCAATTGGCTGAGGTACGCCGGATCGCGATGACCGTCCGGACGAGCCACCACCAGCGTCGCGCCAGTGATCAGCGGCCAGAAGAACTCCCACACCGACACGTCGAAACTGTACGGGGTCTTCTGCAAGACGCGGTCGTTCGGGCCAATCGGGAAGGCGTCCTGCATCCAGTGCAGACGGTTCATCAAGGCGCCGTGTTCGTTCATCACGCCTTTCGGTTGGCCGGTGGAACCGGAGGTGTAGAGCACATAGGCCAGGTCGTGGGCGCTGACGCTGATCGGCTCGCCGACTTCAGCCTTTGGCAAGGCATCCAGCGTCCAGGCCTGGTGCCCGGCCGGCAGACGCGCCAGCCACTGCGGTTGAGTCAAGCTGACCTGGGCGTCAGCGTCGGCAATCAGGAACGCCAGACGCGCAGCCGGCAGTTCCGGATCCAGCGGCAACCACGCCGCACCGGCATGCACGATGCCGAGCAGGGCCACGACCATTTCCACCGAGCGCTGCATGCACACCGGGACGATGGCGCCGCTGCCAATACCGGCAGCACGCAACGTCCGGGCAACGGTTTGCGCGCGCTGATCGAGCTCGGCATAACTCAGGCGCTGGCCTTCGAACACCAGTGCCGGAGCGTTGGGGCTCAGCGCCGCTTGTTGGGTCAGGGCGGTGTGCAGGTTGCTCGGGCCGCTGTAATGACGTTCGGTAGCGTTCCAGCGATCCAGTTGCTGCTGATCCTGTTGTTGCGGGAACAGTTCAACCAGCGCCAGCTCCGGCGTCGCCACCAGAGCGTCCAGCAGGGCACACCATTGCGCGCTCCAGCGCTGCATCGTCGACTCGTCATACAGCGCCGCCTGGTATTCCAGCGCGAGGCTCATGTCGCTGCCGTCGTCCTGGACTTCCCAGCTCTGTTCGAACTTGGCATCGATCACCGGCAGCGTCTGCTCTTCGATGTTCAGCCCCGGCCATTGGCTGCTGTCCATGCGGCCGTGGTTGAGGGAGAACATCACCTGGAACAGCGGCGTGCGGTTAAGGTCGCGGCGTTGGGCCACGGCGCCGACCAAGGTGGCGAACGGCAGGTCGGCATGGGCCTGAGCTGCGCGCAGGTCTGCTTCAACGCTGGCGAGCAACTGCTCGGCCGGGGCCTGTTGGTCGACTTCACCGCGAATCACCAAGGTGTTTACCAGGCACGCCAGCAGCGCCTGGGTTTGTGGCTGATCACGTTGATCGGCCGGGGTGCCAAGGCGAATATCACGCTGACCGCTGTAGCGGGCGAGCAGGGCAGTCAGGGCAGTGGCCAGCACGACATAGGTGGTGGTGCCGCGTTGACGGGCGAACTGGCGGATCGCCTCGGCTCGCTGGGCGCCGAGGCTGACAGTCAGTTGTTGGGCGCGACGTTCCGCTTCGACACCGCGTGGATGGTCAAGCGGCAGGTCGAGTTGGTAGTCGTCCTGGCCGAGGTGGTTTTTCCAGTAATCCAGGCTGTCGTTGCGCCGAGCCTGGGTGTCCGGGTGCTGCTGCCACAGGGCGAAATCGACATAGTCGACGTCCAGCGCCGCCCAGACGGGCGACTGCCCGTTCAGGCCGGCGCTGTAGGCCTGGGCCAGTTCGTCGATCAGCAATTGCATGGCCCAACCGTCGGTAGCGCTATGGTGCAGGCACACCAGCAACAGGCTTTCGTCGCTGCCTTGACGTTGCAACAGTTGCGCGCGCCAAGGTGCGGCGGCAGCCAGGTTGAACGGTGCCATCAGCTCGTTCTGAGCAACGGCGCACGCCGCCGCCCAGTCTTGTGTGGCGACCGAAGTGACCGCGAGCGCCGGGCCGTGATCGTCGATCAACAACTGCGGCTCGCCCTGGACTTCGACAATGCGGCTACGTAGCACCAGGTGGCGCTCGCTGACCTGCTCGAACGCCTCACGCAAGGCCTGAACCTGAAGCTCGCCACGCAAGGTCAGGGCGAACGGCATGTGGTACTCGCGGGAATCCGGCACCAGGCGGCTGAGCATCCAGAACCGTTGCTGAGCCAGACCGAGTGGCAGTTGTGCCGGACGCGGCTGTGCGGTGATCAGTTCGCCCGGCATCGCCGCACGCAGATGACCGGCAAGCGCCGCCACCGTTGGTTGGGCAAATACCAGCGCCAGCGGCAGGGTGGCGCCGAGGCGTTCACGGACCCGGGCGACCAGCCGGGTGGCCAGCAAGGAGTGGCCACCGAGGTGGAAGAAGTGATCGTCGATTCCCACCGACGGGCATTCCAGCAGTTCGCTGAACAACTCGCAGAGCACCGTTTCAGTGGCGTTGCGCGGTGCTGTGCGTGGCTGGTCACTTTTCGTTTCAGGCAATGCCATGGCGGCCAGCGCTTTGCGGTCGAGCTTGCCGTTGCTGTTGAGTGGCAGGCTGTCGAGTTGCACCAAAAGGCTTGGGAGCATGTGCGAAGGCAGGCTGTCGCTCAATGCCGCGCGCAGTGCAGCTTCTTCGGCGTCACCACACCAGAAGCTCACCAGACGCTGATCAAGCAACAGCGTGGCGGCATCGCGAACGCCGGTCTGTGCCAGCAATTCAGCGTCGATTTCCCCCAGTTCGATCCGCTGACCGCGCAGTTTCACCTGATGGTCGAGACGCCCCAGGTATTCGATGTTGCCATCGGCGAGGAAGCGGCAACGGTCGCCGGTGCGGTACAGGCGATCACCGTCGATGAACGGGCTGGCGAGGAAGCGTTCCTCGGTCAGGTCCGGCCGCTTCAGGTAACCCCGAGCGACGCCGACCCCGCCGATGTACAGCTCGCCGATGCTGCCGATCGGCAGTGGCTGCATCGCCTCGTCGAGAATGTACAACCGCAGGTTGGCGATCGGTTGGCCGATCGGCACGACCAGGTCGTCCACCGAGCAACGCCATACCGAGACGTCGATCGCCGCTTCGGTCGGGCCATACAGGTTGACCAGCGCGGCCGGGTGTTGGCTCATGAAACGCCGCACCAGATCCACCGGCAGCGCTTCGCCGCTGGCAAACACCTGACGCAGGCTGCGGCAGTCGGTCAGGCTCGGCTCTTCGACAAAGGCGCGCAGCATCGACGGTACGAAGTGCAGGGTGGTGACCTGTTCCTGCTGGATCAATTGGCTGAGGTACGCCGGATCGCGATGACCGTCCGGACGAGCCACCACCAAGGTGGCGCCAGTGATCAGCGGCCAGAAGAACTCCCATACCGACACGTCGAAACTGTACGGGGTTTTCTGCAAGACGCGGTCGTTCGGGCCAATCGGGAAGGCGTCCTGCATCCAGTGCAGACGGTTCATCAAGGCGCCGTGTTCGTTCATCACGCCTTTCGGTTGGCCGGTGGAACCGGAGGTGTAGAGCACGTAGGCCAGGTCGTTGGCGCTGACGCTGATCGGTTCTCCGGCAGGCGCTGGTGGCAGGGCATCCAGCGTCCAGGCCTGGTGCCCGGCCGGCAGACGCGCCAGCCACTGCGGTTGAGTCAAGCTGACCTGGGCGTCAGCGTCGGCAATCAGGAACGCCAGACGCGCAGCCGGCAGTTCCGGATCCAGCGGCAACCACGCCGCACCGGCATGCACGATGCCGAGCAGGGCCACGACCATTTCCACCGAGCGCTGCATGCACACCGGGACGATGGCGCCGCTGCCAATACCGGCAGAACGCAACGCCCGGGCCACGGTTTGCGCGCGCTGATCGAGCTCGGCATAACTCAGGCGCTGGCCTTCGAACACCAGTGCCGGAGCGTTGGGGCTCAGTGCCGCTTGTTGGGTCAGGGCGGTGTGCAGGTTGCTCGGGCCGCTGTAATGACGTTCGGTAGCGTTCCGCTCGAACAGTTGCCGTTGACGCTCCGACACCGTCAACGGTGACCAGTCGCCGAGGCGAGTCTGTGGTGCATCGAGCATGGTTTCGAGCAATTGTTGCCATTGCGCCAGCCAACCTCGGGCCGTGGTTTCGCTGAACAGCGCGGCGCGGTATTCGAGCAATACCGACAACACCTCGCCGTCATGCACTTCCCAGTTCAAGTCGTACTTGGTGGCCTGAGCGGTCACCGCGCGTTCGCGCACCTGCAATTGCGGCCAGTGGCTGGTCGAAGTGTCGGCGTTCTGCATCACGAACAATACCTGGAACAGCGGCGTCTGGCCGAGGCTGCGTTCTGGCGCCAGGTGCTCAACCACCTGATCGAACGGCACGTCCTGATGCTGCTGGGCATCCAGCACGCGGTTGCGTACCTGGCTCAGCAAACCTTCGAAATCCAGCGCCGGGTCGAGGTCGGTGCGCATCACCAGGGTGTTGACGAAGCAACCGATCAGCGGCTGCAGTTCGGCCAGCGGACGCTGGCCGACCGGACTGCCGATCCGTACGTCGCGCTGGTTGGCGTAGCGCCCCAACAGCAGTTGCGCTGCACTGAGCATCAACATGTACAGGGTGGCGCCGCGTTGTTGGGCGAACTGCCGCAAGCGTCCCACCAGTTCTGGCGGCAACTGCAGTTGTACCGCGCCGGCAACCGGGTCCAGCTGGTTTGGCCGCCCCTGTTCGGTGGGCAGGTCCAACAGGTAATTGCCGTCTTCCAGTTGCGTGCGCCAGTACTCGAGTTGACCACGGAACAATGCCTGCTGCTCTGATTCGCGCTGCCAGAGCGCGTAATCCGGGTATTGCAGCGCCAGATTCGGCAGTGCGGCGACGGTGCCTAGGCATTGAGCGGCGTAGAACTGCGCGAGTTCATCCAGCAGGTTCTGGCTGGATGCATCGTCGGTGGCGCAGTGGTGCACGGTCAGCAACAGCAACGCCTGGGCGCGACCGCTGCGCTGTATCAGCGTGGCGCGGATCGGCACTTGGGTGGCAAGGTCGAAACGGTGTCCGGTTTCGGCGTGGATGGCCTCGTCGGTCAGCTGTTGCCAGGTATCGTCGGTGGGCGCGTCCAGCGCTGCCACGCGCAAGGTGAGGTGGGCGTCGGTTTCGATGATCAGCGCCAACTCGCCAGCGGTATCGCGCACGATCCGGCTGCGCAGGATTTCGTGGCGTTGAACCACGCTGTTCAGGGCCGACTGCAAGGCCTGGGTGTTCAGCTCACCGTCGAACTGCACGGCGCTGACCACGTTGTATTCGCCACCGCCGGCGCTCAATTGCTCGAGGAACCACAAGCGTTGCTGTTCGAACGACAACGGCAAACGGGCGGGACGTGCCACCGGGATGAAGGTCGCCGCTGGCGCTTGCAGCGGCTCACCCAACAGGGCGGCCAGCGCGTCGAGGGTTGGGTGTTCGAACACTGCACGTAGTGACGGAACCTTGGCGAACTGTTGGCGCAGACGGGCAAACAGCACCGCCGCCAGCAGCGAATGACCGCCGAGGTAGAAGAAATGACTGTCGCGACCAATCTGGGTCAGCTGCACCTTCAGCAGCTCGGACCACAGGGCGGCGAGTTGCTGTTCGGCGACGGTGCGCGGCGGGTCCTGCGCATCCGGTTCAGCCTGGATGTCCGGCGCTGGCAGGGCCTTGCGGTTGAGTTTGCCGTTGTCGGTCAGCGGCAATTCATCGAGCAGCACGAACGCTGACGGCACCATGTAGTCGGGCAGGGCGGCGCCGATGGTTTTGCGCCAGGCGTTGATGTCGGCCTGCTGGTCGCAGGTGACGTAAGCCACCAGACGCTTGTCGCCGGGCAGGTCTTCTCGGGCCAGCACCACCGCCTGACGGACACCCGGTTGGGCGCCGATCAAGGCTTCGATTTCACCCAGCTCGACACGGAAACCACGGATTTTCACCTGATGGTCCATGCGCCCCAGGTATTCGAGCTGACCGTCGGGCAGCCAGCGCACCAGGTCGCCGGACTTGTACATCCGCGCACCCGCCAGCGGTGAGAACGGGTCTTCGATGAACACCTTCGCGGTCTGTTCGGCGCGGTTGAGGTAGCCCAGGGTCACACCGGCACCACCGATGTGCAGTTCACCCGGAACGCCGACCGGCATCGGATTGAGAAAGGCATCGAGCACGTAAGTGCGCACGTTGGCAATCGGCCGCCCGATGATCGGACGCTGCGGGTAGTCGTCGACGGCGCACCCGGTCGCATCAACGGTGCATTCGGTGGGGCCGTAAGTGTTGAAGAAGCGGCTGCCGGCAATCGATGGCAGGCGCTGCCAGAGCTGCGCATCCACCGCGTCGCCACCGAACAGCACGAAGCGCGGCAGGTAAACCTCGCCCCGGCGCACGCCGTCGCTTTCGAGCAAGACCTTGAGCTGCGCCGGGGTGCATTCGAAAGCGTCCAGACGGGTTTCGCGGAAAAACTGCGCCAGTGCCTCGGGGTCGTAGCGCACGTCTTCCGGGGTCAGGTACAGGCTATGGCCGTCGAGCAGCAGGATGAGCTCGGCCACCGAACTGTCGAAGGCAAACGAATAGTTGAAACTGCTGCGCATCGGTTGATCGGTGTAGCGCCGATACAGGCCATGGATGCGCGCCCAGGCCAGGTTGACCACCGAACCGTTGGTGACCAATGTGCCCTTGGGCTTACCGGTCGAGCCGGAGGTGTACATGATGTAGGCCAGGTCATCGGGACCGGCCAGTGGCGTGAGGTTGTTGTCCGGCTGATCGGCGAACAGTGCCGCGTCGCTGTCCAGGCGCAAGCGCGGCAGTTCGGCACCCAGCTGCTCCAGTAAGCCCTGCTGGCCGATGAACAACGCAGGTTGCGCGTCTTCGAGCATGTACGCCAGACGATCCACCGGGTAGGTCGGGTCCAGCGGCACGTAGGCGCCACCCGCTTTGAGAATGCCCAGCAAACCGATCAACAACTCCAGCGAGCGCTCGACACACAGTGCCACCGGGCGATTGGCGACCACGCCTTGACTGCGTAGGTAATGCGCGACCTGATTGGCCCGACGGTTCAGTTTGCCGTAGCTCAGGCTGCGGCCTTCGAAGCACAGCGCGTCACGCTCCGGGGTGCGCTCGGCCTGCTGCTCAAACAGTTGGGCGAAGGTCAGGTGTTGCGGCACCTCCATCTCGGTACGGTTCCACTCGACCACGGTGCGCTGCCATTCCGCTGCCATCAACAGCGGCAGGGCGGCCACCGGGCGTTGCGGCTCGGCGAGCATTTGCTCAAGCAAGTGTTCCAGGCGGGCGAGGGTTTGGCGGGCGCTGTCGGCGGCGAACAGATCCAGGGCGAACATCAGCTCCAGCTGAATCGGCGTATTGGCCGGGCACAGCACGTGCAGGTCCAGATCGCATTCGGACTGTTTGAGCGGGGTGTCGAGGGCTTCGAATTCCAGCCCCGGGAAGCGCAACCGCGATTCCATGGCCAGTTGCTGGGCGACCATCACTTGATACAGCGGCGCATGACTGAGGCTGCGCGGCAGTTGCAGGCTGTCCACCAGTTGCTCGAACGGCAGATCCTGATGCTGCAAACCCTCGCGCAGACGCTGGGCCACCTGGCCGACCAGCGCGGTGAAATCCGCTTGCGGCTCAAAGTCGGCACGGATGGCCAGGTTGTTCAGCAAAATGCCGAGCAAACCTTCGGTGCCCGGTTGTTCACGGTGGGTGACCGGGGTGCCGATCAACACGGTGGCATCGCCACTCAAACGGTGCATCAGCACGGCGAACCCGGCGAACAACACGGTGAACGGTGTAGTGCCCAGGCGACTGGCAAAGGCTTGCACCCGGCCACTGAGGTCGGCACTGAGTTCACGCTGCACGATGCCGGCGCGGTAGGTTTGCACCGAAGGCCGTGGATAGTCGGTGGGCAAGGCCAGCAGCGGACTGCCTTCGCTGTTGCGACGATCCAGCGTGGTGGTCCAGTAATCAAGTTGGCGCTTGAGTTCGGCGCCTTGCAGGTGTTCGCGCTGCCACAGGGCAAAATCGGCGTATTGCACTGCCAGGGCCGGGAGCTCGGCGGGCGCACCGTTGCAACGGGCTTCATAACCGAGCGCCAGTTCGCGCAGGGCGATGGTCGCCGACCACGCGTCCGAGACCAGGTGATGCAGGGCGATGCCCAGCACATGTTCACCCGGTGCAACACGTAGCAGTCGTGCACGCAGCAACGGCGGCGAGGTCAGGTCGAACGGCTGCTCAAAGGTTTCTTGCAGGGCATTGAACTGCGCACCTTCGCGAGCAGTGGCGCCCAGGCCCGACAAGTCATCGAACGGCAATGCAATGTTCAACGATTCGCTGATGTGCTGGCTGGGCACGCCATCAGTGCTGCGGATGCCGGTGCGCAGGATTTCATGACGCACCAGCAAATCATTCAGGCTGGCGTGCAGCGCTTCGACGTTGAGTTCACCTTTGAGATGCAGGGCAAACGGGATGTTGAACAGCGTCGTGCCGGGCGTCAGTTGCTCGATGAACCACAGGCGTTGTTGCGAGAACGACAGCGGCAGTAGCGCCGGGCGCACCTGGGCTTTAGGCGCACTGATCGCGGCGGCTTGCGGCGCTGCAGCGTCAGCCTGGCGCGCGGCGATGGCGACAGCCAGCAGCGCCACGGTCGGTTGTTCGAACAGCACCCGCAACGGCAGGTCGAGTTTGAAATGGGTGCGCAGGCGCGCGACGATCTGGGTGGCCAGCAGCGAGTGGCCGCCGAGGGTGAAGAAGTTGTCTTCCACGCCTACGGTGTCGCGACCCAGAACCTCAGCCCAGATCTTCGCCACGGCAGCTTCCAGCTCGTTGCGTGGCGCAATGCTTTCCTGGGTATCGGCCTGCCAGTTCAGTTCCTGGGCGGCCAGGGCCTTGCGGTCGACCTTGCCGTTGTTGTTCAGCGGCAAACGCTCCAGGCACACGAACGCGGCCGGCACCATGTACGGCGGCAGTTGTGCGCGCAGGTGTTCGGTTAGCCCGTCGTTGCCCAACGTATCGTCATGGGCCGACCAGTAGGCCACCAGCCAGGCTTCGCCAACGCTGTTTTCGCGCAGCAGCACGGCGGCTTCGCGCACGTTCGGGTGCTGGGCCAGACGGTGTTCGATTTCGGTCAGTTCGATCCGGTGACCGCGCAGTTTCACTTGCTGGTCGCGGCGGCCGAGGTATTCGATCACCCCATCGGCACGCCAGCGCCCGAGGTCACCGGTGCGGTACACGCGACCTTCAAGCTGCGGGTGGTCGATGAATGCGTCAGCGGTGCGTTGCGGATCGTGCAGGTAGCCGCGGCCGACGCCGACGCCACCGACACAGATTTCCCCGGCAACGCCAATCGGCACCGGCCGCAGCGCTTCGTCCAGCACGTACAAGCGGTTGTTGGCGGTCGGCTGGCCGATGGGCATATGGCTGACATTAGCGTCCGGCGCTTCGAAAATCGGCTGGAAGGCCACGTCGTCGGCACATTCGGCCGGACCGTAGGCGTTCATCAACGCGATGTCGGGGAAACGCGCAAACCAGTCCCGGGCCACGGTCGGCGGCAGCGCTTCACCGGTGGGCAGCACCCAGCGCAGATCGGGCAGTTGCAGGTCACACGGGCACAGCGCAAGTAGCGTGCGCATCAGGCTCGGGACAATTTCCAGCACGCTGAGGCGGTCGCTGGCGATGACTTGCAGAAGGCGTTGTGGGTCGTGCGCCACGTCGTCCGGCAGGATGTGCAGCGTGGCGCCCAGTACTGGCGCGGCGAGGAACTGCCACACGGAAATGTCGAAGGCCACCGAAGCGGTCTGTGGAATTCGGTCTTCGGCGTTCAGCCCCAGGGCCGGCACTTTGCCGAAGATGTTATTGAGCATGCCGCGTTGTTCGATCATCACGCCTTTGGGCGTACCGGTCGAGCCCGAGGTAAACAGCACGTAGGCCAGGCTGTCCGGGCCGCCGAGCAACGGCAGCGGCGCATCGTTGGCGGACTTCCAGCAGGCTTCGGCGAGCAGGGCGTTTGGTGCCTGATCGAGGCCGCTGAGCAACTGGTCGACCAGAGCGCTGCACTCTTCGCTGGCCACCAGCAACGGTGCGCGGGACAGGCTGAGGATTTCCCGCAGGCGCTCGGGCGGGTGATTGACTTCAAGGGGCAGCATAGCTGCGCCGGTCTTGAACACGGCAATCATCATGGTCAACAGCGCCAGACCACGCGGGGCCACCAGCGCGACCAGTTGATCTTCAACGGCACCGGCCTCGCGCAAGGCATGCGCCAGGCGCGTGGCGCGCTGATCCAGCTCGGCGTAGGTCAGGGATTCACCGTCGCAGATCGCAGCAATCTGCCCGCCGCGTTGGGCGACCTGGGCGGCAAACAGTTCGGCGTAACTATGATCCAGCGGGAAGTCGTGGGGATTGACGGCCCAGTCGCTCAACAGTTGCTGACGCTCATCAGCGGCCAGCAGTTCGAAACTGCCCAGCGGCGCATCCGGTGCGGCGAGCATGCTGCGCACCAGGCTGGCGATGTGACCAAGCAAGCGCTGCACGGTCGACGCCTCGAAACGCTCGCGATCGTAAGACACACGAATGCCCAACTGCTCGCCGGGCAGGATCACTACGGTCAATCCATAGTGGGTGTGCACGCTGTGGTCCATACCTTCGAGGCTGAACTGGAAACCGCCTTCCAGAATCTGCTCGTCGATCGGGGCGTTTTCGAATACCAGGATGCTGTCGAACAGGGTTTCACCCCGGGGGAAATCGCTCCAGCCCTGAATGTCGGTCAGGGGTGTGTGCTCAAAGTCGCGCATGTCGACGTTCAGCCCTTGCAGCGCGTTCAGCCAACTGCCGAGCGACGCGTCGGGGTCCACCGACACCCGCAGCGGCAGGGTGTTGATGAACAGGCCGATCATCTCTGCCACGCCGGTCAGCTCCGCCGGACGACCGGCGACGGTGACGCCGAACAGCACGTCGCGTTGGCCGCTATAGCGTGACAGCAACAGCGACCAGACACCTTGGAAGAAGGTGTTCGGGGTGATCCGGTGGCTACGGCAGAACGCTGCCAATGCCTGGGTTTCCTGCTCGGTCAGGTGAATCAGCTGATCGTCCACCAGCACCGCGTCGGTGTAACGGTCGCGGGTCACGCCGTTGTCCACGGTCAGCGGTGTGGGCGCATTCAGGCCCTGCAACTGGCCACGCCAGAACTGCTCGGCCTTGCCTGCATCCTGACGTTGCAGCCATTGGATGTAATCACGGAACGGGCGCGGGCTCTTGAGTTCAGGCGCGCGGTCATTGCACAGCGCCTCGTAGACTTTGAGGAAGTCCACGGTCACCAGCGAAATGCACCAGGCATCCATCAGGATGTGGTGGAAGCTGCGAATGAATTCGTAGGACTCATCGGCCAGTCGCACCAGGCGGAAGCGGATCAGCGGCGGCTTCGACAGGTTGAAACCGACTTTCTGTTCGTCCGCAAGCAACGTGCGGATCCGCGCTTCCTGTTCGTGCGGGGCGAGTCCGCGCAGGTCGAGGGTGTCCAGCGGCACCTTGACCTCGCGATGGATCACCTGCACCGGTTGTTTTTGGGTTTTCCACTGGAAACTGGCGCGCAGCGACGGGTGCAGCGCCACCACCTGGCGCCAGGATTCAAGGAATGCCACTTCATCAATGGCACCGCCGATGCGGTAGCGATCCTGCATCAGGTAAACGCCGGAGTCTTCATGCAGCAGGGAATGGAACAGCATCCCCTGCTGCAACGGCGACAGCGGGTAGATGTCTTCTATCGGATTGGCAGTGTTTTTTTCGGTGGTCATTGAAAGCGTCCTGCAAAAAAAGGGGCGACGGTGATGGCACGGCGGCGAGGGAAACCGGTCACAGGTCGGCCTCGCTCAGCTCGGCCATCAGCGCCTGCATTTCGTCATCGGACAGGCCCGAAGCGCTGAACTCGACGCTATCGGCAAGCGGCTCGACGGTGTCAGCGGCCAGCGGCTGTGCGACTTCGGCCATGGCCGCGATGGTCTGGCGCTCGAAGACATGCTTGGCCGAGAGCGCAATGCCTTGCTCATGGGCCTGGGCCACCACTTGCAGGCTGAGAATCGAGTCGCCGCCGATGGCGAAGAAGTTCTCGGTGACGCTCACGGTCGACAGCTTCAAGACCTTGGCGACGATGGCTTGCAGGGTGGTTTCCATCGCATTGCGCGGTGCCACGTGGGCGTCTTCGTCGAACTGGTCCGGGTCGGGCAACTGGCGGGTGTCGAGCTTGCCATTGGGCGTGCGCGGGAAGGTCGGCAGGGTCAGCACTCGGGTCGGCACCATGTACGACGGCAGGCGTTCACCGAGAAAACGCTTGATCGCTTCCGAGTCCGGCGCATAGCCATGCGCCGCCACAATGTAGGCCAGCAGACGTTTGCCGGCGGCGTGCTCTTGCACGATCACCGCGGCTTCGCGCACATCGCTATGGCTGCACAGTTGACGCTCGATTTCCCCGAGTTCGATGCGGTAGCCGCGTAACTTGACCTGATGGTCCTTGCGCCCGAGGAACGCCAGGCGTCCGTCCGCCAGCCAGCAGGCCAAGTCGCCCGTGCGGTAGGCGCGGGTACCATCGGCCAGGGTGACAAAGGCCTTGGCGGTTTCTTCGGGTTTGTTGCGGTAACCGCGCGCCAGGGTCGGGCCGGCGAGGACGATTTCGCCCGGTTCACCGATGCTGCTGGTGACGCCGTGTTCGTTCAGCACCCGCAGGTCCATGCCTGCAATCGGACGGCCAATGGTCAAGGCGCGGCTCGGATCCAGCACTTCATAGGTGGCCCAGACCGTGGCTTCGGTGGGGCCGTATTCGTTCACCAACCGGGCTTGCGGCAAGGTCTTGCTGTGCTGGGCGATCAATGAAGGCGGGCAGGCTTCACCAGCGACAATCCAGCACTCAAGGCTGTTGGCACCGCCATCGCGTTGCAATTGATCGAGCAAAGCCTGATACAGCGACGGCAGCGACAGACCGTGGCTGACCCGATGCTGGGCAATCAACTGCGCCAGACGGGCCATCTCCAGTTCTTCGCCTGTGGCTGGCAGCACCAGACGGCCGCCCTGGGCCAGGGTCCAGAAAATCCCGGCGACCGAGCTGTCAAAGGCAAACGATGACAGCAGCAGGTAAGCGCGCACCGGCGCCTCATAGGCGGCCATGCGCACTTGGGTCGATAAACTGAGTGCGCCGTGGCTGATTTCCACGGCTTTCGGTGCGCCGGTGGAGCCAGAGGTGTAAATCAGATACGCCAGGTCGTCCGCACCGGGCATGGGCAGTGGCGGCAGGTCACTGTTTTTTACAGTTGTCAGATCGTCAAGCACAAAGCGTTGCAGACTGGCGGGCACGCTGTCAGCCAATTCGGCGCTGACCACGATGTGCGCAATGGCACTGTCGGCGAGCATGTAGGCACGGCGATCCGCCGGGTAGCTCGGATCAACCGGCACGTAAGCGCCACCGGCCTTCAACACCGCGAGCATGGCGACGATGGCGGCGTTGCTGCGGGCGAACAGAATGCCGACGGGCACGCCCGGACCGATGCCGGCCGCCACCAGTTGATGGGCCAGATGCGTTGCGCAGGCATCGAGCCGGGCGTAGCTCAGGTCGCCGTCCTTGTCGCTGAGCGCGATGGCATTCGGCTGTTGCTGAACCTGACGGGCAATCAGCTCGACCAGGGTCACCGGTTCGATCGATGACAAGTTCGGTTGGGCACCGATAATTTGTGCTTGAAGCGGCCCGTTCAGTGGCAGATGAGCCCAGGCTTGCTGCGGTTCGGCCAGCGCGCCCAGCAGCAGCTGCAGCCATTGTTCGGCGAGGCAGGCCGCCGCTTCGCTGCTTAACGTGTGGCGGTCGTAAACCACCTGAGCGTGCAAGCTGTCGGGCAATTGACGAACATCCAGACAGGCCTTTACCGGGCTCATCACCGCGCTGGCATAACGCTCCCAGGTATCGCCCGAACGCCAGGCGAAGGCGTAACCGCCAGTCAGGTCCTGGGTGTAATAGTCCTGCCAACCAACCGTCCGCTCGATCATGGCGCCGACGTGTTGGCTTTGCTCCAGCAGGGTCGCCTGGGCCTGCAGATCGATGCGCACCAGCAGGCACTGCTCGAACAAACCCAGCGCGTTTTCAAGTTCCGGGCCACGGCTTTCGTGGATCAGTGTGATCGGGACTTGCTGCTGGCCGGCGAGTCGTCCGAGTACTGCAGCCCAGGCTGTCAGCATCAGGTTTGAGGTCAGGGACGGATGGCGGGCGAGATCGGCGGGCACTGCGATCTCCAGGTGTGCCGGCGCAAACACTTTGCCGCTGGTGGATTCAAGCGACAGCTGCAAGGCCGGCTGTTCGGTTTCGCTTAATGGTTTCCAGAAGCTCACGCCCGGATGGTCGGGCTCGTCTTCCGTCAGGCTCCAGCGCCACTCAGCGTAATCGGCGTATTGCAGAGCTTCGGACAGGTCCGGTTGAGCGTCTTGCAACAGCGCAGCAGCCAGCAGTTTCAGGCTGGCGAGGTCGAAGTGGCTGCTGGCGGCGGCCAGGTCCAGTACCGATTGTTCATCCGACAGTTGCACCAACGTCACGGACAGCGGGTTTGCCCAGTCGCGGGCCAGCGCAGCGAGGCTGGCCAGTGCAGCGTCCTGATCCGTGGGGCTGTGCCGACGCAAATCCTGTACGGTCACGGCCAGTGCACAAGTGTTGTGAATCACCTGCACCGGGTGCCGCAGACCCGGCACCGGCGTCAGGCGCGTGCGCAGGATTTCACTGTCGGCCATCAGTGCCAGCAGACGGCTGTTCAGCGAAATTGCGTCCACCGGACGGGACAACGACCACTGCAAATGGCAACTGAACGGGTGTTCGGTCGTGCCGTTGATGTGCGGGTACACAGATGCCTGTTGCGGCGAAATACGAAAACCTTGAAGTCCGCTCATGTTCAACTCGACTAAAAATGGGGCTTGAAACTGGGCCACGACAGCGGCGCTGAGGCTCGCCGAACAGATATCAGGCAACCTCTGGCGAGCAACTGGTGTACCCGTTGAAAGTCAGACGGCGACGTCACTCTGCAGCAGGGCCTCGGCCATGCCGGTCATGATTGCGCGCTTGCCGGTGAAAGGTTCGCGACCGTGCACCGCGAGCATGTTGTCGATGAACAACACGTCGCCCTGTTGCCAGCTGAAGCGCACCAGCGAGTCGAGGTAGGCCGCTCGCAGCGACTCCAGCACCTGCGGTTCAATCGGTTCGCCATCGCCATAAAAAGTGTTGGTGGGCAGGTCGAGGTCGTTGAAGTTGCTTTGCAGAGAATCGCGGATCGCCGGGGGCAGGGTGCTGATATGAAAGAAGGTCGCGTGGTTGAACCAGACTTCTTCGCCGGTACGCGGGTGACGCACCACCGCCGGCCCGCGCTGGCGTGTACGCAAGCGGTTGTTTTCTTTCCATTCCACTTCGATGCCGACGCTGGCGCAGTAGGCTTCCACTTCACTGCGGTCTTCGGACTGGAACACGGTCTGCCACGGCAGGCCGAAACCGTCGCCATAGTTGCGCACATACAGCACGCCTTTTTCACGGAACCGCGCTTCGATGTCGGGGCTGATCTTTGCCTTCACCGCACGGGTCGAGCCGATCGGGGTTTCGCCACCGGTCTCGGACGGGATATGGCAGTAAAAGAACAAACGCAGCGGAAAGCGTGGCGAATAGGAGTGTTCGTTGTGCGGAAAAATCATCTGGTCGGCCGGGTAGTCGGTCGAGGTATAAATGTTGCCGCCGACCCGGGTGCGCGGCGAGGCGCGGAACATGTATTCCAGCGCACCGGGGGAGAGGGCGGCGATCACCTGATCGAATTGCTCCACGGACAACACCGAGAACCCGCGAAACAGCAGGGCGCCGTATTGCAGCAGTTTCTTCTCAATGCTTTCACGTTCACGGGTCGCCCAGGCGACCAGATCGACGCCGCTGACCGCCGGCTCAATCACCAGCGGCAAGGCGTGGTCCGGGCTGAGCAGGCGCTCGCTGACCAGTTGCTGTTCCGAGACGTTCATGGCTTTGCGGCGCACAGCGCCGAGGGCGCGAGACGATGGGGGCACGATAGACATAAAGGCATCCAACTCGGTTAAAGGGTCAATGAGCGACGTTTGGTTTGCATCAGCTGGCTGCGACCGGCCAGGGCTTGGGACTGTTGGCGTTCGCGCTGGAAAACCTGATCCCATGCGCCGAGGCGTTCGGCCAGTGCCGGCAGCGATTCGTCCAACAGGTTCCGGGTTTCGCCCAACAGGCGCGTCCACAGGTGTTGCAGGCGCAAGGCGCGATCCTGATCGAAGCAGTCGCCGCGATACTTGAGGGTCGCGTCGATGCCTTCGGCACCGTGCACCAGATCGAGCACCAGGTGGAAATCCCCCGGCGCCTGCGCCACGTCCAGCGCCGTCATGTGCGCACCGGCGATATCGGTCGGGGTTACCCGTGACGGTTGATAGTTGAGCTTGACCTGGAACAGCGGCGAGTGACCGGCACGACGCTCCGGCGCCAGTGCCGACACCACCAGATCGAAAGGCAGACCCTGATGGGCGTAGGCCAGTCGTGCCTGGTCGCGAACCCGCTGAAGGAAACCGGCCAGGGTCGGTTTGCCATGCAGGTCGCAGCGCAGGATCAGTTGGTTGACGAAGAAACCGATGACGTCGTTGTGTTCCGCCAACGGACGGCCGCTGACGTCGGTGCCCAGCAGAAACTGCTCCTGGCCACCCAGTTGCTTGAGCACTAGCTGATAGCTGGCCAGCAACAGCATGAACAGGGTCATGCGTTGCTCGCGGGCCAGGGTTGCAAGGTGTTCGCAGGTCGCTTGAGGCACGCTGAAGTTCAGGCTGTGCTCGCCATGGGTCTGGCCGCTGCCACCTAGATCGAGGGTTTGCGGCACGTTTGCCAGATGCTCACGCCAGAAGTCTTGCTGCGCAGCAATCCGTTGTGCGCTCCAATGCTCGGTTTCCCAGTGGGCGAAATCCAGATATTGCACCGGCAGTTCGGCGTCGGTGACGCCGGCCAGTTCTGCCAGCAATACTTGCGCCGAGCGCCCGTCGAATGCGATGTGGTGCAGGGTCAGCAGCAGGTTGTGCCGCTCGTCGTTTTGGCTGAGCAGTTGAGCGCGCAGCAGCGGTCCGGTTTCCAGTTCGACTGGCGTGGCGTGTTCGTTGGCCAGGCAGTGTTGGAGTGCTTGCTGTTGCTGCGGCTCGCTCTGGTCACGCAGGTCGTGCCAGGTCAGTGGCACGGCGGTGGCCGGCAGCACCTGTTGCTGCGGGCCATTGACCCCGTCGCGATACACCGTGCGCAATACACTGTGACGGCTGACCAGCGTGTTCAGCCGCAGCGCCAGGGTTTCGATATCCAGCGGACCTTGCAGGCTCAGGTGCAACACCAGATTGTGCCGGGTGTCGTCCGGATTCAGTTGGCGCAAAAACCACAGGCGACTTTGCGCGAATGATTGACGACTTTGGCTGACGTTCGTACGTGCGGTCGAGGCGTTAGCCATCGGCGATGGCTCGCTCAGGAAACCCTGCAAGGCCAGCGCCCATTGCGCCAGGGTTTGTTCGCCGAACAGGCTTTGGGTGTCGAGCTTCCAGCCCAGATCCTTGTGCAGGCGAGCGGCGAAGTCGGCGACGCTGATGGAATCCAGACCCAAGCCGATCAAGCTGAGTTCGAAGTCTGCCGCGAGATACGGATTGACCTCGCGCAGGGTTTGTTCAAGCCATTGGCGGCAAGCGGTTTGCGCGAGTTGCGGCGTATTGCCCACCAACTGCTTCAGTTGAATGAGGTCAATGGTTTCGCTGTTCGGGGCGATCTGCCCGCCGCTCTGGGCGATGATGCTCAAAGTACCCGCAGCCAGTTGTTTGCGTGCACCCTGACGGGCGATCTTGCCGCTGGTGGTCATAGGGATGGTGCCAGCTTGCACCAGCACAATCTGATCGATGCCGCAGTCGGCGGCTTCGCGCACGGCGTTTTGCATTGACGCAAACAGCACCGGGTGATGCGCCGGGTCGACGAACTTGCGTTGTGGCTCGGCGACGATCACCAATTTCTCGCGACCCAGCAGCGGGTCCATTTCCGAAAACGCGGCGATGCGCCCGGTGCGAATGCCCGGCTCGGAATCGGTAATGGCGAATTCAATGTCGTGGGGGTACAGGTTGCGCCCGTTGAGAATCAGCAGATCCTTCAGACGCCCGCAGATCACCACCTGACCTTCGTGCATGAAACCCAGGTCGCCGGAACGCAGATAATTGCCGGGTTCGCCGACAATGCGCGCCTCAAAGGCTTCGCGGCTGGCTTCGGGGTTTTTCCAATAGGCTTCGGCGTTGCTCGGGCCGCTCAGCCAGATTTCGCCGATGCGATCGGCAGCGCAGCGTTCATGGCTCTGCGGATCGGCGATGGCGATGCTGTGCAAGGCCTGCGGATAACCGCAGGCGACGAATTCCACGGCGGCGGCATCGGTTGCCGCGAGGGCAACACGACCGGTTTCCAGTACGGCCTTGTCCAGACGCAACACCACCGGCAGCGCGTCGGCCGGCGTGGCGCTGACGCACAACGTCGCTTCGGCCTGGCCATAACCCGGACTGATCGCCAGAGGATTGAGACCGCAAGCGGCAAAGCGCTGGGCGAAGGCTTCGAGGGTGCCGGGGTGGATCGGTTCGGCGCCGTTGATTGCGTGTTGCCAGGCACTTAGGTCGAGCTGCGCGATCAGGTTGTCGCTGACCACCCGGTTGCACAGGGCAAAGGCGAAATTGGGGGCAAAACTGGCGCTGGCGCGGTAGCGGCTCAACGCCTGAAGCCAGGTAGACGGCGCGTTGACGAAGGTCTGCGAAGCCATCAGGTAGCAGGGCATACCGCTATAAAGCGGGGCCAGCATGCCACCGATCAAACCCATGTCGTGGTACAGCGGCAGCCAGTTGACCATGCCGCCATGCTCATCGAAACCGTAAGCCTGACGCATCAGTTCGACGTTGGCGATCAGGTTGCGCTGGCGTACTTCAACGCCTTTTGGCGTGCCGGTGGAGCCTGAGGTGTATTGCAGGAAGGCAACGGTCGCACCGTCGACATTCGGGCGTTGCCAGTCACTGGCTGGCGGCATGCCCAGGTTCTGGACCGTCAACACGTCGACTTGGTTTTCCACCAGTTCCAGCAATGCCTGGCAATGATCCGCCGGTGCGAGGATCAGTGCCGGTTCGGCATCCACCACCACCTTGCGCACGCGGTCGAGGTGCCGGGGCTTGCGCGACGGCGGCGGGAACAACGGCACGGCAATCAGGCCGGCATATAAGCAGGCGCAAAACGCGCGTGCGTAGTCGAGGCTGCTGGGTAGCATCAACAACACGCGATCGCCCGCTGCGTAACGCGATTGCAGGGCGGCCGCGAGGGATCGGGACTGCTCGTGCAGTTGGGCAAAGGTCAGGGTTTCGCCGATCTCGACGCCGTCCGGCAAGAAGTGCAGGGCAGCACGCTGCGGGAAGTGCAGGGCGTTGGCCTCCAGCACTTCGATCCAGTGATTGAATGAGAACATGGTGGGATTCACGCCATGGCAACGATGACTTTGCGGTCACCGGTGTAAGGATTGCGGCCGTGTGCGACCAGTCGATTGTCGAGCATCAGGATGTCGCCGGGCTGCCAGGGGAAACTGATGGCGGTCTGGCGATAGACCTCGCGCACGGAATCGAGCACCACGTCGGGAATGGCCGAGCCATCGCCGAAGTAAACGTGGCGGGGCAGGTTCTCTTCACCCACCGCGGCCAGCAGGCTGGCGCGCACGCCCGGCTCGATGGCCGACACGTGAAACAGGTGTGCCTGATTGAACCAGACCCACTCACCGGTATCGGGATGCTGCAGCACGGCGGCACAACGCTGGCGGGTGCGCAGGTCGCCGTCGGCTTTCCATTCCCACTCGATGTCGTTGTCCTGGCAATAGCGCTCAACCTGGGCACGGTCCTCGGTGTTGAACACCTTCTGCCACGGCAGATCCAGCGCACCGCTGTAGTTGCGCACGTAGAGCAGCTCGCGACCGGCAAACAGTTCACGGATGTCAGCGGGCATGCGCTGGTAAATCAGGCGGCTGTCGGCAATCGGCGTTTCGCCACCGCTTTCACTGGCCTTGATGCAGTGGAACCAGATGCGCGAAGGCCATGGCCGGGTGTAGGCCTGCTCGTTGTGCAGGGGAATGAATTGATGGGCCGGGTATTCGGTGGAGCTATAGACCCCGGCAAACACTTTGCTGCGCGGCGTGGAACCGAACTCGTAACTGGCCAGCGGTGCGCCGAAACTGGCGGCAAAGCGCTTGAAGTCGATGGGCGTGGCGACGGTGAAGCCTCGAAACAGCACCCCGCCAACGGTGGTCAGGATATGGGGCAACGTGTCGCGGATCGACGCGTCGAGGTCATGAATCGACTGTCCCGGTTTCGCCAGTACCAGCACGGGCAACGTTGGCTCGCGGCCATCCACTGGAGCATTGGATAAGGGTTCGGAACGCCCGCTCAGGTGTTCGATTGAAGTCATCCTTACGCATCCTTTTTATCTTTCTCGGTCAGGCGGAATGACGTTGGCAAACCTGAAAATCGGGGCAAGGTTGCCAGGACAAAGTCCGACTGAAATGTATTCGTTCTGATATGCGGCGGCATATTAAATACAAATGAGATAGATTATCAATACTATTCCTTTAAGTTTTTTTTTGATCTAGACTGCCGCCGTCTGTAGAAAAACAGCGTTCTTGACGTAAGAAAAAAACACAAATATCTGTTGCATGGGAGCGGGGCGTGAATTTCAAAAAGAATACAATTGCGTTGGCTGTAGGGTCGGCGGTGTGCCTGGCTAGCAGCGCATGGGCGACTGAACAGTCGAACACAATGGAGATCGCTCCGATCACGGTGACGGGTGAAAAAATCAACCGCACCCTTGAGCAAACCCAGTCCAGCGTCGTGGTAGTTACTGGCGAACAGCTGCGTGAACATGCTGACAAGGATCTGGTGGATGTGTTTGCCCGTACGCCGGGTGTGTACAACCAGGCCGGTAACGAAAACTGGGGTATTCGCGGTGTGCCGGTGTCCGGTTTCGACGACCAGGGCCCGGCCACGCTCAACGGTGCGGTATCGGTGTTCATCGACGGCGCCCAGCAGCCGAACCGCGCGTTGACCCTCAGCCCGATCCCGCTCTGGGATGCGGAGCAGGTCGAAGTGTTTCTCGGTCCGCAATCCTCCACGCAAGGCCGTAACTCCCTGGCCGGTGCGGTGGTCATCCAGACCAAAAATCCAACCTTCCAGCCGACCTTCTCGGCGCAGACCAATGTGGGGAACTATGGTGAGCGCGGAGCGGCCGTAGCCGGTGGCGGTTCGATCGTCGACGACAAGATTGCCGGGCGCATTGCCGTGGATTATCAGGACGGCGACGGCTATATCCGTAACGTCACGCTGAATGACGACGCGAACCCGCGACGCACCAGCAACGCTCGCGGCAAGTTGCTGATTCTGCCCAACGACGATGTCGATGTACTGTTGACCTATGCCCACAGCGAAAACCGCCAGGGCGACAACTCGGTGATGCGGGTCAACAACCGGGTCCGTTATTACGAGCTGTCCTCCAATACGCAGGCGTTCGATAACGTCAAGCAGGACACCCTCAGCGCGAAGATCGATTACCGCCTGAACGATGCCTGGACGCTGACCAGCCTGACCGCCAACACGCGCTCCGACTATAGCGCCCGGCTGGACTTCGACCAGACCGCCGAGGTCAATGACGTCATTCTGCGCAAGCAGAACGGTGACATGTTTAGTCAGGAACTGCGCCTGGGCTACCAGTCCGACACTGTTCGCAGTTTCGTCGGTGCCTACTACGGCCACACCACCAACAACTTCCACGACAAGTTGTTGTTCGACAACGAACTGGCCGGCGCCACCAAGGGTGACACGCGCATTGAAAACCAGGCGTTGTTCGGTGAGATCAACTGGACGTTCGCCCCGCGCTGGACCCTGATCACCGGCCTGCGCTTCGACCACGAGCAGAACGACACCGACATCGACCAGGATGACTTCTCCAGCGCCGGCAAAGTCAGCAAGTCGTTCAACGCCGCGCTGCCGAAAGTCGGCATCAACTATGAACTGGCCACGGATCAGTTCGTCGGCTTCATGGTGCAGAAAGGCTATCGCGGCGGTGGCGTCAACGTACGCGCCGGTGGCGGTCACGCGGCCTACGATCCGGAATACACCACCAACTACGAGCTGTCCTACCGCGGCTCGTTCTTCGACAAGACCCTGCGTACCCGCGCCAACCTGTACTACACCGACTGGAAAAATCAGCAGGTCAGTGTGCTGGACCCGGACACTCAGTTCGTTCACATCTTCAACGCCGGTCGCAGTGACATCAAGGGCCTGGAAGTCTTCGTTGAAAAAGACATCACCGAACAGCTGACACTGACCGTCGGTGGCGCCGTCACCGATGGCAAGTACAAGGACTTCGTCGCGGATGACGGCAAGGACAGGAGCGGCCAATCGTTCCTTTTTTCGCCCAAATACAAGATGTCGGTGGGCGGCGTCTATCGCTTCGACGACCGCCTGACTTTCGCCACCGACGTCACCTACCAGAGCACCACCCCGTCGGAATACGAGTTTGATTCGAGCGGCAAGGTCACCGGTGTGCGCAAGAGCGACAACTACTGGCTGGCCAACTTCAACACCGAGTACAAAGTCACCCAGAATGTTGCAGTGTCCGGGTTCATGAAAAACGCCTTCAACAAGGAATACGTCACCAACAACCGCAGCGGTGACATCATCGACGTCGGCGCACCGCGCACGGTGGGTGTGGTTCTGCGTTACGACATGTAAACCCATCTGCGCGAGGAGGCAGTCTCCCCGCGCTCGGTTTCAAGGTTGTTGCTGCCTGCGACGCTCGTTTTCAGGCAGCCCCGTTCCCTTCCAAACCCAGCCTCCATGGAGGAAATCATGAATGCTTTTTCGAATGTCACGGCGGGTGGCGCGCAACAGCTACATCTGTTGCATACCGGTTTGTCGAGTCCTTACTGCCTGGATCCGACACCGCTGCTCGAACGCCAGCAACAGCAGGAGTCCAACGCCCGCAGTTACCCTCGGCGCATTCCACTGGTGCTCGAACGAGCCCATGGCATTTACGTGCAGGACAGTCGTGGACAAGTGTTCGTTGATTGCCTGGCCGGTGCCGGCACCCTGGCGCTGGGCCACAACCACCCGGTGATTATCGAAGCCATCACCCAGGTCATGGCCGCTGGTGTACCGATGCACACCCTGGACCTCATGACGCCGGTGAAGGATGCATTCGTACAAGAAATTTTTGGCTGTCTGCCCACAGAATTCGCTCGCAATGCGCGCATCCAGTTTTGCGGCCCCAGCGGGGCCGATGCGGTTGAAGCGGCGCTCAAACTGACCCGCACCGCCACCGGACGGCACTCGATCCTGGCGTTTGAAGGGGCTTACCACGGCATGACCCTGGGGACGCTGGCCATCAGCGGTAACCTGTCGCCGAAGAATGCCCTCGGTGCCTTGATGCCAGGCGTGCAACGCTTGCCTTTCCCCCACGATTACCGTTGCCCGTTCGGTGTGGCCGGCGATCAGGGCGTAACCTTGAACGTGCGTTACCTCGAGCATTTGCTCAACGACCCGGAAAGCGGTGTTACTGCACCGGCGGCAATGATTCTGGAACCGATCCAGGGCGAGGGCGGGGTGATTGCCGCACCGGACCGCTGGCTTCAGGAGCTTCGCCGGTTGACCCAGGCTCACGGCATTCCGTTGATCGTCGACGAGATTCAGTGCGGCATCGCCCGCAGCGGCCGGATGTTCGGCTTCGAGCAGTCCGGTATCACACCTGACGTCATCACCTTGTCCAAAGCCATCGGTGGCGGTCTGCCGCTGTCGGTCATGGTCTACAACGATTCGCTGGATGTCTGGCAGCCGGGTGCCCACGCCGGTACGTTCCGTGGCAACCAACTGGCAATGGCCGCCGGTACCGCGACCTTGCGCTTCATCCGCGATGAAGGCTTGGTGGCACACGCCGAAACCGCGGGCGCGCATCTGCACAAGCAGTTGCAGATGCTGCAAAGCGAGTTCGCCTGGGTGGGCGATGTACGTGGTCGCGGCCTGATGCTCGGTATGGAAATCGTCGACCCGCAAGGCGCCCTCGACGTACAGGGGCATCCGCCAGTGGACGCGGTCCGGGCCAAGGCCTTTCAGCAGGCTTGCCTGAAGTACGGTCTGATTGTCGAGCTGGGCGGACGCCATGGTGCGACCGTGCGCTTCTTGCCGCCGCTGATCATCACCGAACAGGAAATCGACTTCGTCGCGCAAATCCTGTTCCAGGCAGCGAGCTCGATCAATGAGCGCTGCACGGGTTAATGATCTGCCGATGCACGGGGCTTGCCGAGATGGGCCGGCAAGCCCGCTCTTTTTGCACAGGGACTGACAATGCGCAAGGCTTTAGCGACGATGAAACCCGCTTGGGTGTTGATGGCGGTGTTGGGATTAAGCGGCTGCGGTGCTCAGAATCAGCCCTCTGAACACACTGCGTCAGCGCCTCAGGTGAAGACGCTCACCGTGCAACCCCGACCGTTTGCCATGACCTCCGACCTGCCGGGCCGAATCGAACCGGTGCGCATCGCCGAGGTGCGCGCGCGAATTGCCGGTGTTGTGTTGACCCGTCATTTTCAGGAGGGCAGTGACGTCAAGGCGGGCCAACTGCTCTTCAGCATCGACCCGGCGCCGCTCAAGGCCGCCTTGATGCGGGTCGAAGGCGACTTGGCCAAAGCCGAGGCGGATGTCTATCGCGCCAATGCTCATGTCCAGCGTTACAAACAGCTGGTGGAAGTCAACGCTGTCAGCCCGCAGGCATTTGACGACGCGGTCTCTGATCTCAAGAGTGCCCAGGCCAATCGCCTGGCCGCTCAGGCTGATGTGGCCACCGCCAGACTCAACCTCGGTTACTGTCAGGTGCGTGCACCGATCAGTGGCCGCATCGGCCGTGCCCTGGTCAGCGAGGGTGCACTGGTCGGCCAGGATGAAGCTACGCAGATGGCGAGGATTCAGCAACTGGACCCGATTTACGCCGACTTTACCCAGTCCGTCGATCAGGTCGTGGCCTTGCAGCAAGCCGTGGCCAGTGGTCGCCTGACCCTCACCGGCGCAGGCGCGGCCAAGGTCACGGTGCAGATCGGCAGTCCGGCACAAACCCGACAAGGCAAGTTGATGTTCTCCGATATCTCCGTGGATCGAAGCACCGGGCAGGTCACCTTGCGCGGCGAGTTTCCTAACCCTGACAACCTGCTGCTGCCGGGGATGTATGTGCGTGTAGTGGCGCCGGCGGGGGTCGATCCTCATGCGCTATTTGTGCCGCAAAAAGCAGTGCAGCGGGGCCCTGACGGTCAGGCCCGGTTGATGTTGGTGGACGCCGAGGGGGTGGTGCGCGAGCGCATTATCAGCACTGGCGCGATGCTTGGCTCCGATTGGCAAATCACTCAAGGGTTGTCGGCCGGCGAGCAGGTGGTCATTGAGCGGGCCGATAAACTGAGTGCCGGCACGCCGGTCACCGTCGTTACCCTGGCTGAGCAGCAGGCCCGAAACTGACGGTCTGACGCATTCTTCCACGGCTGTTAGCCAGGATTTTACCGATGCCCGATTTTTTCATTAATCGTCCGAATTTCGCCTGGGTCATCGCGTTGTTCATTGCGCTGGTGGGAGCGCTGACACTGGGCACCTTGCCGGTCAGCCAATACCCGGACGTGGCCCCACCGCAAATCAGTGTCAGCGCCAGCTACCCCGGCGCCTCGGCGCAGATCATCAATCAGAACATCACCAGTCTGATCGAGGAGGAACTCAACGGGCTGAAAGACTTGCTGTACTACGAGTCCAATAGCGCCAACGGCAGCGCCGAAACCACCATCACCTTCAAGCCGGGAACCGATCCCGACATGGCGCAGATCGATGTCCAGAACCGCTTGCAACGGGTGATTGGGCGGCTGCCTCAAGCCGTGATCGAGCAAGGCCTGAAAGTGGAACAGGTGCGCGCCAACTTCCTGATGATCTACGCCTTGTCTTACACCGATGGGCAGCAGGATTCTATCGGGTTGGCGGATTACGCCGCACGGGGCATCAACAACGAGATTCGCCGCGTGGCCGGGGTCGGGCGGGTGCAGATGTACACCGCCGAGCGCGCCATGCGCATCTGGGTCGATCCCACCCGGCTGGTCGGTTACAACCTGTCGATGTCTGACGTGAGCAAAGCCATTGCCGCGCAAAACGTGCAAGTGCCTGCCGGCAGCATGGGCGAACGTCCGGGGCCTGCCGACCAGCACATTACCGCCACCGTGATGGTGCAGGGGCAGCTCGAATCGGTGGAGGCGTTCGGCAACATCGTGCTGCGGGCCAATGACGACGGCTCCAGCGTCAGGATCCACGATGTGGCGCGGGTCGAACTGGGGCGTCAGGACTACCGCTTCGACGCTCGCCTCAACGGTAAACCCGCGGCGGCCATGTCGGTGCAATTGGCACCGGGCGCCAACGCGCTGCAAACAGCGGCCGCGATCAAGGCGCGGCTCGAGCAACTGTCGAGCACCTTGCCGGCGAACATGACATTGAGTGTGCCCTACGACACCTCGTATTTTGTCGACGTGGCGATCAAGCAAGTCATCTACACGTTGGTCGAAGCCATGGTGCTGGTGTTCCTGGTGATGCTGTTGTTCTTGCAGAGCCTGCGTTACACGTTGATCCCGGCGATCGTGGTGCCGGTCTGCCTGTTGGGTACACTCGCGGTGATGGCCCCGCTGGGTTTTTCGATCAACATGATGACCCTGTTCGGCATGGTGCTGGCCATCGGTATTCTGGTGGACGACGCCATCGTTGTAGTGGAAAACGTCGAGCGCTTGATCACTCAAGAGCGGCTGTCGCCCAAAGACGCGACCCGCAAGGCGATGCAGCAGATCAGTGGGGCGATTGTCGGCATTACTCTGGTGCTTGCGGCGGTGTTCCTGCCGTTGGCGTTCATGGGCGGTTCGGTGGGGGTGATCTACCAGCAGTTTTCCATGGCGCTGTCGGTGTCGATTCTGTTTTCCGGGTTCCTCGCACTGACCCTGACGCCGGCCCTGTGTGCCACGTTGCTCAAACCCTTCGATCCGACGCATCAGGCCCGCCCCAACCGCTGGGCGAATGCCTTCAATCGACGCTTCGATGCCTTGGCCCAGCGTTACGAACGGCTCAGTTCGAGTTGGGTCCGGCGCAGCACCCGCAGCATGTGCCTGTACTTGATGTTGCTATTGGTACTCGCATTCGCCTATCACCGATTGCCGTCCTCATTCATGCCGTCCGAGGATCAGGGCTACATCATCACGGATATCCAGCTGCCACCCGCGGCTTCAGCCTCGCGCACCGACGTGACGGTGCAAGCGTGGGAGCACTATGCCCTGGCGCAACCTGCCACGGACCAGGTGCTGGCGATCATGGGGTTCAGTTTCTCCGGGGTCGGAGCCAACGCTGCATTGTCGTTTGTCAGCCTCAAGGACTGGTCGGTTCGTGGAAACGGGCAGGCCAGCGATGCGGTGGCCCGGCGCGCGAATGAGGCCTTTGAAAATGCCGCCGATGGCACGCTGTTCAGCGTGGTGCCTCCACCGGTGGAAGGCCTCGGCACCTCAAATGGTTTCGAGTTACGGTTGCAGGATCTGGCGGGGCAGGGGCACGAAGCGCTATTGAACGCTCGAACCCAATTGCTGGAGGCGGCCAAGGCATCGCCGGTGATTGACTACCTTATGGAGGATGGCCTGGCTGATGCGCCACAAATCAATGTCAGCATCGACCGTGAGAAGGCCGAAGCCCTCGGTGTGAGTTTTGATGTGATCAGTTCAGCGTTGTCCTCGGCGCTGGGCTCGGAACAAATCAATGAGTTTGCCAATCAGGGGCGGATGCAGCGGGTAATCGTTCAGGCGGACAGCATCAGCCGCCAGACGCCTGAAGCGCTGCTGCGCCTGCAAGTGCCCAACCGGCAGAACCGATTGGTGCCACTGGACGCCTTCAGCCGTTTCGAGTGGCAGGTCGGGCCACTGCAGATCGCTCGCTATAACGGCTCGGCGTCGCTACGTTTTTCCGGTGATGCCGCGCCGGGTTACAGCACCGGTCAAGCCATGGAAGAACTGCAGAAAATCGCCCGTCAGCTGCCGGCCGGTTTCAGCCTCGAATGGGCCGGGCTGTCACTTCAGGAACAGCAGGCCAGCGATCAGGTACCGCTGCTGGTGGGGTTGTCGTTGATTGTGGTGCTGCTGGTACTGGTGGCGCTGTATGAAAGCTGGACCATTCCCTTTGCCGTGCTGTTGATCGTGCCTATCGGCATGCTCGGTTCGGTGGCCGCGGTGACGGTCATGGGTATGCCCAATGACGTCTATTTCAAGGTGGGGTTGATTACGATCATTGGGCTTGCGGCGAAGAATGCGATTCTCATCGTCGAGTTTGCCAAGGCGCTACACGCTCAGGGAGCCAGCCTCGCGCAAGCGGCTGCTCAGGCCGCGCGTCTGCGTTTTCGTCCGATCGTCATGACGTCTCTGGCCTTTATTCTCGGTGTGGTACCCCTGGCAATCGCCACCGGTGCGGGTGCTGCCAGCCAGCGGGCGATCGGCACAGGCGTCATCGGTGGCATGCTGGCGGCGACCGTGCTTGGAGTTTTGTGGGTGCCGGTGTTCTTTGTCTGGGTCTTGTCCGCGGCAAAGCGGTTGAATCGCCAGCGTGTCGTCATCACCGAACCCACGGCATAGTCGAGCAGTCTCCAGCCAGAGGTTGGCGGTTAGTTTTCAAAGACTCTCAGGGTCGCCAAAGAACATTTTGACTGGGCTCTAGAGCGGTAGTTTCAGGCCGAAAAATCTTTGTGATGCCCCCAGCTTTGCCCCACTCGCACGTGGTACACGAGCGATCGCGAATGGGGACTCCGACTGAATTCCAGTATGGCGCATGGTGGCTTTCAGTGTAATGCTTCAATCGAAACTGACCGGTACGCTGTGCTTGCCAAGTTCGGAATCCTTGACTCAAAGCGGACCTACAGTGAGCGGTTTCGCATCAAGCGGATGCCGCTTATCCCCGTCACCTTCGATCTGCTTTCGGTCCAAGGAACCAAGCGTTGTGAAAGGCAGAGACGTGAGGTTGAAGATCACTCTTCGCCGCTCCCCACTTCTTGTTCCTCGAATGCGGAGCGCACGGCTTCCACAACACGTTCCGCCCGGTGAGCGTCGTCCAGCTGCGGATACGCTTTCTTCAATTTGCCAGATACCTGCCAGCCATTTTCCTTGAGAGAGCGAATGATGCGGTTCGTGTCCTGATCCGGCATTTCTACCACCTCTTTGAGCCGCTCCTGGGCGCGCTGGAAAATGACCAGCACACGGGCCTCATCGGCCATCTCGGTACGGACCGTATGCGCCACGACCTGTGCCGTGTACAGGACGTGTTCAGTCAGATCGGGATAGCGCCATGCGAATTGCGCGTCGTCGTAGTCATCGAAGACCAGGTTGCTCGGGGTGCCGTCCTCGTAGACGACGAGTTCGCCAAACCGATAGGACGCTGCGTAACGTTGCATGAATGGCCGCGAAAACACCTCCAGCGTACGATCGTAGCGCGCCCGAAAATCGATCGAGCTCGTGATGGTGGCCGACACCGGCAGGATCACGCCATCAGGCACCGCCTTATCGCGGATCAGGGTGTCGTTGATCAGGAAGCGATGGATCCGACCATTGCCGTCCCGCATGGGGTGGATATACACAAAGGCGAAGGCGATGGCCGCAGCTCGAGCCAGCGGCTCGGCGCCCCGTGTTGCCAGCTCGAATGCTTTCAGGCCATCGAGCAGTTGCGCTAGCACCTCAAATTGCGGCGCAATGTAGTGCACGATATCCTCGCGCATGGTCGCCTGTCCTACGAAGACCGGCGAGTACCGCAGGCCCAGTCCGAAGGCCTCATGACCCAAAATACCGGCTTGCAACGTGTGTAGGCTATCGTTGCTCAACGGATCCTTGATATGGCCACAGTACTTGGCGATCACGTGGGCAAACCGCTGGATCCTGTCGGCCTGGTCTGCCTCTTTCTCGATCAGAAAGCTCGCACGCGACTCCTTGAGCGTCAGCCAACTGGCCGTGCGCATCAGGATGTCGGCGCCAAAGGTTTGGTTCAGCTCGCGCAGTGCTGCATCCAGGTCAAATTGCAGCGCTTGCTGTACGGTATCGGTACGGCGGACCAGGGGGCAGAACTCCGGCACGCCGGGCAGATTATTGTTGATGCGCCAGCGCCGTATCCGTAGTGGCTCAACGCGGGTCAGGTACTGCTGCGACGAAACGGCATCGACATAGCCGCCATTGGTCACATCCGGCACATCCAGATGTTGTCCGGTTAGCCACTCGTACAGGAATCCGGTGCGGCGGGCATATTGCCCAAAGGGCGCTTGCCGGCACCAGGCTTCGATGGGCTCTGGGCCAACAGCCGCAAACAGACGGGCGAAAAACTCGAGGTGAATTTCTTCGTACTTGAGCCCAAACTCGAAATGCCCCGCGAAATTGTCCACCGGCTGGTAGCTGGCGGGATACTTGTTCTCGACATGTCCGTTGCTCTCGCGGCTCATCCGTGTCGTACCGATCACCGATTCGACACGTAGGGGTTGTGCAAGCGCGATACCGTAGCGATCGGCGAGTGCCTTGAAGCCTACCTTCATTGTCGAAACCCCTAACGCGAGCTTAAAAATGATAACCGGAAGGATATAGTACGCGAAAATGATAATTCAGGGGGCGCGAAAACGCTAACGATCACTTGAAAATGATAACAAAACAACGGTTTTTTCCGAAAACGATAATCGCCTGGAGTGCCTTGTAGGAGAAGCGTATAGGACGACGCTTGCCTGGCCGCGTAGAGTCGTCAAAGTAGACTCTCAGGGTCGCCAAAGAACATCTGAATAAGGCGCTATATCAATAATTTAAGAGCTTGAATTATTCGCTATGCCCCCTCATTTGCCCCCGCTGTCATGAGGGGGCACGAGCGAATGCTAACGGGCATCTTGGCGTAGATAGGGGGGGAGGCGATTAGGAGGCGTGGTGGTCTTTCACATCTTCATCCAGCTCCCCACGTTGACCACCGGCATGTGGGCGCGACTCGCCGCTTCCATTCCTTGAGGGCTATCCTCGAATACCAGGCAGCGGGAGGGATCCAAGGACAAGCGTCTCGCAGCCTGTTGGCGCTGATGCGATTTTGACCCAGGTTACTGATTTTAGCTGACCCATGTGCAGCCTCTGAAATCCCACGCAAGGTCATCGATTGCTGAGTATTTGAATGGGTCAATGATTTCCGGCGGCCCGGGTCAAAATCGCATCAGCGCCAACAGAGCGGCCAATTCCATGGCGTGATTAACACACAAACGCCAATCGGCTCGCGTACGATCTCAGTGGTGCCCATCTCGTGTTCGAAACTGTATTTGGCTAACGCGGCGCGAGCGATTTGAATGTGGGCCAGGCCGGCCGTGACTTGCAATTGCTCGGCAAGCCATAGCGGTGCGCCCATTTCGTCGGACACTGCTATCGCAAGATCATGCGCGCAACCGGTAGGCTGCGATGATTCGATCGAAGAGTGCAAGACGCTCCTCAACCGATATTTGCGAGAAGGTCTGGAAGGCGGCTCTCGCCGCTGCGACCGCTTTATCGACGTCGATAGTGCCGCCGAGCGCGACCTGGTCGGCAACCGTTTCGTCAGCCGGATTAATTACATCTAATACGGTATTGCCAGCGGGCTCCACCCACGAACCATCGATGTAAAACTGAAGATTTTCGCGCATTTTAGTCCTCGTCATATTGGGCTTTCCAAAAAAGTCAGGCCGCTGGGATCAGCGCTGCCGCGTCGATATCGAAGGCGCTTGGCCAGTCGTCGAGAGTCGCAGAGAGGCGTTGATCAAAGGTCGCAATAAGGCATCAAGTGAGGCCATCTTTGTCGACCATTACAAGGTATACGCGATAAACCTATAGTCAATTAGGCACTTAAAGTAGCGTTGGTAGGTTCAGGGATACCGCGGGCAAACCTGCGAAGTCATTCACTCCGCCAGGCTAACCTGCGCGGCCTCGTCAAACTTCAACCGGGCCGTTTCAACCTCAGGCAATTTGTCGAGCGTCCATTTATGCAATTCGCGAAATGGCTGCTGCAGTGTTCGACCAAGTTGGGTGATCTCATACTGGACTGCCACGGGCGAGAACGAGATGACCTGGCGCGAGACGAGACCATTTCGTTCCAGTCGCCGCAGGCACTGTGTCAGGGCCTTCTGAGTGACGCCCTCCAGGCGACGCTTGATGGCGTTAAAACGATGCGGCCCGTCATCAAGTACCGCCAGAACCATCATCGACCACTTGTCTGCGATTTGGTCGAACAGCGCCCGGCTTGGGCACTCCGACGAAAAACATTGCGGCTTTAATTCCAGCATCGAAGTTTCCTCATGTATACCTAGGCGACTCTAGGTGCCTAATTGACATTTGGTTTACAAAATATACTTATATGGCTTCCAAAAGCAAATGGAGTCCATCCAATGTCAAACCCTGATACCAGCATTTTTTTTCGTCCTTTTTCCATCCGGTCGCTTGAATTGAAGAACCGGATTGTCATGGCGCCAATGACGCGTCTGTTCTCACCTGAAGGCATCCCGGGTGAAGCGAGCACTGCCTACTACCGGCGGCGGGCAGAGGGACGTGTCGGGCTGATTTTGTCGGAAGGCACCGTGATTGATCGCCCAGCATCACGCAATGATTCCGGTATTCCTTTTTTTCACGGCGAAGCGGCGCTGGCTGGGTGGAAAAACGTGATCGATGCGGTCCACAACGCTGGCGGGCGCATGGCACCGCAGATCTGGCACACCGGTGCCACGCGTTACATCAACGACTGGGAGCCAGATGCGCCAGTGGAAAGCCCGTCGGGCCTTGATTCGCCAGGTGACCTGCGTGGCTTGGCGATGAGTGAAGAGGACATTGCCGACACGGTAGCAGCGTTCGCCAAGGCCGCAGCGGATGCCAAACGACTGGGCTTCGATACCGTTGAGATCCACGGAGCCCATGGTTATTTGATCGATCAGTTTTTCTGGTCTGGTACCAATCTGCGCACCGACCGCTACGGCGGCCCGACAATCAAGGAACGCTCGCGCTTTGCCAGCGAGATCGTATCTGCTGTTCGTCATGCTGTTGGCCCTGAATTCCCGATCATCATGCGTGTCAGCCAGTGGAAGCAACAGGATTACGGAGTACGCGTCGCTGAAACGCCAGCTGTGATGGAAGACTGGCTGTTGCCATTGGTCGAGGCTGGTGTCGACGTCCTGCACTGCTCACAACGCCGCTTCTGGGAACCTGAGTTCCCCGAGATTGACGGTGAGAACGGCCTGAACTGCGCGGGCTGGGCGAAGAAAGTAACCGGGGCCGCGACCATTAGTGTTGGTTCGGTTGGGCTAGAAAATGATGTTACTAATGCCTTTGCCGGCAAGGGATCAACCCCTGCGGGTCTGGGTCGGCTCGTCGAGCGCATGGAGCGCGAAGAGTTTGATCTGATCGCAGTAGGGCGTGTTCTGCTGAGTGACAAGGATTGGGTCGCCAAAGTGGAAAAAGGCGATTACGCAGATATGAAGGGCTTCAATCCGGCATCTTTAGCCGAATTGGTTTGAACCTTATTGCGGAGTGGAGAGTGTGATGCCACACAGGATTTAGTCTGAAGGGATCAGAGGTCTAGCCTCGGATGTTACGGGGGCGAGATCGAATTCTGCTGTTGAGTGGCGTTGACATGACCACCTCAACGCCACTCAACATCCACTCAAAACAGAGTTGTGTTGCGGTGTGGCCCTTGCATTTACGCGCAGGCTACATAAGGTCGCGACTTGACGTCTTGGAGCAGGCAAGTCCGGAACGGGGAGGTATGTGGCTCAGCGCTTATTTGTTTTTGGAATAAGCATAATAAAATATATTCTTTGATCGTATTAGTCTCCATGCTACCTTGCTGTCACCGGACTGCCGGATATGTTCAATCCTATTCTTTTGGTACGACTATGTCCGGCGCCCGAATCTTCCAAATCAGCCTTGAGGCTCTGTCGCATGACGGAGCCCATGCAGCGATTTCTTACGCCGGCAATATCCGCATCAGTCCTTTTTCTTCCATTGCCGTTCCATTCGTTACAGGCAAACCTCTCCCCTGTCAGGCCAACAGCGAAGCCTGCAGTGCAATCAGCGAAGGCTTGGCGTTTCTGCTCTACGCCATGTGAATAATCGCTGTTGGGCACTTCCATACCGTTAGCCTAGCCAATCCTCTTCAGGTAATACCCGGTCCCATGGGGTTGTAGCTTGACGCGTGAGTGATTGGGCTTCTGTTCCGAGCAAGATCTATCGCGACTTACAACAAATGCCAAACTATTTGGATGAAGCTCATCGAGCTGAAATCGTTAAGCTGAGCACTACCGTAACGAGTAAAACTGAATGGCCCACCTGGCTTTTGTTAGTCGGGTTCTATCTGGCCTGGGCATTTATTGTTTTTTATGGGGGCGTACTTGGCGAAGTATTCAGCCTTGTCCTATTGGTTCCACTGGTTGTGCTCTGGATGTCGATTCAGCATGAGCTTATCCACGGTCATCCAACGCGTTGGCCTGGCATAAATAAAGCCTTGGGATTTCTGCCATTTGCCGTGTGGTACCCCTACGACATTTATAGAGACACACATTTGGCGCATCACCACGACGAGGTATTGACGGTGCCGGGTCAAGATCCGGAAAGTCGTTATGTCACCGGTGCTTTTTGGTTGCGCTCGCCTCGGTATATCAGAACGTTGTTATGGGTAAACAAGACCTTGGGTGGTCGTTTGCTTATGGGCGCGCCGTTGGCGGTAATAGCTCTCGTGGGCAGTGAGATTGGAGGACTATTTCACACCGGGCGAATCGCTTGGCGGATGTGGGCTGCTCATATACTAAGTGTTGGCGTAGTGCTGGCTCTGGTTGAGCAATACAGCGCCATCAGTGCCATACAGTACATATTCTTAGTTTCGCTGCCGGCCTTGTCGATTGCCATGATCAGGTCGTTTTACGAACATCGTCCGTCAACGCTTCCGGAACACCGCACAGTTATCAATGAATCATCAGGGCTGTTGAGTTGGCTGTTTCTTAACCTCAATCTTCACTTGGTTCATCACGATCTTCCCGGTTTGCCCTGGTTTTACTTACCCCGGGTGTATAGAGCCAGGCGTAAACAATGGATCGCTCGAAACAACGGCTATGTCATTCACGGCTACTTCCAATTATTGCATCGGCATCTGGTCAATCCCGTGGATTGTCCTCGCCATCCTGCCAGGCACTAAAAATACCAAAGCTAATCTGGGCGTCGGAAAAATGATACGTTTTGAAGCCATCAAGAAAACTCATAAGGGCAGCCCGCGAATGGCCGTGAGCGATTTAACGCTTCATGTTCGGGAGGGGGAGATCTGCGTATTTGTCGGGCCAAGCGGGTGTGGCAAAACGACCATCTTGCGAATGATCAATAGGCTGGACACCCAGGACAGTGGTCGCATCTGTGTCAATGGGGTCGCGACCGATGAGCTTGACGTCGTTACGCTACGCCGCGGCATTGGTTTCATGATGCAGAGCGCAGCCTTATTCCCTCACCAGACGGTTGCCGAAAATATTGGCGCGGTACCGCGGCTCTTGGGCTGGAGCAAACATAAAATCTGCCAGCGCGTGAGCGAGCTCATTTCCCTGGTTGGACTTCAGCCCGAATTTCTTGACCGGTATCCTAATCAGCTGTCGGGCGGGCAGCAAAGTCGTGTCGCTCTGGCGAGGGCATTGGCCTCGGACCCACCGGTTGTATTGATGGACGAACCCTTTGCCGCGCTTGATCCGGTGATACGCGAGCGACTGCAGGATGAACTGGTTGCGCTTCAGAGGCGTTTGCATAAAACCATTATTCTGGTGACCCACGATATGGAGGAGGCCATCAAGATTGGTGACCGGATTGCCATCTTCGAGGGCGAAGGAAAGCTTGTTCAGTTCGACACACCTCACAATATCCTTGCCCATCCTGCCAGCGACTTCGTGAGGAATTTCGTCGGCAAGGATCCGCTGTTAAAAAGACTGTCGCTGATGAAGGTTTCTGATCTTCCAGCGGATGAAGTCGATTGCGAATTCAAACTCCTACTGGATGATAAATCCAATCCGTTGAAATGGATCAGTGAATCGAATGTACCTGTTCCCGAGCTTACAACGGTGTCGAACAATGACTCGTTGCATCACGCACTGGTTAAAATCTTAACGGCTCCGATCGGTGTGGTTGTTCGAGTGGACGAGGCGGGCGGTTACGAAGGTTGCCTCTCGATTGCCAGCCTTCACAGCGCACTCAATGAGCGCCGCTTCGGAAGTGCGCAATGATTGACTGGTCCTGGATCGTTGAAAACTGGCAGCAGATCGGCCAGCTGTTATTTGATCATATTCAGCTGGTGACCTTGGGCCTGTGTATAGGGATGCTATTAGCGGGCGCAATGGTGCTCTTGACGTTGTGGCAGCCAGGATTGGCGCGCCCCATGATTTATGTCAGCGGCATACTCTTTACCATTCCGTCCCTGGCGCTGTTTATTTTGATAATGCCTTTTACCGGTTTATCCAAGACGACGGCGGTCATTGGTTTGAGCCTGTATTCCTTGCTTATTGTGTTGCAGAACACCTTGGCGGGGCTTGCGAGTAATCCCCCGGACGTATTGGAAGAAGCCCGTGCGCTAGGGTATACGCGCATGCAGAGATTCCTCGGGGTTGAACTTCCACTGGCGCTGCCTTCGTTATTGGCAGGCTTGCGAACGACCTCGGTTACATTGGTGGGGCTGGTGACCGTTACTGCCTTGATTGGTCAAGGCGGATTAGGCCAGATGTTCATTGCCGGGCTGGCTCAAAGTTTCACTACGCCTGTGGCGGTCAGCCTAGTCCTGACGGTGATGTTGGCGTTATGTTTTGATTTTCTGTTTTATTCAATAAATAAATGGCTGGTCCCTTGGGTGCGCTGATGAGCATGATCGCAGGTGTCTACCTTTGGTTTTCTCTTCCTGACAATTGGTTGGGTGAAAACGGAATACTAACTCGGCTGGCAGAGCATATTTATTATGTGTCTTTGAGCCTGGCTATTGCTTGTGCAATAGCGTTGCCGCTCGGCGTACTTCTGGCTAACTACCGCAAAGGCGCGCAGGTGGCGATAGGGCTGTTCAATATTGGGCGAGCATTACCTTCTCTGGGTATTGTGATACTTGCAATCATGCTCATTGGCTATGAAACCAGCACGGTGATTATCGCATTGGTGACCATGAGCATCCCGCCGATATTAACCAATACCTATGTTGGAATCGATCAGGTGGATTCGTCTCTGAAACAGGCTGCCAGATCGATGGGGATGTGCAGATGGCAGATGTTTATTCAGCTCGAGTTGCCGCTGGCTTTTCCGCTGATCTTTTCTGGATTTCGATCAGCCCTGGTGCAACTTATCGCAACAGCCACCATCGCTGCGTATGCAGGGTTCGGCGGGCTGGGCAGGTTTCTTATTGATGGACTGGGCCGAAATGATACGCCGCAAATTATTGGCGGCGCACTGATGGTGTCGGCACTTGCGATTGTCAGCGAGTGGGTTTGTTCAATGATAGAAACACTCATGGTTAGAAAATGGCGGGCGGGGAATGTTGAACTAAGCGCTACATGACCAGGGGCATTTGAAAGTGCGTATTAACTTTGCAGAGGTGCAGACCCAAATGAAAAACAAACAACGTTCGAAGGCTCGCTCAGTGCACTCGGTTTCATTGTTGCTGGGGCTAGGCTTGCTGGTTGGCAGCACGTTTGCCAATGCTCAGTCCATCACCATTGGAGGGGCCAATTTTTCCGAGCAGACGATTCTCGCCAACATCTATGCGTCAGCCTTGAAAAATGAAGGGATAGACGTCAAGACCCGACTCAATCTGGGGAACCGCCAGATCATCGCCCAGGCGCTGGAAAACGGGGATATAGACGTCGTACCCGAATACATAGGATCACTGTTGAGTTTCTATGACGACAAGACCGCCCTGACCACCCCAAAGGAGATCCTCAGCGCTTTGCAACAGAAGTTGCCGGCGGACCTCCAGCTGCTTGAGCCTTCGTCCGCGGGCTCCATTACCGCTTGGGCCGTCACCCGAAAAACCGCAGAAAAGTACAACTTGCACACCTTGTCCGACCTGGCGCCCGTCTCGGGTGATTTCACGCTGGGCGGGCCTCCCGAAGTCGCCACTGCTGCATTGGGCCTGCCCGGGTTGAAGGCGGTCTACGGCATCAACTTCAAGAGCATCAAATCGCTGGACATGGGCGGGCCCTTGTCGCGGCTGGCGTTGAACTCAGGCGCTATCGACGTCGCCACGGTGGTCTCCACGCAAGGCATCCTGGCTAAGGAGCCTTGGGTTGTCCTCGAGGACGACAAGCACCAACAGCCCCTGCAAAACATCACGCCACTGGGTCGCAAGGCGTTGCTAACCCCAGAAGTCACCCAGGTGCTCAACGAGGTCTCTGCAAAACTGACCGATGACGACCTCAAGCAACTCAATCGCCTTGTTGATATCGATCACAAGGATCCCGCAAAAGTCGCGGCGCAGTGGGTCGCCGAACATACCGTCAAGACGGCCCAGTGAAAATGAATGCGACGTCGGTAAGGTCGCGGAGGCGTTATGTCCAATAAAAGTATGATTTTGAATTTGTTCTTTTTTAACCCCCAAGGAGATCATCGTTTTTCCTGGCGCCACCCGCTGTCACCGACCCAGGAAATATTCACGCTCAAGTACTACGTAAAACTGGTGCAGGCGGCCGAGGCGGCGAAGTTCGATGCGGTTTTTGTCGCGGATCACGTCGCGGTCTGGGACTCCGTGGCCAGTGGGTTGAGGCACTATGCCAACGCCCGCCTTGAACCTATTACGCTCTTGTCCGCACTGGCTGCCGTGACTGATCACATTGGTCTGATGGGCACCGCTTCAACTTCCTATAACGAGCCGTTCAACCTCGCGCGATATTTTGCTTCGTTGGACTATCTCAGCGCAGGGCGAGCCAGCTGGAATATCGTGACTTCCTGGCTGGAAGAAGAGGCTTCGAATTTCGGATTGTCAGGCGTGACGAAGCACGGCGATCGTTATCTGCGGGCCGAGGAATTCATCCATGTCGTCAAGCAGCTTTGGGACTCCTGGGAAGACGGTGCGCTTGAATTTGACAAGGGTACCGGCGACTTTGCCGATTCGTCGAAGATTCACCCGATCAATCACAAAGGCGCACATTTCAGCGTACGTGGGCCGCTTAATGTGCCGCGTCCACCTCAGGGACATCCGGTCCTTGCCCAGGCGGGGTCTTCTGAAGCGGGCAAGAACCTGGCCGCTGCGCATGCGGACGTGCACTTCTGTTTCATCAATTCGGTCGAAGAGGGACTGGCGTATAGGGCCGATTTGAATCGCCGACTCGAGTTGAAGGGCAGGCATTCCAGTGACCTGAAAATCATTACCGGCGTGCTTCCGGTGGTTCTGGAGGATGAGACTGAGGAGGAGCGACGCCGGCAACTGGAGGACAGCCTCATCATCGATGCCGTGGCGATCGATCTGGTCTCCAGTTACACCCGTCTCGACTTGACAGGACTTTCGCCGGACAGCCCATTGCCAGCTTTGCCCGATGAATCTGAGTTCGATGGCATTCGAACTGAGCTGGCCCTGCTCAAGAAGTACGATACTTCCTTGTCTATCCGCGAAATAGGGCGCCGGTTGGTCAAGAGCTCCAGTACCTGGCTGCTGATCGGAACGGCGGAACACATTGCCGATAAGCTTTCGGCGTTATACGAATCGAATGCCGTTGATGGCTACAACCTCATGTTTCCGTTTTTGCCGACGGACTTCGAAGCCTTCACACGCGGCGTGGTGCCTTTGCTGCAAGCCAAAGGGGTTTTCCGCAAGGAATATGAACCTGGGACGCTGAGGGACCGCTTGGGCTTGAAAAGGCCTGTTAACAGCTTCTTGCTGTGATCTGGGGCCAAGCGCTAATCACATCCCCTGACTGGATTTTCATATGACCAGCGATCTTTCCATGTACCTCGCTCCTGCCAGGGTTTTACAGGCACAAGAGGCCTGGCTCCAATGCGTCCTGGAGATCTTGGGCGAGCGCCGTGAGCAAAAGCCGATCGTTGATCCAGCGCCCCATTGGCTTTCCCCGGATCTCTTGTTATCCCAGACCTGTGGTTATCCATTCATCACGTCACTGCGGGGAAAGGTGAGACTGGTAGGGCGCCCGAGTTATGAGCTTACCCATAGCTCGGGTGGTGACCATTGCAGTTTGCTGCTCTGCAGAGCTGATTCGGCCGTGACTGATCTGGTGGGTTTCCAGGGCAGCCATGGGCTGATCAATGCCCGGGATTCCAACTCTGGAATGAATTTACTGCGCCACACGCTGGCAGGGATCAACGAGCGTGGTTTTTTCTCGAAACTAACCTTCACCGGATCGCACAGGGAGAGCATTCGAAGGCTGAAGTTCGTGGGGGCTGAGAATCGTCTCATTCGATCATATGCTGTCTGGCAAGCGACTCCTCTGTGAGTGCTCCAAAGCGTTCCATGAAAACGCTATGGCGAATTTGGAAGCTGGGGGATATCACAGGTCACGCGTTGCGTGAGTACATTTCAACGTGCGACTACGGAACGGGCCTGTGCCACTTGTGTATTGCTAAGGCGGCCGCTGAAGACGAAAGGTACGGTCCTAGTATTGAGACCAATTATGAAAGCTACCTCGATCAGGTGATGTTTGATCTGAAGGTAGATCAGAGAACCGCTCGCGCTGAGGTGATGCATGTACTGGGGTTAAGCCGGTGGCGGCGGGAGTCCGCATTGTACGGCTTGGTACGGGAGATTTTTCCTGATCATCAGGTTTTGCGTGAGGCTACTCCGGAGTGGCTTGGCAGGATGAGACTCGACATTTACCTACCAGAGCTGGGACTCGCTATTGAGCATCAAGGAGAGCAGCACTACCGGCCTCTAAAGGTCTTAGTTCGCCTGCTTCAACGAGGGCCGCTAAAGGGCACCTGTTTTCAGGTGCCTCTACGTTGCTGCTACAGCCAGCTTTTGATTTGGGTGCAAACGGCTTGAGTTGAAATACCGTAACGATCATGCAGTGTCGGCAAAGCTCCGGCGTCGAGGAACGCGTCAGGTAAAGCTATTTGTCTGAAGGTTGGAGTAACGCCGTTACGTAGCAAGACAGTCGCAACAGCCTCGCCCAATCCACCGATAATGGAGCTGTTTTCTGCAGTCACTACCAGACGACCAGGCTTCCTGGCTTCAGAAAGGATGGTTTGCTCATCCAGTGGTTTGATCGTCGGCACGTGCAACACGGCGACATCAACGCCGTCAGCCTGCAGTTCTTTGGCCGCTTCCAATGCGCGCATCGTCATCAAGCCGGTGGAGATGATCAGCACATCATTGCCGGTGCGCAGGGTCTTGGCCTTGCCGATCTCGAATTTGTAGCCGTATTCGTCCAGCACCAGGGGCACATTCCCGCGCAACAAGCGCATATAGACAGGCCCTTGGTGAGCCGCGATGGCGGGTACCGCCTGTTCGATTTCCAGCGCATCGCACGGATCGACGATCATTAGGTTGGGCATCGCACGGAAGATCGCCAGGTCGTCCGTGGCCTGATGGCTCGGGCCGTAGCCGGTGGTGAGACCAGGCAAACCACAGACGATTTTGACGTTGAGGTTTTCCTCGGCAATCGCCATGCAGATGAAGTCGTAGGCGCGACGGGAGGCGAAAACCGCGTAGGTGGTGGCGAAGGGAACGAAGCCCTCCCGAGCCATCCCCGCCGCCGCACTCATCAGCAGTTGCTCAGCCATGCCCATTTGATAGAAGCGATCTGGATGCGCCTTGGCGAAGATGTGCAGGTCGGTGTACTTGGACAAGTCGGCGGACATGCCGACGATATCCGGACGCTGATCCGCCAGCGCGGCTAACGCATGCCCGAAAGGTGCCGACTTGGTGGCTTGGCCTTCGGAGGCGATCGAGGCGATCATCGCCGAGGTGGTGAGGCGTTTTTTTGCCGGTTCGCCCTTCGAGGTCGGAGTGTTGGCCGCGTTACTCATTGTTTTTTTCCTTCTTCAAGGTTGTTCAGTGCCAGATCCCATTCGTGTTCTTCCACGCGGATGAAATGTGTCTTTTCGCGGGTTTCCAGAAACGGCACGCCCTTGCCCATGCGGGTATCGCAGATGATGACGCGTGGTTGGGTTCCAGGATGGCTGCGCGCGGCGTCGAATGCGGTGACCAATGCATCAAGATCATTGCCATCGACCCGCTGGGTGAACCAGCCAAACGCCTGCCAGCGATCGACGATCGGCTCGAACGACAGGATTTCACTTGAATAGCCATCGGCCTGTTGATTGTTGACGTCGACAATCGCGATCAGGTTGTCGAGTTTCCAATGCGAAGCCGACATCACGGCTTCCCAGGTCGAGCCTTCATTCAGCTCGCCGTCCGACAACAGGTTGTAGACGAAGGAGGGCGACCCTTTGCGTTTGAGGCCCAGACAAGCACCTACCGCAATCCCTAAACCTTGGCCAAGGGAGCCCCCCGTGATCTCCATTCCCGGGGTGTAGGTGGCCATGCCCGACATTGGCAGGCGACTGTCATCCGATCCGTAGGTTTCCAGCTCATCTACCGGGATAATTTCGGCTTCGATCAAGGCCGCATACAGCGCAATCGCATAGTGACCAATTGAGAGATAGAAGCGATCACGCTCCTCCCATTCAGGATCTTCGGGGTGATAGTTCAGCGCATGGAAATACGAGACAGCCAGCAAGTCGGCGGCACCGAGGGCCTGGCCAACGTATCCTTGCCCTTGGACTTGACCCATTCGCAGTGCATGGCGGCGGATGTTATACGCGCGCTCCACCAATGTTTTGGATGAAGCGAGTGAAGGATTGGTAGTCATGATGAAACTCCGTTAACTCAACGATTAACCAAGGCGGCGGGGATGCGCAGTACCAATAGAGCACCGCCGACCAGAACGCCGGTGATCAGGTACATGCCAATAGCGCTGGAGCCTGTCAGCGTGGTGATCCAGCCAATCAGGTAAGGCGAGCAGAAGCCGGCGAGGTTGGCGAAGCTGTTGACCGCCGCGATGCCTGCGGCGGCTGAGACGCCACCAAGCAGCGTGGTGGGTAACATCCAAAACATCGACGTCGCGGATAAAATTCCGGAAGCGGCCAGGCAAAGACTCAGAATAGAGAGCATCACATTTCCGCCCATCAGAGCAGCCAGGCTCAGCCCGATAGCACCCGCGATCATCGGTACAATGAGGTGCCAGCGGCGCTCGCGATGTTTGTCGCCACTGCGTCCGGCATACAGCATGGCCACAATTGCGCAGAGGTAGGGCAGGCTGGTCAGCACGCCGATTTTCATCGGGTCGGACACCCCTGCGTTACGCACCAGGGTCGGCAGCCAAAAGGTAATTGCGTACTGTCCCATCACGACACAGAAGTAGATGGCGGCCAGTAACCAGAGACGACGGTCGCGGATGAATTCGCCCACAGAGGCATGGGTGACTTTTTTCTGGTCATCCTCGGCCAACTCACGGGTGATCAGCGCCTTTTCATCGTCGTTGAGCCAGCCGGCTTGATACACGCCATCCTTGAGATAGCTCAACACCAGCAGTCCAACCACGACTGTGGGTATAGCCTCCAGCACGAACATCCATTGCCATCCGGCCCAGCCGTGCATACCAGCGAAGTGGGTCATGATCCAGCCGGAGAGAGGGCCACCCACCATGCCTGACAGCGGAATGGCGATAAACCACAACACGGTCATGCGCGCACGACGGTAGGACGGAAACCAGTAGGTCAGATACAACAACAGACCCGGCGCCAGCCCTGCTTCTGCAATGCCAAGCAGAAAGCGCAAGGCATAGAATTGCCATGCGGTTTCAACGAAGGCGAACAGGGCAGACACGATGCCCCAGGTGATCATGATGCGCGCGATCCAGACCCGCGCACCGACCTTGTGCAAGATGATGTTGCTGGGGACTTCGCAAAGGAAGTAGCCGATGAAGAACATGCCTGCGCCCAGCCCGTAGACCGTTTCGCTGAGCGCCAGATCGTTCATCATTTGCAACTTGGCAAAGCCTACATTGACTCGATCCAGATAGGCGCACAGGTAACACAGCATCAGAAAGGGCATCAGGCGCCACGCGGTTTTCCGGTAGGCGTTGGAGCGCACGGTCGAAACCGCTTCGAGCGACAGGGTTGTCATGATGGTCTGATCTCTTGTTTTTATTGACCGCCAGGCAATAGGGCCCGGCTGCGTCGTCGATCCAGATCCGCACGGGCCGCGAGGCCCGCCAGGTGTTGTCAGTGAATCAGCATGCCGCCGTTCACATCCAGGGTGATGCCAGTCAGGTAGGAGGATAGGTCGCTGGCCAGAAATAGCGCCGCATTGGCCACATCCTGCGCCTCGCCCAGGCGACCCAACGGGATGCCGTCGATGATCGCGTGGCGGCGTTCGTCCTGCATCAGGCCGCCGGTGATGTCGGTGTGGATCAGGCCGGGGGCGATGGAGTTGACGCGAACCTTGTCCGGCCCCAGTTCCCGCGCCATGGCCTTGGCCAGGCCCAGCACGCCGGCCTTGGCGGCGCTGTAATGAGGGCCACCGAAAATGCCGCCGCCGCGTTGAGCGGAGACCGACGACATGCACACGATGCTGCCGCTCGACTGCTGGCGCATCATCGGAATGACCGCCTGCGACATGAGCAGGGTGCCGCGCAGGCTGACGTCCAGCACCTTGTTGTAATCCGAAGGGCGGATGTCCAGGGTCTTGAGGGGTTGGGTGATACCGGCGTTGTTGACGAGAATGTCGATGCGACCGAAGTGCTCGATGATTTTGGCGACGGCCTGCTGGACTTGCGATTCGTCTGCGACGTTGGCGGCGAGGCCGAGATGACCTTCGCCCAGGGATGCGGCGGCATCCCGTGCGGCGGATTCGTCCAGATCGAGGATCACGACAAGTGCGCCTTGTTGCGCGAAGGTCGTTGCAGTAGCGCGGCCGATGCCACGTGCGGAAGCTGCACCGGTGATGATCGCGACTTTGCCTTGAAGAAGCATGGAAGAGTACCTCTGATTGTTTTTATTGGGTCGATCCACGAAGAACCGATGACTCAGCTTGTTCTCCACGCTGACCCTGAGCAATAACGCGAATGTCACTTGATGCTGAAAAAAATTCAGCACTCGCCAATGGGCTCTCCCGATGTTTGAATAGCTGCATGCCCGGCCCACGCCACTTGCAGCGGAATAACAATAATCATGAGTACACCTGGCGATGCACCTCCGATCCTGCCACCCCTGAAAGCCATTCAGGCCTTTGAACAGACCGCACGCTTCGGTAACGTCGCCCGCGCCGCCGAATTGCTTGACCTGACACCCTCGGCGGTCAGTCACCAGTTGGCCAAACTGGAGGCAATGATCGGCCGCCAGCTGTTTCTCAGAACGGCCAGGGGCGTGACATTGACCCCGGTCGGTGAGCAATACCTCACCGAGGTTTCCGGCATCCTGCACAGTCTGGCGGTGGCGACCGAACGGGCCACCAGCGATGTCAGCCTGGATTGCCTGCGGTTGCACTCGTCGCCCAGTTTCGGCCTGTTGTGGTTGATGCCGCGCCTCGAACAGTTTCGCCAGAGTCATCCCGACATCCAGCTCAACCTTTCGTGCTCCTACGAATCGCTGCATTTCAGTCGCGACAAGATCGATGTGGACATCCGCCACGGCATGCCCAACTGGCCCAGCTACGAAGTGCGGACGATTCGCAATGAACAGATTGCAGTCATGGCTTCCCCGAAGCTGCTGGAAAAACACCCGATCCGGACCGCTGCGGATTTGCTGGACAGCCAGTTGATCCTGTCGGAGGCCACGCTGATCAAGTGGCCGCAGTTGTTTGCCCAACATGGTGTGTCACGCCCCGAGAAGCCCTACACCCTAAGCTTCGATCGTTCCTACATGACGCTGGAGGCTGCCAGCCACGGGCTCGGCTTTGCCCTCGAAAGCACCTTGCTGGCGCAGGACTATCTCGCACGCGGTGCGTTGGTAGAGGTAGCGCCGGAGCTGAGCGCTTCGATTACTGCACACCACTTGGTTTTCCCAAGGGCCCACGCACACTTCCCTCGGGTCAGACGATTCCTGGAATGGATGCAGAAAGAGTTGGGGCATGATTTTAGTTACTGAATGTCAGTTAGGTGCGAGGAGCTCCGATACCATGTTCATCAAGAGTCCATCGACGGCGAGGCCGCTTTTGCGGCGTTCGATATTTGGAGTGGTGTTCGATCGGGCGATGTCGTTTTTGAATCGCCACGATAAACGAGAGAACACAGCTGATCGACGTACCTCCGACCATCGCGGCAATCGTGTGGAAAATGATACTCACGGCCTGATAGCTGCTTCTCCGCGTGGCTGTAGAAAGCACTCGGTAGCGCGACTCGGACTTATGTTCTTCTCGTTCTTGACATGCCCTCCGAACAAGTCCAAAAATGAGCCCATTCCCACTGAGGGGATATTACAAAACCTTTAGATTTCAATGGGTCGGACGCTAGATGAGAGTCTCGTTTCCCGCTCCAATTATTGCGCTGCAGAGTTCCACAGAATTCTGTAAGTGATTGAAATCAGGACCGTCGGGTCCTTTTTTCGTTCCGACGGGAATTGCTGAAGTCCAGCACCATCCAGTGCTTTTAAGTCCTAAATTGAGTCTCGAATGAGAGTCTTGAATTCGGACAAGCACTGTCGCCGTGATGAGGCGCGTGCTTTGGTTGCCCAGGGCATCAACCCTTATGAGCATCGTAAACAGCAGCGTCGCGCAGTTCGTAGCGCAGCGGAGCACACTTTTGAAGCAGTGTTTGATCAGTGGGTCGAGTTCCGCAGGCTGAGCCTCAAGGAAGGTCGCCAGAGCACGCTTCCGCAGATCTTGAGAATCTTCAAAAAAACCTCCTGCCAACGCACGGCCGGCTGTCCATCTACGACATTAATCGCCACGACCAGTTCGACTTGCTAAGCGGAATCGAACAACGCGAGGCGTTAACGACAGCGGAAAAATGTCGGACCTGGTTCAAGCAATTACTCCGATACGCCTTGGTGAAGGTTGAGGGGCTTGGCCAAAATTCCGCGTCGGACCTTGATGTGGTAGCGCTTCCCAAGCCCCCTGTCACACAATCTCTTTCTCCGTATGAACGAGTTGCCTGCGCCCGGGGTTTTCCCGAAACATTGCGCAACCTCAAAGAGGTATCGCCCACCGCCTACCTGACCTTACATTCGACAAATCACCTTCATCCATACGAGACGGAGATTGCACGGTGGTCCTCGCGCTATCCGACCAGGTCGCGTCGCCATCTACGCCGATCACCTTGATAGTCCGTTCAGCCAGCGCCCGCAACAGCCAGCCTTCGGCACAGCCCAAGTCAAGCGGCGGTGGTGGGGCCGACTTGCTCGCGAAAACTGCAATGCCCGCGATACAGATCCCGACCAGATATCAATCCAACTGATGTCGATAAGGCAAGTCCGGCCCGGTCTTGCCGCAGGTCAGGGCGGCGGCGCTGACGGCGAAGGTGAGCATCGCGTCGATCTGTTCGCGACTCAAGCGCTGCAAACCCTCCACTGAATCCAGCTGCTGTTCGGTCAGCCAGGCGATTAATGCCGCTTGGAAGGTGTCGCCGGCGCCTACGGTATCAGCCATCACCACCACGCAGGCCGGCGCCGACCAACTGCCATGGCGGCGGCTGAATACCGTTGCTCCCTGGCCGCCACGAGTGAGGAATACCAGCTGGCAGCGGTGTTCCAGCCAGTCATGGATCACGCTCTGCGGGTTACGCTCGGGGTAGAGCAGGTTCAGGTCCTCGTCGCTGACCTTGATCAGGTCGGCATGCTCGACCAGAGTGTTGATGCGTTCGCGCCACAGTTCGATATTCGGTTCTGGGTTGAGTCGCACGTTGGGGTCGAGGCTGATCAGGCGTTTGCCGCTTTCCCGGCGGACCAGGGCCAGCAGGGTGTCGGCAATCGGCTGCACCACCAGCGAGAACGAGCCGATATGCAACCCACGCACCTCAGCGCCTAATTCAGGTAAATGCCCCGGCAACAGCTGGCGATCGGCACAACCTTCGCCTCGGAAGCTGTAATGCGGCGAGCCGTCGGCACCGACGGCGACCATCGCCAGGGTGGTCGGTGCGTCGAAGTCCTGCAGGTAGTCCGGGCGCACGCCTTCCTCCTGCAGCACTTGCTGTAAACGCCGGCCGAGGTAGTCGCTGGACAGCCCGGCGAACAGCGCCACGTCGATGCCCAGACGGCGCAAGCCGACGGCGACGTTGAACGGCGAACCACCGGCAATCGCTTTGTAGTTCACTTTTGAAGCTTGAACGTTGACGTCGTTTTCACTGAAGAAATCGAACAGCGCTTCACCACATACCAGATACATAGTCATTCGCTCTTTAAAGGTTCGCTACAAGTTGTTAATAGCGTTCGTAGGCCTGTTAGCGTTGAAAAGCTAGCCAAGCAAAGCGCTTGGTTAACGGCGTGATTCTTTCTCAAAAGAGAGGAAGTGGGATCTTAATTTGTGATCGTGAAGTCAGCGATATTGCTGGCCGAAATCACAATGTCGGCATTCGGAAGGTCGTTGCGATGAACTTTTTCATAGGAAGTAGACTCATCGAAACCCAATGATCGCCATCGATCAAGCAGGCGCGCTTCCAGGGTTTTGCGGTCAGCCTGCAGCATTATGGTGGCGTCAAAACAGTCTCTTAAGGACGACCATGGGGCGAGGTCTAATAGAAGGTAGTTTCCTTCCACGATGAGATATTTCACGTCAGAGGAAATCAATTGTCCTGCAGCACGGGATATCTCCAGGATTCGATCGAATACCGGAACGGCAACCGCTGGTTCGTTGTTCGCACGAAGCCGTAGCAGCAGACTCCTGAAGCCACCCACATCGAATGTATCAGGTGAGCCCTTACGATCTAAAAGGTTCAAGGATCCAAGAACCGCATCATCGTAATGAAAGCCATCTCCGGGAACAACAGCTGCGCTCCCCGGCATAACGCTATTAAGAGCCTCTACCAAGGCCTGAGAGACGGTGGACTTACCGGCACCAGGCGGCCCCGCTAGCGCAACGACAATTCGATTCCCAGACAGGGCCTTAACGTAGTTGAGTAGCTCTGTACTTACTATTGTGTTTGTTTTGGTAAACATGCCAAATCTCTCCTCAGCAGCCGTCGCTCAGGTTTCCCGTAGGTTCGCCCCTCTAGGGATTTTCATGCCGTTCGGCCGCTGCGAGCAACTCGCAGCAGCCATTCCCCGCATTAAAGAGGTGGGACCCCTATGTCATTTGACTCAATCGCTCAGTGGTCAATTGGTCAGTGGTCAGCTTGCCAGCCTTTGTACTCCATGACGTTGGCTCGTGTTACCAGTGAGGGTTGAAGCAGTACCGTTGTGCTTTCCAAAGATTTGCCATTCAACAGGTCATAACCCATCGTTACGGCCTGTTGTGCCTGGCCCCAAGGGGATTGCGAGGCGGATGCCTGGATCTGTGTATCGCTTTTGAGCGCAGTCTCTATATCGGGAGCTCCATCCACCGATGCGATAATGATGCCTTTGCGCTTGAGTTGTTTTGCTGCCAGGTCTGCACCTATGGCCTGGGGGTCATTGATCGCGAACACCGCGTCGACTTTTGCAAAGCGAGTCAAGTCGCCTTGCATCACGCTGTAGCCACCTTCGCGCGAGCCTTTGGCATCCTGATTATCAGACAGTACTTTGATATCGGGTGCCTGCGCGAATACACTCTTACAGCCATTGACTCGGTCCAAGACTGCTGAAGTTTGCGTACCATTCTGGATAATAACGTTACCCTTGCCACCCAGTTTCTCAGCGATGTACTGACATACAATCCTGCCGGCTTCGACGTTATCGGTCTGTACCGTGGCGTTGGCACCTTGCACCATGACATCTACGCCCACAACCACTATGCCTGCCTTCCTTGCTTTCGCAATCGCAGGCGCGATTGCGACAGGGTCGACGGCGTTGACAAGAATCAAGTCTACGCCCGAAGAAATGAAGTTATCGATTTGAGTGAACTGCTTATTCAAATCGTAATCTGCCGACACTGAGATAAATTTTGCGGCGGGATTGATATGCAGTGCCTCGGCTTTGGCGCCATCTACCATCGCTACAAAGTAAGGATTACCCAGCGAGCCAACAGTTATCCCGACGGATTTCAACTCTCGCGCTTGAGCGCTGCTAAATGCCAGTAGTGTACAAACAGCGGTAAATATTATTTTTTTCATGAGCACTGTCTCTTGTTATTGGAGTGTGGGGGGTATATATGATTCAGGTTCGTGCACCTGACTGCCGAAAGCGATCGAGGGCTACCGCTCCGATGATGACAACACCTTTGATAATGTATTGCCAGATATCCGAGACTCCCAGCAATATCAGGCCATTGGAAAGTGTAGCGATAATCAGGGCGCCAATTAGCGTACCGACGATAGTGCCGACGCCTCCTGTAAAGCGCGTGCCTCCCAGAATAACGGCGGCGATAGCGTCGAGTTCATAAGACTGTCCCATTTGCAGTCCATTAGCAGCCATCAGTCGAGCGGAAGTCATGATGGCCCCCACGCCCGCCAACAAACCGGACAGGGCATAAGTAAATAACAGGACTTTCCAGACTTTGATTCCCGACAACCGTGCGGCCTCAGGATTACCGCCCACTGCGTAAATCTGTACGCCTAACACCGTACGTCGAAGAATAACCCACGAAAGAGTAACCACGACTACCGCGATTACAACCAGCCATGGCACCCCGAACAACGTATCGTTTCCAATGTAAGCAAAGGACAGGTCGGGATTGAAAACCGTTTTGTCTTCGCCGATGAGGCGTGCGATTCCACGCATCGCAGTCAAACCGCCTAGCGTGACTATAAATGCCGGTAGCTTTCCAAACGCGACCAATACACCATTGACGAGCCCTAGCAGCAGTCCGACTCCAAGCCCCGCAGCGATGGCCAGGGGAGCAAAACCCGGAACTTGCGATACCAATAGCGCCACTACTGCGGAAACAGCCAGAATCGAACCAACCGAAAGGTCGATTCCACCTGTCAAAATCACGAAAGTCAGACCTGACGCCAATACCACATTGATAGAGGCTTGCTGACTGATGATTGAGAAATTCTGGACCGAGAAAAAGCTCTCGCTCATCAGGCCAAAGCCTACACAAAGGAGTAACAACACGGGTAGCATGCCCGCCACTCTCATCAGTTGGCGCATTTTATCCTGCGTGGAAACTCCGGCGATGCTTCGTACATCAGGCGCGGTGAAGTCACTTGCTACTTTGCTTTGCAGTGGGGAAGTCATTGGACTAAGTCTCCGTTGGCTAGAGTCAACCTGTCGCTGCCTGTGGCAAACGCGATAATGGCTTCAGGTGTGATATCAAGACCGCTATGGCCACCGAGTTCGGTGACAAGTTTACCTTCACACATGACCAGTACACGGTCGGCAATTCCAACGATCTCTGGTAGTTCACTTGAAATTATCACTACGCAAACGCCGGATGCTGCTAATGCATTGATGATTTTATATATTTCTGATTTAGCCCCAATGTCGACACCCGATGTAGGCTCGTCGAGGAACAATACCCTGGGCTTCATCTCCAGCAAACGAGCCAGCAAAACTTTTTGCTGGTTGCCTCCAGACAGCGCTCCAACATTGATATCTGAGGACGCTTTGATATTGAGTGCCTGGATTGCTTGTTCGGTACGTCCAGTTCCGGCCGTTCGGTCCACAAACCCCGCAAGTCGAGCATCACTTCCCACAACACATACATTGATATTGTCGTGGACACTCATGTCGAGAAAAAGGCCCAGCGCTTTGCGGTCTTCTGTCAGATAGGCGATGCCTGCATTACCTGCATCGCGAGGAGAGCGTATGACTACAACTTCGCCGTCCATTTCAATCTTTCCGCCTGAGTGTGCATCGATACCTGCGATTAATCGGGCAAGTTCGGTTCTCCCTGAGCCCACCAGTCCTGCAATCCCGAGAATTTCGCCGGCATACAGATCGAAACTGCAATCTTGAATATTGAAGTCATCTGTAAGATTGCGAACACGTAGTATCGGTTGCTCGTAAGAGCACAAAGAACGCTCATGGGCGTAGAAGCCGGAAACATCGCGGCCAACCATCATCCGGACCAGGGTTTCAGCTGACAGCGTGACGCGATCCAGCGAACCAACGTAACGACCGTCCCGGAGCACCGAAACACAATCGGACAATGCGTATATCTCGGCCATTCGATGGCTGATATAGATGATCGCGACGCCATCATCACGTAGCTGCCGAATCAATGTAAAAAGACTTTCGGTCTCTTTTGTGGATAGCGGCGTTGTAGGCTCGTCCATCACCAGGATTCGCGTATCGGCATGAATTGCACGCGCGATTTCAACAAGTTGTTGGTCCGCAATCGACAAGGTGCCGACCAGTGCGTGCGGATCAAATGTGACGCCAAGTCGCTTTAGTACTACGAGCGCGCCTTCGGTCATTGCCTTGCGGTTTATAACTCCACATCGACGAATCTCTCTACCCAGGTAGATGTTCTCCACCACGCTCATATTTGCGCACAAGCTGAGCTCTTGATAGATGACGGATATGCCATGGCGCTTCGCATCGTTCACGCCATAGTTTCGAATATCACATCCGTCGATTCGTATAGTGCCACTGTCGGCGACATAGGCCCCCGATAGTATTTTCATCAGAGTGGATTTTCCGGCGCCGTTTTCGCCCATTAGCGCGTGGATTTGTCCAGGGAAAATACTGAGGTCAATATCATGCAGGACGCGCACCCCATTGAATGACTTCGAGATGGAATGCATTTCCAATAGGGCAGGAGGGGGGCTTTCAGATCCAGTGCTCAGCATAGCTGTTAACTCCTTATCTACCGATTTGAGAGGCAGTTGAAACCTCTCATCGGTGTTCTTGTTTGAGCAACATAGTCGAAAGGAAAGCGCTTGCGCAAGCGCTTTCCTTTTCGTTCGAGGAATTCTCCAAAAAGCACTTCAACGTCCATTCCCTAGGGAAGCCCCGATCAAAGAGCACATGAAAAGGATGTTAGAAAAGCGCTTGCGCAAGCGCTTTCGTCTCGGCTATGCTTTTTTCAACAAGCGCTGCTGCGTCCATCAATTGGTTCGCAGGATGATCGCTACGATAATAAAAAGGAGTGCCCGGCTATGCTGCATAGCGGATTCCACCATCTCGATTCACAGACTTCAGATGCGCTGCGCATCTCGCTGGGTCTTTCACGAAATTGCGGGCTCGCCCCGGCATCAATTCCGAGAGCCATCGACGCATTTTCTCGCCGTGAGCTTTACAATAGGTAGCAACTGGACATGAGTTCAGCGCTATCCATCAAATCACGTGAGAAAGGAGTGATGCACAGTGGGCGCAAAGATGAGCGATGTCGCGAGAGCCGCGAACGTATCAATGTCTACGGTATCTCATGTTCTCAACGGTACTCGTAAAGTACATCCTGACACCGTCCGTAGTGTGAATCAGGCTGTAGAGTCCGTAGGCTATATTCGAAACTCACTCGCTCGGTCTCTGGCTCGCTCCTCTTCGGGTTCGGGTGCTATCGGCGTGGCGATTGCTACGCTTTCAAACTATTACTTCAGTGAAACAGTACGTGCCATCGAAGCGGCATGCGCGAAAAGCGGATTGATGATGATATTGGTCAATACGCAAAGAGATCCGGAACAGGAACTCAAAGCGGTTAAGGCACTGCATGAGCGACGTGTTGACGGGATTGTACTCGCTTCGGAATATGATCCAGAAAATCGAGTATTTAATTACTTAAAAGCCAACAAGATACCCACGGTTCTCATCGATCGACTTCTCTCGACGTCTTTTGATCAGGTGGGGGTAGAGAATAAGCACTCCTCTCAAGAGTTGATTGCACATTTGATTAAGCTGGGTCATCGGCGTATCGGGATGGTATCCGGACGATTGACCCAGTCTTCTTCTCATGAGCGAATTGACGGCTACCGTGCGGCTTTAGCTGACGCTGGAATTGAGTACGAAGATCAATTGGTTTGCTGTGGTGAATCGGCGATTGCGCCGGCAATGGAAGCCACTCGCCATTTGCTATCGCTAGAGCACCCGCCCACCGCAATAATGACTGCAAACAACTTGATGACCATTGGTGCAATGCAGGCCCTTCGTGAAGCGGGGCTTGAGGTGCCAAAGGATATCGCGTTGGTTGGCTTTGACGATTTCGACTGGGCGGATGCTTTTAGCCCAAGATTGACAGTTGTAGCGCAACCTCTCGAGGAACTCGGAGCCCAGGCTGTGAAGCTTTTATTGAAGCGTATCAAGCAACCTGAGGGTAGACGTCAGACTATTAGATTGAAACCCTCTTTAATTCAGCGAGATTCATGCGGCGCTCCCAAATGACTGTAATCAGGATTTCGTCCTGAGGATCTAGCGGTGCAGACGTGAATTACTTGACTCTTGTTCACGTCTCGCCGCATGGATAACTTTGAAACTAAACGACTAGCACCTGGTTTCCATTTGTCGTGCACGTATATGTATGTTTTCAGTGTTTTCTGCTTGAGTGCCCCGCGTTCGGTTTTGTTTTTCTTCAGGTAATTGGTTGTAACTGCAAAATGCAGAGCTTATTCCTGTGATGGCGCTTCTGCGTTCGCAGAATTACGAAATGCTTAAATTTGAATGGCAAGACAAGAGTCGATTTAGACGGCACAAGCCGTATTGGCGAAGAGGGGCTGGGCATGAATAACTACAACAAAACGAATGATGTAACTGCACTGCCGGCATGGCGCAATCTGCTCGACCATCGGAAGAGCATGAAAAATTTTAGTATGCGCGATGCCTTTCGAGATGACAGTAAACGCTTTCAAGAGTTTTCCTTGGCGGGCTGCGGGCTTTTTTTGGATTACTCCAAAAACCTGATCACTCACGAGACGCGTTCATTGCTTGTAAACCTTGCTCGCGAGGCAGGCGTGGAACAGGCAGCGCATGCCATGTTCAGTGGAGAGAAAATCAACTGCTCCGAGGGGCGTCCTGTGCTGCATACCGCGCTGCGGCGACCAGTGGGTGACGCTTTGATGGTCGATGGTCGCAACTTGATGCGCGATGTGCATGGAGCCCTGGCGCAAATGACTGACGTTGTGAGTCGTATCCATAACCATCTGTGGCGTGGTTACAACGACAAGGTCATCACCGATGTCGTAAACATTGGTATTGGTGGCTCATTTCTGGGCCCGGAGCTTGTCTCTGAGGCATTGGCGCCTTTTGCTCGGCATGGAGTGCGGTGCCATTATCTAGCTAACATCGACGGCAGTGAATTCCGAGAGGTTACAGCCGGACTGAACGTAGAAACAACGCTGTTCATCATCTCCAGCAAAACCTTCGGTACTCTTGAAACCTTGAAGAATGCACAAGCTTCTCGTAGCTGGTACTTGGCTAAGGGCGGGACGGAGGAGAAGCTATATCGCCATTTCATTGCTGTGACAAGTAATCGCCAAGCGGCGCTGGATTTCGGCATTCGTGAAGCAAACATTTTTCCTATGTGGGACTGGGTCGGTGGCCGTTACTCACTATGGTCTGCAATTGGCCTACCGATTGCTCTGGCCATTGGTATTGCTAACTTCAAGGAGCTGCTATCCGGCGCGTACGCGATGGATCAGCATTTCCTGAACGAACCATTGGAACAGAACCTTCCTGTTCTTTTAGCGGTACTCGGCGTTTGGTATCACAACTTTTGGGGTGCGCAAAGTTATGCTTTCTTGCCCTATGACCATTACCTGCGCAACTTCGTGAAGCATCTGCAGCAGATGGACATGGAGTCAAATGGCAAAAGTGTTCGTCATGACGGCACGTCAGTGTCCTGCAGCACGGGCCCAGTAATCTGGGGCGGCGTGGGGTGTAACGGACAGCACGCTTACCACCAGTTGCTGCATCAGGGAACTTCTCTGATTCCAGCTGACTTCATTGTGCCTGTGGTCAGCCACAATCCAGTGGCTGATCATCAGGAATGGCTGTACGCCAATTGCTTGTCTCAAAGCCAAGCGCTGATGTGGGGCAAAACCCGCAGTGAAGCTGAGGCAGAGCTAAAAGCCAAAGGCCTTTCATCCAGTGAGATTGAACGACTGGCGCCGCATAAAGTGATCCCCGGTAACCGGCCAAGCAATACAGTTGCTCTTGAGATCATCAATCCACATAGTCTTGGTGCGCTGATCGCCCTTTATGAGCACAAGGTCTTTGTCCAGGGCGTAATTTGGGGAGTCAACTCGTTTGATCAATGGGGCGTGGAACTGGGCAAGGAGCTAAGCAACAGCGTCCATAGCCTCCTGACTCGCTATGACGCGCAACCGGCTGATGATTCCTCGACGCAGGGTCTTATAGATTTCTTCCGAGGACGTCATCGGGGGTAGAGCCTCATAAGATTGGACGGGACTAATGCCTTATCGTTAGCTCGTCGTGGTCACTTTGCACTGCCTGGATTTTTCGCATGCTTTTGGTTCAGGTAATGCAGTGCCTTTTTTATTCGATTTAACTTGGTATTTCCCTGTCGGAAACCGGTGCGTGGAGTTAGTCGCGTATCCGAATCAAAAGCGTGCTGTTCGTGTTATCGGCCTTGTCCAATAAATATAACAAACAAAAGGTGTTATGAATGAACGTTAAAACTCTCAGCGCAGTTCTGGGTGCGTCCTTTGCTGTCGGCTTTTTGCCCGTTGATGCGTATGCAACAGACTTCAGTGGTTATTTCAGAACCGGAGTAGGAGATTCGACTCAAGGAGGGAAACAGTCGTGTTTTCAGCTACCGGGCGCGCAATCCAAGTACCGTCTGGGCAACGAATGTGAGCAATATCTGGAACTGGATTTGCGTCAGGATCTGCTTTCACTGGACGACGGCTCGGTGGTCAGCGTGGAAGGCATGGCACAGTTTTTCAACGAGTATGGCCATGAACCAAAATTTGACGGGGAGCACGGCTATACGCGGATGAGCCAGCTCTACGCTGAGTGGAGCAAGATGCCGGCATTGAATGGCGGTTCTTTCTGGGCGGGCCGTCGTTACTACAACCGAAACGACATCAATATTTCCGACTACTTCTACTGGAACCAAAGCTCAACGGGCTTTGGGTTCGATCAAGTCGCATTGGGAGATCTGAAATACAGTTACGTATTCTCACGCAAGGACAACGTCTTCCAAAAGGATTTTGTTACTCGTCATGATGTGACCGTCAGCGGATTCAACACAAATCCCGGTGGCGAGATTCAGCTGGGCGTCAGTTATCTGGACAAGCCGAGCCGCGAGAATGCTCATCAGGGCTGGTCGGTGGTTGCCCAGCACAAGCAGGTCGCGTTTCTCGGCGGAGTCAACAAGTTCGCTGTTCAATACGGCCGAGGGCCGGGCACCGCATTGGGCTACACCGGTGATACCACGTTGGATGAGAGCAACAAGAGCTGGCGGCTCGTGGAGTTTTTCGACTGGCAAATGACTCATGCTTTCAGTGGTCAAGTTGAATTGGTCTATCAAAAAGACACGCGGCCTGATGGTGATGATCAGAACTGGTTATCCATTGGTGTTCGGCCAATTTATGCGTTCACGGATCAGTTCAAGTTGATCACAGAAGTTGGGCGCGACCAGGTTGAAGCCGCAGACGGTACCCGAAAACTCACTAAGTACACCATCGCGCCTACCTGGTCACCGAAGGGCACGGGATTCTGGGACAGGCCGGAATTTCGTCTGTATTACACCTACGCAACCTGGAACAAGGCTGCGCAACGCGCCGCCAGCTTACAATCTCCGGGATCGGCGTTGTCTGATACCGGTGCGTTTGGTACAGATCTGCAAGGCTCCAACGTAGGGTTTCAGGTCGAGTATTGGTGGAAATAAATCCTGAAATGGCAGTGCTGACAATCAGCCCGGATCTGCTTCAACAACTGCGGATAGCGAGGGCAATCTAACGCTTCTTCCCAAACAGAAGGGAGTGGTGAACCGCGAGAGGAAGTGAGCGAGTCAGAGGGCGCTGAATGTTGTGGCGTTCAGCGCCATCGTCGATCGAACATTGTTGAAGCTTTATCAGGCGAGTCACTCAGAGCGAGAGACGACGTCACTATCCTTTTATCCGGTGATCGGGTTTTAATTGCGTCACTGTGTCGCTTTTCGCATCAACTCTTTGCGCAATTTTCCGGGGGACATGCCAAACATGTTCTGAATATGTCGAATGAAATGAGGTGCATCGGCGAGCCTGCATTCGAAAGCGATTTCCCCTATATGTCGATCCGAGCTGATAAGGAGCCATCGGCCAAACCTGAGTCGAACCTGACGGTAGAATTGGGCTGGAGTGTTACTGGTTTCGGCGACAAACAGCCGCTCAAGTTGCCGTTTACTGGTTCAATCTGTCGTCACTCGCTCTGCATTTTGCCGCAACTGGTCTAAGTAGTTCGCCCATTGTTGAGCCGCCTCCCGGCGTTGCACTAGCAGTTGCGCACGCGCATACACAGCCCCCAGCGCATCTGCACCAGTTCGCCAGGGCGGACTGGCAACATGACCAGCAGCCGCATCGCGGTGGCAACGCTGCCGTCGTTACAGTCATCCAGGCGTAGAAGAAATCTGCCCAGGTCGGCTGGCCTTTCAATCGCCGGATTGCTAGTCACGACGTGGCGAATCTTTAGCTCCTCGATGTTACTGAGCGCCACGTTGCGCTCCACCCAGCCTCGACCTTCGGCAAAACCCAAGATGGAACGTATGATGGTGCGTACGCGCCGAGCCATAGCCATGATGCGCTGGCGGCGCAGTTCCGTGATGATTGTGGTGATGTGTTCCAGCTTGATCTCGCTGACCGGTTTATTGCCGATGGCAGGCAAGATGTGGTTACTCAGCGCGCCACTAAACCCTGAGATGGACTTGGTGACCAGTTCGGCAGACTTAAATGTTAGCCACTGCTTGGCCACATACTCGAAGGTGCGCTCTTCGTTGAGCAGCTGTGCCTCGATCTTCGCGGTCTTGGCTTTGAGCGGAGCAATGTGGTTGGCCACGTCGCGGCGTGCGCCGCGGGCAATGTCGCGTGCCTCCTTCAGACCGATGTCGGGGTAGGCACCGATCGAGAAGCGGTTCTCCTTGCCATGCAGCCGATACTTCAAGCGCCAGAACTTGGAAGGTGGCTTTCCTGCCTTGCTCGACGCCCTTACCTCCAAGTAGAGGCCTGGGACATCGCCGTCGGCGTGCTTGCCGGGTTCGGTCAGCGAGCGGATGAAGGCATCGCTGAGTTTTCGTTTGAAAACAGGGGCATTATCTGGGGGCATCGGTGGGGGCATCGTTTTTTAAAAATCGAAATTTGCCCCCAATTATGCCCCCATGAGCTCTGGAATCCAGTGGAATTGGACGGACGACTTGGACTGAGTTTCACTATAACCCAATGTTAATAAAAGGTTTTTTGGCATTTAGTGGAATTCTGTTACAGACTATCGGGGTCCCCAAAGAACATCTGAATCCGCGAGCGCAACCAGCGTTCGCCCGGATCGTTGTCCTGAGAGCCGCGCCAGGCCATGTGCAGTTCGAAACTGCGCACCGGCAGCGGCGGTTCTTCGGCGCGTACACCGCCAGCGGCGGTCAGGGCATCGGCTGTATAGTCCGGCACCATGGCGACGATGTCGGTGCCCGCCAGCAGCGTGCCCAGGCCGTTGAACTGTGGAACGGCGAGCACCACGTGGCGCTTGCGGCCAAGGGTCTCCAGCTCTTCATCGATAAATCCGCTCAGGTCACCGGCAAATGACACCAGTGCATGGGGGCGGGCGCAGAAGTCATCCAGGCTCAGGGCTCCGGGCATACTGTCCGCGCGCAGCAGTTTCGGCATGCTGCGGCGCAAGACCTTGCGTTTGGCATTGGCCGGCAAATCAGTGGTGTAACTGACGCCAATCGAAATCTCACCGGACGCCAACAGCCCCGGCATTAATATGTAGTTGACCCGCCGCACCACCAACACGATGCCTGGCGCTTCAGCGCGCACGCGTTTGAGCAGCATCGGCAGCAAGGCGAATTCGACGTCATCCGACAGGCCAATACGGAACACTGCGTTGCTGGTCGCCGGGTCGAACTCGGAGGCGCGGCTCACCGCAGTGGAAATCGAATCCAGGGCCGGAGAGAGCAGGGCGAAGATTTCCACCGCCCGTGCTGAAGGTTCCATGCTGCGTCCGGTGCGCACGAACAGCGGGTCATCGAACAGCCCGCGCAGGCGTGACAACGCCGCACTGATGGCCGGTTGGCCGAGGAACAGTTTTTCCGCAGCCCGGGTCACGCTGCGCTCATGCATCAATGTTTCGAACACAATCAACAGGTTCAGGTCGACACGACGCAGGTCATTACGATTCATCTGGGGTCCTGGCAGAGTCAGCAAACTTGACGGGAACAGTCATATGAGAACAATGACCAGCATGAATCTTACGGGGAAAGACTGGTACTCTGCACCGGATAATTCAGATTTCCCACGATGCTGGTTCGGTTTTCTACGGATTTTGACGTCGTTGCCGGAGCTGCGGAATCAATGACAGGCATGTCGACTATTAATAGCCACTGATGGTCTTGGTCAGAAAGCCCAGATAGAGTTCAGGGCATTAGAGGTTACTTTGACGAGGTTTGCGATGTCCCGCACGATCCGTTTTCACAAGTTTGGTCCAGCCGAGGTGCTCAAATGCGAAGAGCATGCGGCAGCGATGCCTGCACCGGGCGAAGTGCAGGTGCGTGTCGAGGCAATTGGCATCAGTTGGTACGACGTGCTCTGGCGTCAGAATCTGGCGTCGTCCCACGCTCGACTGCCTTCGGGCCTTGGCCATGAAATGGCCGGCGTGGTGACGGCTGTCGGCGAGGGTGTCGATGATCTGGCGGTGGGTGACAAGGTCGCCAGCTTCCCGGCGCAAAGCCCGAACGATTATCCGGTGTACGGTGAGCAGATCGTTCTGCCTCGTTCGGCGTTGACCCGTTACCCCGACGTACTGAGCCCGATTGAAGCCAGCGTGCATTACACGCCACTGCTGGTAGCCTACTTTGCCTACGTCGATCTGGCACGGGTCAAACCGGGTCAGTTTGCCCTGGTGACCGATGCCAGCCACTGTGCCGGGCCATCCTTTGTGCAGCTGGGTAAAGCGTTGGGGGTGCGGGTCATTGCCGCGACCAAGACGGCTGATGAACGTGATTATTTGCTGTCGCTCGGTGCCGAGAAGGTAATCGTTACCGAAGAGCAGGATCTGCTGATGCAGATCAACAAGTACACCGACAGTCGTGGCGTCGACGTTGTGTTCGACGGCCTCGGCGGACCGCAGATGTCGTTGCTCGGTGATGTGCTGGCGCCTCGCGGCAGCCTGGTGTTGTATGGCCTGCAAGGCGGCAACCAGACACCGTTCCCGGCCTGCGCAGCGTTCCAGAAGAACATTCAGTTCTTTGTGCATTGCATCGGCAACTTCACCGGCAAACCGGAGCTGGGCATCATTCAGGACCAGGTGGCGTTGCAACGAGCATTGCGCGACATCAATCAACTGACTGCGGATCGTGTTTTGCTGCCACTCAAGACTCGGGTCTTCCCGTTCAATGAGTTTGTCCAGGCCCATCGTTACATGGACGAATGCCCATGCCGCGTGCGGGTTGCCCTTCAGGTCGAGCCGGCCTGATTGCCTTCGTCAGAGTCCGTTGCAGCGGGCTCTGACGTTTTGGCCAAAACGGATGGCCCCGTACTCTCTAAAGCACGCTGAAACTTTTACTCTCCCGTCTGTTTGTTCTCACCTGTCCAGTCATTTTAATTGAGCATTCTCCGTTCTCGCGTGCCAGCTCAGGCCGATATCCGTAAATAATTCGCTCCCTGCGCCGTTTAACTTAAATGATGCCACACATCCCGTGTTCTAAAGGCTTGGCAACTGAACTGGTTTTTTGTACGAATCTGTATCTTCCAATCATTGTATAAGCCTTGATAATTGGATGATCACTTTCGTCTCAAGGAATGAGTCATGGTTGAAGTTAAAGGGTCGCTTTGTTTTTGTGTCGAAATTCCCCGCAAGCCCCCCGCTGTGCGTGGTTTTGTGCGTCACTTGCAAGAAGCATGGCAAGCTGAATTAGTTGCGATCAATAATGCCTGCGTGCATCTTCTTTGTTTTGTGTGCTCATTGTTTGTAGGAAGTCGTAGGAAGTTTCCCAACTTGCTTTCATTTGCCTTTTGACAGTCCTGATATTTCATCGCGATGTTAATGTTTGGTAACTGAAGGTGAAGCAGAGCTGGCAATGGCCTGCTTGACACCGATTATACATTTCAGGTGTAACGACGATGAGTGCAATTCACGATCAAGCAATGAGCTATGTTTATCAGCAAGTACTGCATCGCTTACTGGGCTATTTCTCCCGCGCAGAACGGACGGCATTGCAACTTTTCATCCAGCGTCTGGTCGTTTCTGCCGGCGGAATGGAGCGTATCGGTAAGCACAAGGTGCTGATGGTCCATTCAGGTTCCTGGGACAGCAGCTACACCTTGGGTTTTCTGCGCGCCGCTCAGCTGAGCCTCGCCGGTAGAGCCCCGGCAACTTTCAACTTGCGGGTCGCTACCCTGCGCCATGCCTGGATGAGCCCGCAGACGTTGGCCAATATCCACCGCAGCTACGGCGCGTTGTTCGTTTATGACGATCCACGGGTTGAGGCGTTGATGCTCGATGCGCGCAATGTCCTGCCTTTTAATCATCTGGCGCCAATTTCCGAAACAGGTCGTGAACTCAATTGCCGAAACCTGTTGATCAGTGGTCACCTTTCGCAGGGCGAAGGGAGCTCGACGTTTGGCGATGACTATCATTTATCAATGGGTGATTTCTACGGGGTGATGGCTCGCTGGGACGGTGGTGTCGATACGTTGATCAATGGTGACTCTCCCTTCGAGCAAAGACAGTATCTGAGTTGTTTCATGAGTGCCGCGAAGAAAATCGGGTTATCGACCGAGTGCACCAGTGCGCCCGATTTCGATGATCTGTTGGGGACGCTCGAGCCGTTTGGGCAGGACTATTATCGCGTGCTATGCGCAGACAATGACCAGCAATACGTGCAGCAGGCGGTGGCTTATGAGGCGCGTCGGCGGGTGTCATACATTAGCCTGAATGAATTGGTTGGTGGTAAGCAGGAGGAGCGTTGGCGGTTGCTCAGCGAGTTTCTCGGCTTTCAGTTCGATCTGTTCACCTCTCACGTCAGCGAAAGCGAATACGCCAGTCTGTTGCTGTTGGCTCATATGCGAGGCTTGCAGGCTCAGTTTGTGCGTGGCCTGAGTTATGCAGAGGGGGTTGCCGAATACTTGAGACTGGCTTCGCTCCAGATGCGTAATAAGGACCTGCCCGAAAGCCTGGTAGAGCAAGTGCTTTGCGCCTACGCCAGTGCGCAAAGGATTGAGGAGCGTCGCGCCCAGGCAAACGCCTATGCCCGACAAACGCTGGGCCTGAATGAGGTGCAACTGGTTTGTCTGCTGTTCGCGCCCTTTGTCAACGGCGGGGAAGGTCTTGAGAACTTCCTGCGTCGTTGTCATCCGGGCATGCTTGTGGCTATGCCTGAGGTACATAAAGCGCTGCAGATGCAGTGGGCGCCGGAGCAGGTCATGCAATGGATGGTCGATGTCAGCGGTTTGCCCGTCGGCTTGCTTGGCAAGCTCTACGGCATGTGTCAGGCCGACGTTGGTGAGCCTGATCAAGGCCAGGAAGGACTCCTCATCTCCGATAGTGGTGATGTGACGACCGAAGAGTCAGCGGGACGTTGAAGGGGGTTGAGTTGATAGGGTCAAATAATGTGTTTCCACGTTCGCACTTGCCGGACATCCAAAAGCGCCTGCAGATGCCTGGTACCGTCACGCAGGCCGTGTCATCTTTTGTGAAAGGCGTCGAAAAAACCGATTTCGCTTATCAGGCGGTGTACCGTTATCTGACCAGCCTGATCGGTGAGGTGGGCACCGATGTCCGCGTCAAATTGCCTTCGCTGCGACAGCTGGCGGACCGGCTGAATGTCTCCATCTCGACGATTCAATATGCCTATTCACTGCTGGAGAAGGAGGGGCGGGTCTATTCGATTGCCAAGTCTGGTTACTATGCACGGCCGGTATCTTTCAGCAGTTGCTTGAGCATTGGCAATGATTTGCTTGAAACGGTCTACGTCAGTGCCAGACGCCCGGACATGCTGGTGTTGAGCGGCGACGAGCCAGCGCTGTTGCTGTCTCTGGATAACCCTTTATTGCTGATGGAGCGAGAACTGGTGCGCCAGTATCCGCGTCAGCTTCAGTCGCTGTCACAGCCATGTGGCGAGCTGGAGTTGCGCACCGCACTGGCCGCCCGCTACACCTCGTCCCCGGTGCGTTGCTGGCATGCCGATGATGTCTATATCGGCGCGGACCTGCGCGGGGTGTTGGAGATCCTCATCGCAGTGTTTGGGCTCAAGGGCGCTACGGTGCTGGTGGAATCACCCTGTGACTGGGGAATCCTGCGTTTGCTGCAGACGGCCGGTGTGCGGGTGATCGAGTTGCCACTGCAAGACACTGGCTGCCTGGACCTTGATTCGCTCACACATCTACTGAGGACCGAAGTGGTACGTCTAGTGATGGTGTCCTCCGGCATCAGTATGCCAATGGGCAGCCTGATGCCGGCGAGCGACAGGCGACGTGTGGCGCAGGTGCTGGAGCAGTACGGTTGTTGGGTGCTGGAGAACGACATCTACGGTGAGCTGGCTTTTGAACAAACCGGATGGCGCTTTCGTGACCTGGTCAGCACTGACCGGTTGATAGTGTTTTCTACATTCGAGAAGATCATTGGTCCGGAAGCGCCCTACGGGTATTTGCTTTCACGCCACTTGAGTGTCGAACTGCATCGGCATTTTCTCTTGCGGTCTTTCCGTTTGTCGCCCATTCGCCAGAAAGCCATCGCCCGGTTATACAGCAATGGTCGCCTCGACCAGCATCTACAGGTGCTGCGCCGGATGCTGGAAGAGCGTATGTGGTACATGATGCAACGGCTGCAGGAACGCCTGGCCGACTCACTTCAATTCATCGTGCCCGCCGGTGGCGCGACTGTCTGGGTGCGCTCTTTAAGGCCGGTGGATTTACGTCAAGTGTTCCAGCGCCTGCTCAAGCAGCGGATCGTCGTTGCCCCTGGCGACCTATTCAGCATTCACGGGCTTCATTCCCAGAGCCTGAGATTGAGTCATACCTTCAACGGTCATCATGATCTGGATGCGGCGCTGGGTTATCTGGCGGATGCCTTGAGGCTTGAGTTGCTTGAGTGAGTGGCGCCGGCAAGCATTTCAAGGCGATAGATAACGTCGCAAAGCGCTCAAACTGCCAGTAAACTGCGCCTCTATCCCTGAACCATCCTTTCCAGAGGTTATGCATGACAATCAGTCCTTTTGCGGGCAAACCGGCACCGGCAGAACTGTTGGTCGATATCCCGCGACTGGTAACGGCCTATTACACCGGCCAACCTGATGCAGCAGTTGCTACTCAACGTGTGGCTTTTGGCACTTCGGGACACCGCGGCAGCTCCTTCGAGCTGAGCTTCAATGAATGGCATGTCCTGGCCATCAGCCAGGCCATCTGCCTGTATCGCGAGGCTCAGGGTGTTGATGGTCCGCTGTTTGTCGGCATCGACACCCATGCACTGTCGACTCCGGCCGGTGCCAGCGCGCTGGAAGTGCTCGCGGCGAACGGCGTCACCGTGATGATCGCCGAAGGCGACGAATACACCCCGACACCGGCGGTCTCCCACGCCATTCTTTGCTACAACCGTGGTCGCACCTCTGGACTGGCAGACGGCATCGTCATCACCCCATCACATAACCCGCCACAAAGCGGGGGCTACAAATACAACCCAACCAATGGCGGCCCGGCCGATACCCACATCACCAAGTGGATCGAAGCCAAGGCCAACGAACTGCTGGCCAACAAGCTCGCTGGCGTGAAGCGCATCAGCTACGAGCAGGCACTGAAGGCAAGCACCACCCATCGTCACGACTACCTCAACACCTACGTTGCCGATCTGATCAATGTGATCGACATGGACGCCATTCGTGGCGCCAGGCTGCGTCTGGGCGTCGACCCGTTGGGCGGAGCAGGGGTGCGCTACTGGTCAGCGATTGCCGAGCACTACCGTCTGGATCTGGATGTGGTCAACACCCAGGTCGATCCTACGTTCCGCTTCATGTCGGTGGACTGGGACGGTCAGATCCGCATGGACCCGTCTTCCAGCTACGCCATGCAAGGCTTGATTGGCCTTAAAGAGCGCTTCGACGTTGCGTTCGCCTGTGACCCGGACCATGACCGTCACGGTATCGTCACGCCATCCGGCGGCTTGCTGGCGCCGAACAACTATCTGGCGGTGTCCATCGATTATCTGTTCCAGAACCGTCCGCAATGGCGTGCCGATGCGGCCGTGGGCAAGACCGTGGTCAGCAGCGGCTTGATCGATCGGGTTGCCAGACGACTGGGGCGCCGTCTGTATGAAGTGCCGGTGGGTTTCAAATGGTTCGCTGACGGCTTGTTCGACGGCTCTCTGGGCTTCGGCGGTGAAGAAAGCGCCGGTGCCTCGTTCCTGCGCAAGGACGGCGGCGTCTGGAGCACCGACAAGGACGGCCTGATTCCAGCGCTATTGGCGGCGGAAATGACTGCTCGTACCGGCCGCGACCCAAGCCAGATCTATCGGGCGCTGACCGATGAGCTGGGTGAGCCCTTCTCGGTGCGCGTCGATGCCAAGGCCAATCCCGAGCAGAAAGCCTTGCTCAGCAAACTGTCGCCGGAGCAGGTCAAGTCCACGCAGTTGGCCGGGGAGGCGATTCAAAGCATTCTCAGCCATGCACCGGGCAACGACCAGGCCATCGGTGGTTTGAAAGTCATGACCGAGAACGGTTGGTTCGCGGCACGCCCTTCGGGCACCGAAGACATCTACAAGATCTACGCTGAAAGCTTCATCGGTGATGAGCATCTCAAGCAACTGGTGGCAGAAGCTCAGACATTGGTGGATGGAGCAATTTCTGCGAAATGACTGATGGCCCTGTGGTGCTTGATCGTTCCCACGCTCCTGCGTGGTAACGCATCCCGGTGACGCTCTGCGTCACGCGGAGCGTCCAGGGCGGCATTCCCACGCAGAGCGTGGGAACGATCAAACGCAGACAAAAAAGGGGGCGACCAAACGGTCGCCCCCTTTTTTGCCTGGCATTTACAGCATCAAGCCAGATCCACCAGAACGATTTCACTGTCCTCGATCGCAGTCACTCGCAGCACTTGCTCATGCTCCACCGCAACTCCGTCTCGAGCTTGCGCACGCAAGCCATTGACTTCAATGACTCCGGTTGCTGGCACCAGATACGCCCGGCGACCGCTGTCCAGGCGATACTCGGCACTTTCACCGGCTTTCAGGTTGGCCGCCACCAGGCGTGCATCGGCGCGTATGCGCAGGCTTTGATCGTCGCCGGCCTTGCCGCTGGCCAGGGTAACGAAACCTTCGCGCTGCCCTTTAGGAAACGGCTTGGCCCCCCAGGATGGTGCCGAGCCGGCTTCATTCGGGATGATCCAGATCTGGAAGATCTTGGTCGCGGTCGATTCCAGGTTGTACTCGCTGTGGGCGATCCCGGTACCGGCGCTCATCACCTGCACGTCACCGGCTTCGGTACGGCCCTTGTTGCCCAGGTTATCTTCGTGGCTGATTGCACCTTCACGAACGTAGGTGATGATTTCCATGTCACGGTGCGGGTGTTTCGGGAAGCCGGTGCCGGGCGCAATCACGTCATCGTTCCAGACCCGCAAGTTGCCCCAGTTCATGCGTTTAGGGTCATGGTACTCGGCGAACGAAAAGTGATGATGGGCATCCAGCCAGCCATGGTGAGCGCCGCCCAGGGAGGTGAAGGGTCTGAGTTCAAGCATGATCGTCTCCAGTAAAGGTTCGTCATGTGGCTGAACATTTGAGCCGCAGAACTAAACCGGTGGTTGATGGCGAGTATCATCCAACAAGCCAATATCGATAAAAAGCGGAAAAAATACTTCAAACCAATCTAATTAACAGATGGTTTTGGAGGAGGAATTCTCCCTCACAGCTTTCAGTTCATCGCTTAAGCCAATGACGCATAAGCATTTCACTAGAAGTCATCGGCAAATGAAGCGACCATAGCCCAACAGCCTCACACACTGGAGTCAGCGTGCCGCAACACACCCCCGATCTTCCTCCCGAGCTTGTACCACTGGCCGAAATGCCGCTGTTCAAGCGTCTGGCCGCCCGGTTCTTCGGCCATGGCCTCAATCGCTTGCGCGCCCAGCACCGTGCGTCCTGGCTGCATGGCCAGGCCGACGGCTTTCGTAGCGGGCACAGCGCCGGCGTGGATTACGGCTACAAAGAAGGCAAGCTGGAGGGCATCGAAGAAGGTCGGCAGGTTCTGCTGATTCGCGACACGCGCTGCACCGAACACCGCGCGCCAGGTGTCGATGAGAACCTGTTCGATGACTGGCGCTTGCCGCTCACCGCCGAGCTGAAGAAGCGCATCAAAGCCGATGTCACCCGGTTACTCCCGCCGCAGGCGCAGCCGAGTGCAGCGCAGTGGAAGATGATCTTCAGCGACACACCCTCGACCACGGTGATTGCCGGTGCGGGGGCGGGCAAGTCGACCTCGCTGGTGCTGCGCATTCTGTTGCTGACCCATTACCTGGGTTTTGAACTGGGTTCGTTGACGGTGGTGACGTTCACCCGTGAGTCGCGCAAAGACTTCATCAACAAGCTGACGGAGATGTTCGCCATTTGGGGGCTCTCGCTGAGCCTCAAGGATGCCCGAGACGTGGTGCGAACCTTCCACTCACGAATCTTGCCGATGGTCCGTAGCCTGCCGGGTTTCTCTCGGTTGCAGGCTTTCGAGAACCTCAATGCCCGCTCGCTGCCGGGCGATGAAGGCGCTGACAGTAATCCGTTCGATCTGCGGATCAACGACACCCAGCGCCAGCAACTGAATGCCTGTTATCACGCTTTGCATACCCGTGATGAGCGATTCCGCGAACTGATCAAACCGCTGTCCCGGCACGCCTTGCAGCTCAAGGAACTGGAGCGTGATCACCCGGACGTGCAAAAGCGCATCGCGGTGACCGAGCTTGCGGCCAAGCGTGATGAAGAGCTCTGCGACACGATCGAAGACCTGTGGTTTCGCGCCGGTGCCTGGCCGATCAAAGGCATCGAACCCGACCGGCAGAGGTTCGAGATCAATGGTTCGTCATTTCATTGCCACGGCTATATCGCCGAGCTGGATGCCTGGGTCGTGCTGGGCTTCGACCCTCGTGAGAATGCACAGATCAGCCGGCCAGGCGCCAAGCTGTCGGTCCGCGCGGAATGGGCGGTAAAGCGCACCTTGTTTCAAGCTTTCTGTCGTAAGCCACTGATTTGGCTTGATAGTTATGATTCAGCGAAACGCGTTTTGTCGTCGCTGGCCGGGGGTGCCAGCGCGGGACCAGGCTTTGATTACAAGGTCAAAGGCGAGCTCGGTTCCGCGCCGCTGCTGGATTGCTTTGTCGCTGCGGCCGGGTTTATCGAGAACCTGGGGCTGGATGTACCTGCCGCTGTGGGCCAGATGAGCTTTGCCAAAGACGATCCTGATCGCTTTTTTTTCGAGGCCCTGAGCCTCTTCTGGCGGGCGCTGGAGGATCACTTGCTTGATCAATCGCCGCCGGTCATGACTTATAACCGCATGTTCGCGTTGTTCAGCGAGCACTCACCGGAAAACTTCAAGCTGTTGAGCGACGAGCTGCTGCGGCCGCTGTCGCACCTGATGATCGATGAGTTCCAGGACGTTTCCCCGCAAATCGTCTCCTGGATCCGCGCCAGCCTGCGGGAGATCCGCAGCCGTGGCCCGGCCATGCATGTCGGCCGGGGCGCGCAGCGTTCGTCGCTGTTATGCGTCGGGGATGATTGGCAATCGATCTATGGCTGGCGTGGCAGCTCGCCGAAATACTTCATGGAATTCAACAAGGAGTTCCCGTCTCCAAATACCACTCGGGTCATGCTCAGCGATAACTATCGCAGCCATCAGCACATCATCGACGCGGCAGAGCATATCGTCCGTGCGGCCCCCGCGATTGCCGGGAAAAAGGCCAAGGCCAGCGGTGACCCCAAAGAGTTGCTCCCGGTGAAGGTCATGGATAGAGACGACCTGGCGCTGGCCAGGCGCTTGGTCGAACACTATCGAAACGGCGATTCGGTCTTGATGTTATTTCGAAAAAGTAGCGATAAGTTATTGATAGAAGAGCATATTCAGGCTGTAGTTAATGTTGATTCTAGATTGCCAATCGAGGATCGCCGACTGAAACAACTGACCTACCACAGCTCCAAAGGCCTGCAGGCTGATGCAGTGTTTCTGTTGGGCGATTGCCAGCATCTGACCAGTTCACCCTACAAGAACCAGGTGTATCGCATGGCCGGGCTGGCCAGGGATGGCGATGTCGAACCGTATGACAGCGCCCAGAAAGACGAAATCCTGCGCCTTGCGTATGTCGGTATTACCCGGGCGGTCAAGCACTGCTACTGGTATGTCGACAGTCAGGATGTGCAGGCGGCCAATGTTCCGAAGGCCTCCGACCGGATTGCCGGGGACAAGGCGTTCTTCGATGATCAGCGGGGGATGAAGGTTCAGGTTTGAGACGCCGCAAAAAGCCTTTGGGTGCACCCGACAAAAAGCCCACGAAATGTGGGCTTTTTGTCGGGATTTCAATGGCTAACTAAAACCTCTTGAACTCATGGGTGGAATGAACGATTCAAGCTCGTCTTCTACCGCCTCGATTATTCTCTCCACATCGGTGGCGTTCATCACTGTTGCACAAGGGATACCGGCAATGGCGATCATGGTTTCGCCGCTGGCTCGGTCGAATAGCCGGGCAATCATGCTGTCGGGGGCATCCATGCTGGCCTCGAAGCCCATTGGATGAAAATGCCAGCGCATGAGCTGACAGGCATTGGGAAAGGTGACCTTGGAAAAGACCGTATTCATGTGTTGCCCACCTTGTTCGTTGAGCACTTCCTTAAGCTCGCGGTAGGAACGGAAGGGCCTTCACTGGCCCAACCTTTGAGCTTTTAAAAGTAGCATCACTCGCGACAGGCAGGAGGTTTTTTTCAGGCCGTTTGGCGATTGCTTTGAAAAGCTTTGATGCAGGTCAAATCCCGGTATGTCTAAGACAACGCGCCATTCTCTCAAGCCATCAATTGGCCATTGAAGCGCAAGCTGAAGTTCGGCAAGCTCTGTTTTTCTGTCATCGAGTGTTTTATGCCTGCCAATGATGATGGCCCGCTGCAAACCCAGGCCACCGGCGAAACCGTGCTGCGTTATCACCTGTGCTGGAAACACCGTGACCTGGAGGGGGTCATGGCGCTCTATCACCCGGACGTCCAGTACAACGATTTCTTTCAGAACCGCATTCTCGGTCTGGCTGAGCTGCGTGAGTACGTGCGCAGCAGTATGCCCCGCGATCCGGATGAAGCGCTCGAACACTCCGACCGCATCCGTCTGGATGGTAATACCGCGTTCATTCAGTACCGGGTGACGTTGCGTGGCGGCCAGGGGCTGGTGTCGTTTCGCGCCAGCGAAGCCATCACGGTGCGTGACGGTCTGATCTGGCGGGTCAACGAGTATGCCTCGCTGGTGCATGAGCACCCGTCCAGCAAGTCCGCTACCAGCCTGCGCCCGGCGGTCAGTCGGCTGGGGCTTTCGCCGCGACAATTGAGTTTTATGGCGCAAGACCTGCAACAGTATTTCGAGCGTCAGCAACCGTATCTGGACCCGGAACTCGATCTTCAGCGGGTGGCGAAAGAGTGCGGTTACAGCCGCAATCAGATCTCCTATCTGCTCAACCAGGTGCTGGGGCAAAGCTTCTATCGCTACGTCAACCAGGCTCGCCTTCAGCACGTGTTGGCGGCGCTGGACAAAGCAACGCCACCGTTGCGGGTCGACGAGCTGGCGTTCGCCGCTGGTTTCAATTCCCTCTCGGCCTTCTATAGCTGTTTCCGCCAACACACCGGCCTGTCACCGAAGGCTTATGCCAAACACATTTCTTTGCGTGCACGCGCGCAAGACAGCCTCTGAACCCAGGCACTAGGATCGCAGCCATCTAGTTTTGGGTTGCGGAGTCTTGCATGCCGGCGTGGCGCACTATCAGTTTGTGGATGGATCAACTCGAGGAGCCCCTGGTTGCCCGGCCGTCGCTGGAGCAAGACCTGGACGTTGACGTGGCGATCATCGGCGCCGGCTACACGGGGCTTTGGACGGCTTACTACCTCAAGCGTCTGGCGCCCGGGTTGAACATCGCCATCCTCGAAGCGCAGACCGCTGGTTTCGGTGCGTCCGGACGTAATGGCGGCTGGCTGATGGGCAACCTGCTGGGTGAGGATCGCTTACTTGGCGATCTGCCAGCCGAGCAACGCCGGGCATCGTTCGATTTGCTGCATGGCATTCCTGATGAGGTGGCGATCGTCCTCGAACGCGAAGGCATTGACTGCGATTACCGCAAGGGTGGTGCGCTGTATTGCGCAGCTCGCTATCCCGAGCAGCAAGCCAGCCTGCGCCGCTACCTGGACACACTCTACAGCCAGGGTCTCAACGAAGCCGACTACCGCTGGCTCAGCCCTGAGCAACTGGCGCAACAGATCCGCGTCGCCAAACCTTATGGCGGTATCCATGCAGCGCACTGCGCGACCATTCAGCCGGCCAGACTGGTACGTGGCCTGGCCCGGACTGTCGAGCGCTTGGGGGTAACAATCTTCGAGAACAGTCCGGTCACCGACTGGCAATCCGGCAGTTTGCGCACCGCCAAGGCGCAGGTTCGCAGCCGCTGGATCGTGCCCGCGGTGGAGGGCTATGCCGTGACGCTGGCACCGTTGGGGCGTTATCAACTGCCAGTGCAGAGTTTGCTGGTGGCCACCGAGCCACTGTCCGCCGCAACCTGGGACGAGATTGGCTTGAGCCAGGGCCAGGCCTTCAGTGAAAGCAGTCGGCAAGTCACCTACGGCCAGCGCACCGCCGACAATCGTCTGGTATTCGGCGCGCGCGGGGGTTATCAGTTCGCCGGGAAACTGCGCCACGACTTTGACCTGACAACCAACGAAGTCGAATTACGACGCTACCTGTTCGGCGAACTCTTCCCACAGCTCAAGAGCGTCAAGATTACCCACGCCTGGGGCGGCAACCTGGGCATGTCCCGGCGCTTCAAGCCGCACATGCTCTGCGATCGCAGCAACGGCATCGCCTTGTCAGGTGGTTACGGTGGCGAGGGCGTAGGCGCGAGCAATCTTGGTGGCCGGACCCTGGCCGACCTGATTCTCGAACGCGACACCACACTGGTGCATCAACCGTGGGTGATCCAGCAGGGCGGCCTCAGCGCGCTGAAAGCCTGGGAACCGGAACCCTGCCGCTGGCTCGGCTACAACGCGATCATTCGCAGTTTCGTCCATGAAGACCAGACCCTGGCCAATCCGCAGACCGCACCATGGCGGCGCAAGTTTGCCAGTCGGGTGGCGGGGTTTATGGAAGGGTTCATGCAGTAACGGCTCGTCGATCATCCACCCGTAAGGACCACAATGAGCATCACACAGTTCAAACATACCGCCACCGCCATCCTGGACGAATCGAACCCGGTAGCCGTGCCATTGGGTACGCCCATCGCCGTTACCTCGGTGACGTGCGTCGAACGCAACGACGGCGTTGAAACCGGCATCTGGGAATGCACGCCTGGTCGCTGGCGGCGGCAGATCGTTGCCCAAGAGTTCTGTCACTTCATTCAGGGCCGCTGCACCTTCACCCCGGATGACGGTGAAACCTTACAAATAGAAGCGGGCGACGCACTGATGTTGCCGGCCAACAGCACCGGGATCTGGGATATCCAGGAAACCGTGCGCAAGACTTACGTTTTGATTTTTTGATCCGCTGATCAACCGAAAACCTGCCTGACAAAAACAGCCGTACATAATCAGGAATCGACTCATGATCCGTATGACCACCGCTTCGTTGAAGTTAGCTCCGTTGATGCTCCTCGCTTCACTCAGTCAGGCGGCCGAGACCGTCAAGATCTACAACTGGTCGGACTACATCGCGCCGGACACGATGAAAAACTTCCAGAAGGAAACCGGTATCGCTTTCACTTATGACGTCTACGACAGCAACGAAACCCTCGATGGCAAGCTGATGACCGGCAAATCCGGTTATGACGTGGTGTTCCCTTCGAACCATTTCATGGCCCGGCAGATTCAGGGCGGGGCGCTGAAGAAACTCGACAAGAGCCAGCTACCGAACTGGAAAAACCTCAACCCGGTATTACTCAAGGCCTTGCAAACCAACGATCCGGGCAACGAGCACGGTTTTCCGTACCTGTGGGGCAGCACCGGGATTGGCTACAACATCGCCAAGGTCAAAGCGGTACTGGGCGATAATGCGCCGGTGGACTCCTGGGATTTGATCTTTAAACCCGAGAACATGAAAAAGCTCCAGAAGTGCGGCGTGGCGATCCTCGATAACGGTCCGGAATTGCTGCCGGCTGCGCTTAACTACCTCGGCCTGCCGCACCACAGCAAGAATCAGGCGGACTACAAAAAAGCGGAAGAACTGCTGATGAAAGTCCGGCCGTATGTGAGCTATTTCCACTCATCCAAATACACCAGTGACCTGGCCAACGGCGATATCTGCGTAGCCGTGGGCTTCTCCGGCGACATCCTGCAAGCCGAAAGCCGCGCCAGTGAAGCCAAAAACGGTGTGGAAATCGGCTATTCGATCCCAAAAGAAGGCGCAGCAATCTGGTTCGACATGGTCGCCATGCCCGCCGACGCCCCGGACGAGAAGGCCGGTTACGCCTTTATGAACGAGCTGCTGCGTCCGGACGTCATGGCCGACATCAGTAACTATGTGCACTACGCCAACGGCAACGAACAGGCCGACAGCCTGATCGATCCGGCGATCAAGAGCGACACCAAGGTCTACCCAAGCCCGGAAATGATGGGCAAGTTGTTCGCGCTGGAGGCCATGCCGCTGGACATCGACCGGATTCGCACTCGGTTGTGGAACAAGATCAGGACGGGGAGCTGACAGGTAACATTTCCTCAAGTGTTCGTTCTCTGAAGCAGCCCTCAGCAATGTAAGTTCTTTGCCTCCTGTGAACCTGAGGAGGCAAAGGAATGCCTGTTGCGACAAATGCTGATCGTCTGCGCATTGGCCGTGTTTCTGAGGTGGGGCGAATTTATCTGCTGACCGTTGCTGTGCATCAGCGCCAACCGGTTTTTTCCGACTGGCGTTTGGGGCGGTTGGTTGTGGAGCAGTTTCGCTTGGTGCAAGAGCGCGGATGGGGCATCTCTTGGGCCTGGGTAGTCATGCCTGATCACATACATTGGTTGCTTGAGTTGCAAGACAAGCCTCTGGATGAGCTGATGTGCTGGGTCAAATCACGCAGTAGCCTGCGGGTTAATCAACAGCGTGGCGGTCAAGGGCGTTTGTGGCAGAAGGGATACCACGACCGTGCTGTTCGTAAGGAACAAGACTTGAAAACCGTAGCTCGTTACATCATTCAAAATCCTGTCCGCGGCGGTCTTGTCAGAAGAGTTCATGATTACCCGCTATGGGATGCGTGCTGGCTTTAAAACCACGCTTTGCAGGTTTTACGACCGCTGCGCGCTCGAACGCAGGCTTCGCCAGCTGCTACGTAAAGCTCATTTGCCGGGGACATGCACTCACGGCAAACGCGTCTTCCTGTAGCAGCTGGCGAAGCCTGCGTCCGGCCGCGAAGCGGTCGTAAAACCGGCAAACGCGGTCTCAGATGAACTTGCCGGAGCCTGTGAAATCGTGCCCCTTGGCTTGATCGAACACGCCTCGTTTCACCTGTCTCGGGACGAGGTCTACCGCCATCTTCCAGACCATCAACGTAAATTCGGCAAGCTCTCGCAGAACTGCACCAGTGGCCGACTGATGCGCATGCTGGTGGAGCAGATTTGTGCCGGCGAACTGCACGGTTGCACGGCACAGCAGGAGGGCGAGGCGCTGCAGGAAGCGTTGATTGCGCTGCTCGGGCCAACCAGATGAACATTTTCGTTGAATGCCTGAGTCTGCCGAAGGCCTCAAGGATTTTCCAGATCATGCCCCAACGACTGAATAAACAACGAAAACAGTTCCGGTTGCGATGAGATATCCAGCTTGGCGTACAGATGCCGACGGTGAACCTTGATGGTGTCCGGTGAGATCTTCAGCCGCTCGGCCATGGCTTTGGAGGAAAACCCGCGCAAGATCAGCCGGGCAATTTCCAGTTCGCGGTCCGACAGTACGCCGCAGCCGAAGTGGCTCAGGGCATCGCGGATCTGACTGGCCATTTCATCCTGTGCCGGCGCCTGTGTGCGCTGGCTGTTCTGCTGCCAGTGCTGCTGCATCAGCGGCAGTACCCAGGCAGCGAGGGTGGTCAGTTGGCCCACTTCATCCGCGGTGAACACGCGCTGCATGCCCAACGACAGTGACAGCGTTCCGGCCCCGGGAAGCTGAAGAATGAACTGCACCTCGTCTTCGCGCACGTTCTCGTGAAAGTAGCTGTGGAAGTATTCGCTTTGCCGGAAGTGATCGGGTGCCACTTCCTCCAGCCGATACAGGCCGCTGGGGTAGCCTTCACGGCACGCCTGGAAAAACGGATCCAGCAGGTACAAACCATTGAGGTAGGTCAGCATCGACGCCGGTTTGCTCGAGGGTTCGGCGTCGTACTCTTCCAGCGCCTGGGGCAGGCCGTCTTGCGGATAGAAAATCGCCAGAGCGTTATCGAACGGCAGGCATTGGTGCAACAACAAAACAAGCTGCTTCCAAAAACGCTCGGTGCCGACCTGCGAGAGGGTACGGCCCAGTCCCGCGTGCATACCGACTTCCCTGAACAGACTGCTCATGTGTGTTGCTCCACATTCAAAAATCAAAACCCGGCCGACGGTTTCAACCTTTTTGCGCTCAAGGTCAAGGGGAGTACTCCAATAGGGGAATTGGCCGCCGTTGTCGTGCTGCCTAGAGTAGCCCCACCCAGTGCGGCCCGGAACGCACCCCCGGTCCCTTTTTCGTTTCTGCCTCAGACTAAAAATAACCAGGAGGATAACGATATGAGCTCTCCCGCAGCACCAAACAGCACCCTGAAACCCACGTTGAGTGTCTTCGACGTCGTGGCGATTACCGTCTCGAGCGTGACGCCGGCCAGTTCGGTGTTTGTGATCGCGCCGTTCGCGATTCATCAGGCTGGCACCGGAGTGTTTCTCGCGTTCGTCATGGCCGGTTTACTGGCCATGATGTTCGCCTACTGTTACGCCGAGCTGGGTAGGGCTCACAACAGTGCCGGTGGTGAATACGTGTACGCCAAGCGAGTGTTTGGCGGCATGGCCGGTTATGCGACCTTCCTGACGGTGTTGGCGATGTTGCTGTTCATTCCGCCGGTGCTGGCCACCGGCGCCGCGACCTATCTGAACAATGCGTTGGGGAGTCATTTCGATTCACAGACCGTCGCCCTGCTCATTGTGGTGTGCAGTTACCTGCTGGGCATTCTGAATATCAAGCTCAACGCCTGGATCACCGGCACCTGTCTGCTGCTGGAAGTCGCGGCAATGCTGGTGATTGTGTTTATTGGCTTCGGTCATGCCTCGCAACCGGCAAGCATCCTGTTGCAACCGCAGATCGTCGAAAACGGCACTTTGCAGTTGGCACCCTGGACTCTGGTGATTGGCGCCATAGGTATCGGCTTGTTCTCCTATAACGGATTTGGCTCGGCGGTGGTGCTGGGCGAAGACATGAAATGCGGCGGGCGCGGCGTGCACAAAGCTGTGCTCTGGTCGCTGGGTCTGGTGGTGGTCATCGAACTGGTGCCCTTGACCGCGTTACTGATCGGCGCACCGTCCCTCAGCGAGATGATCAACAGCGCTGACCCGATCGGCTATCTGCTCACCAGTCATGGCAACGAAACCCTGTCCCGTGTGGTCAGTGCCGGGATTTTCCTGTCGGTGTTCAACGCCATCGTCGCGATCGTGATTCAGATCGGCCGGGTGGTATTCAGCAGCGGCCGCGACGCCCTGTGGACGCCCACGGTCAACCGGCTGTTCACCCGTATTCATCCGCGTTGGGACTCGCCGTGGCTGGCCACGCTGTTTCTGGCAATTCCATCGGCGCTGCTCAGCTTCAGCTCGAACCTGGCAGACATGACCTCTTTCAGCGTGCTGCTGATCATGCTGGTTTACCTGATCGTCGCCTTGAGTGCATTGATGAGTCGGGTGGTGCTGCGCGATCGGCAGCATCCTTACCGCATGCCGCTGTGGCCATTGCCCGCATTGCTGGCGGTGCTCGGCGCCGGTTATTTATTGTTCAATCTGTTCCTTGAGGCTTCGGCCAGGGACATCATGGTGATTATCGGGCTGCTGGCAGTGTCGGTAATTTTGTATGGCACCAACGGCCGGTTCAGCCCGGCGTTCCAGAAGTTGTAAGGAGTGGTTATGCGTGCACGTGAACTGGGCATCCGCCTGGGCCTGGGAACACCCGGTCAACTCAATTCCATCACTGATGTACCGGGCGTACGGGTAGGGCACAGCACCCTAAAGACCGAGGTCAACGGCAAGCAGGTACGCACTGGCGTGACGTTGATCGAACCGCGGGCAAGCCATGCGCGACTGCAGCCGTGCTTCGCCGGCTGCCACGTACTCAACGGTAACGGTGACGCCACGGGCCTTGAGTGGATTCGCGAGGCGGGGCTGCTGGCCACACCTCTGGCGATCACCAACACTCATAGCGTGGGCGTGGTTCGCGATGCCTTGATCGCCCGGGAGCACGACAGCCTGGCCGATCCGGCGGTGTATTGGTGCATGCCGGTGGTGATGGAAACCTACGACGGCGTGCTCAACGATATCTGGGGGCAACATGTCGGCCCGCAACAGGTACTCGAAGCCATGGCCAATGCCGGGACCGGCCCGGTTGAGGAAGGTGCGGTCGGTGGCGGCACCGGGATGATCTGTCATGAGTTCAAGGGCGGGATCGGTACATCCTCGCGCAAACTGTCGGCGCAACAGGGCGGCTGGACCGTCGGCGCGCTGGTACAGGCCAACCATGGCAAGCGTGAAGAGTTGCGGGTCGATGGTTATCCAGTCGGTCGGCAATTGACGGATATCCCGTCGCCCTTCGATGAGAGGGGCACGCCGGGCATGGGGTCGATCGTGGTGATCCTGGCCACCGACGCGCCATTGTTGCCTCATCAGTGCCAACGCCTGGCGCAACGGGCATCGATCGGCATCGCCCGCACCGGCGGCGGTACCGAAGATTCCAGCGGCGATATTTTCCTGGCCTTCGCCACCGGCAACCATGACCTGCCGCCCGCGGACTATGGACGTAAAGACCTGCCAATGAGCACGTCCCTTGAGATGCTCAACAATGACCATATTTCGCCGTTGTTCAGCGCTGCCGCCGAGGCGGTGGAGGAGGCGATCATAAACGCGCTGCTGGCAGGCGAACACATGAGGACGGCCACTGGCACCTTGGTTCCTGCCCTCGACCCAGAGACATTACTACACGCATTAAACGCAACAGGATGGCGCACGCGCGAGTAGTTGATAAAGCCGCGATGTAGTGAATAAAAACGAACTTGCCTTTATTTAATATTTAAATAGTAGATTGTCGGACAATTGGTCGGGAGAGCGGAATCACCCAAAATATTTAGACCCTGCAGGCATTGTTTCCGGGAGTTTGCTGGAACCACACAATTCGATCTCAAAAAAAGTAGTGGACGTTTGTTTTCGAATTGTGTCAGTTTTCTTTCGCCTTCATTGGGCGAGTGATAGGACGATCTCGCCAGAGATTGTCGCTATCTGATAAAAAACTGTTCCATTGCAAACAAGGAAGTGTGTTTATGTCGAAAGTCAAAGAGAACGCTATCGTTGCAGCTGAACAACAATGGGCGCCACAGGCCACATCAAGTTCGGCGTTCAACCAGATCGATAGTTTCAGCCATCAGTATGACCGTGGCGACGACCTCACGGTCAATGGCAAACCCTCCTTCTCTGTAGATCAGGCCGCGACTCAGATCTTGCGTGATGGTGCTTCATGGCAAGATCTCAATGGCAGCGGCAAGATTGAACTTACCTACACGTTTCTGACTTCGCCAACATCCAATTTCAGCGGCCTGGGTGTCACTGGCTTCAGCCAGTTCAGCGCCTTGCAAAAGGCTCAGTCCGTGCTCGCCATGCAATCCTGGGCAGATGTGGCCAATGTCACCTTCACTGAGGCCGCCAAGGGCGGCGACGGTCACATGACCTTCGGCAACTACAGTGGCGGTCAGGAAGGGGCGGCAGCGTTTGCTTTCCTGCCGGGTACCGAGCCTGGCTATGACGGTCAGTCCTGGTACCTGACCGGCAGTGGCTACAACGTCAACAAAACCCCGGGTGTGAACAACTACGGCCGTCAAACCCTGACTCACGAGATCGGTCATACCCTCGGCCTGTCTCACCCCGGCGACTACAATGCCGGCGAAGGCAATCCGACCTATAACGATGCGTCCTATGGGCAGGACACTCGCGGCTACAGCCTCATGAGCTACTGGAGTGAAAGCAACACCAGCCAGAACTTCAGCAAAGGCGGTGTCGAGGCTTATTCATCCGGCCCGTTGATGGACGATATCGCTGCGGTGCAAAAGCTCTACGGCGCCAACATGAACACCCGTGCCGGTGACACCACCTACGGTTTCAACTCCAACGCCGGTCGCGACTTTCTCAATGCGAGCTCGTCCTCGGACAAGCTGGTGTTCTCGGTGTGGGACGCGGGCGGCAAGGACACCTTTGACTTCTCCGATTTTACCCAAAACCAGAAGATCAACCTCAATGAAGCCTCATTCTCCGACGTTGGCGGCCTCGTGGGTAACGTGTCCATTGCCAAAGGCGTGACCATCGAAAACGCCATTGGCGGTTCGGGCAACGACCTGCTGATTGGTAACAGCGCGGCCAACGTGCTCAAGGGCGGTGCTGGCAACGACATCATCTACGGTGCCGGCGGCGCGGATAAGCTCTGGGGGGGTGCCGGTTCCGACACTTTCGTGTTTGGCGCAAGCTCGGACTCCAGACCGGGCGCAGCCGACCAGATCATGGATTTTGTCGGCGGCCTGGACAAGATCGATCTGACCGGCATTAGCGCTGGAACGGGGCTGCACTTCGTCAACTCATTCACAGGTTCTGCCGGCGAAGCGGTGCTGAGCTATGCCTCGGGAATGAACCTGAGCACCTTGGCCGTGGACTTCTCCGGGCACGGTGTGGCTGACTTTCTGGTCACCACCGTCGGGCAAGCGGCAGTCACGGACATCGTGGCGTAGCAGCAAGGCGAAGTAAAAGCAGGGGCGGCGCGCATGCGCTGCTCCCTGTCCTTGCATCGACTCCTCGTGTAAGCGAGGCTAAAGCCCGGAATGAAACACCCTATGAACCAGACCGCCTTTACCAGGGCCGCAGCGTGGTTGATCGCGACGCTGATGATGTTTTTTGGAGATGCCAGCATGGCAAGAAGCCTGAGATTACCCGACCCTTCGGAACTGGCCGGGAAGTGGCAGATCCACCAGCAAGATGAGCCAACGAAAGTCTGCATGCTTGAGCTTGCACAAAACCAGACCCTGGCCGGAGAACTCGAATGTGTCGCCGGTTGGTTGGGTGAAACACCCAGCGGCTGGTTTCCGGAACCGGATGGAATATCGCTGACGGGTAAAGAAGGTTCGAGGATCATTCATTTAGGCCGACAGCGGGAAGGGCTCTATCACGCCACTTTGAAGTCAGGGACTGTACTTGTTCTGCACCGCCCTCAGTAATAAAACACAACGCTGCGCTTAATAGAGTAGGCGATGTTTATATGCGCGTATCGGTAGTTTAAAACAGGCGGCTAATAACTACCTCGAACCTTATTTCGTCTGGCAATAAGGTTCTTTCGCCTGCACGTTTCAATCCTCCAATAACGTCTCGACGCGTGTGCGGACAATACATTGAACCCTCGCCGAACTATCGCGCGGGTATTAGCTCAGGGAAGACTCATGAAGATGGCGAAGACCACTCCCGTTGCACCGCTGTTGCAGGCACTGGGCGATTATAAAAGTACCCTGATCAGCGTTGGTTGTTTCACCGCGCTGATCAACGTACTGATGTTAGTACCGTCGATTTATATGCTTCAGGTTTATGACCGGGTGCTCTCTTCGCAGAACGAAACCACCCTGGCCATGTTGACCTTGATGGTGGTCGGGTTTTTCGCGTTTATCGGTCTGCTGGAAATCATCCGCAGCTTCATCGTCATCCGGATCGGCAGCCAACTGGAGCGCCGCTTCAACCTGCGGGTCTACAGGGCCGCGTTCGAACGCAACCTGTTCAAGGGCGAGGGTAATGCCGGGCAGTCGCTGGGGGATCTCACCTACATTCGCCAGTTCGTCACGGGACCGGCGCTGTTCGCCTTCTTCGACGCACCGTGGTTTCCGGTCTATCTGTTCGTGATCTTTGTGTTCAATACCTGGCTCGGCGTGCTGGCCACGGCCGGTGCGTTGCTGCTGATCGCGCTGGCGTGTCTCAACGAAGCCATGACCAAAAAGCCGCTGGGTGAAGCCAGTGGCTATTCGCAAAAATCCAGCCAGTTGGCCACCAGTCATCTGCACAACGCCGAAACCATTCAGGCCATGGGCATGCTCGGGGTTTTGCGCAAACGCTGGTTTGAGGTGCATTCGCGCTTTCTCGGTTTGCAGAATCAGGCCAGCGATACCGGCGCGGTCATCAGCTCCCTCAGTAAAACCCTGCGCCTGTGCCTGCAATCACTGGTACTGGGGCTGGGCGCGTTGCTGGTGATCAAGGGCGACATGACTGCCGGGATGATGATTGCCGGCTCAATCCTGATGGGACGGGTCTTGAGCCCGATCGACCAATTGATCGCCGTGTGGAAGCAATGGAGCTCGGCGAAGCTGGCCTACCAGCGCCTGGACACCTTGCTGCAAGGTTTCCCGCCCAGCGACAGCGCCATGGCCTTGCCAGCGCCCAAAGGTCAGGTGGCCTTCGAACAGGTCAGCGCCGGCCCGCCGGGCAAGCGGGCGGCGACCTTGCATCAGGTCAGCTTCGGTCTTGCTGCGGGGGAAGTGCTGGGGGTACTCGGTGCTTCCGGCTCGGGCAAGTCGACACTGGCGCGGGTGCTGGTGGGTGTCTGGCCGACCCTGGGAGGCACGGTGCGCCTGGACGGTGCTGATATTCATCGCTGGAATCGCGATGACCTCGGGCCCTACATCGGCTACTTGCCTCAGGACATCGAATTGTTCAGCGGCAGCATTGCCGAAAACATCGCGCGCTTTCGCGACACCGACCCGCAGAAAGTCGTCGAGGCGGCCCGGCAGGCCGGTGTTCACGAACTGATTCTGCGCCTGCCGCAAGGCTACGACACGGTATTGGGGGAGGATGGCAGCGGCCTGTCCGGCGGCCAAAAGCAGCGTGTGGCCCTGGCCCGTGCCCTGTATGGCGGCCCAAGCCTGGTGGTGCTCGATGAGCCGAACTCGAACCTGGACACCGTCGGCGAAGCGGCCCTGGCGGCCGCCATTGCGCAGATGAAAGCCCAGGGGACCAGCGTGATTCTGGTGACTCACCGCTCTTCGGCGCTGGCCCAGGCCGACAAGTTGCTGGTGCTCAACGAAGGGCGCCTGCAAGCCTTCGGCCCAAGCCATGAAGTCCTCAAGGCATTGTCCGGCGCTCAGGAGCCGCAACGGGAAAAAGCCCCATCCCCCACACTGGCCGGGCTCAGCCTCAGTCGTCAGTATCAGACTGCAAACAGGAACAGCGGCGCATGAGCAAGGACAGCGACATGACAATCGAACAAGGTTATGCGCCGGCGCACCCTGAACGCGACGCGCGCTTTTTTGCCCGTATGGGCTGGCTTCTGGCAATCCTTGGTGCCGGCAGTTTCTTTGCCTGGGCGAGCCTTGCGCCGCTCGATCAAGGGATTCCAGTGCAGGGCACTGTGGTGGTCTCGGGCAAGCGCAAAGCCGTGCAATCGCTGAGTGGCGGTGTCGTCAGCCGGATTCTGGTAAGTGAAGGGCAGGTGGTCAAGCAGGGGCAGCCGTTGTTTGTGCTGGATCAGACCCGGGTCGCCGCCGATGTTCAATCCCTGCAAGCGCAGTACCGGATGGCCTGGGCCAGCGTGGCGCGCTGGCAGAGTGAACGCGACAACCTCAAACAGGTCAGTTTTCCTGCCGGGTTGAGCAGCGATCCCGACCCGCGACTGGCGCTGGTGCTCGAAGGCCAGCGGCAACTGTTCAGCAGTCGACGCGAAGCCTTTGCCCGGGAGCAAGCCGGCATTCGCGCCAACATCGAAGGCGCTAGCGCACAACTGGCCGGGATGCGCCGCGCCCACACTGATCTGAGCGCGCAGGCCGAGTCCCTGCGTGAGCAACTGAACAACCTGCGTCCGCTGGCAGCCAACGGTTACATTCCGCGCAACCGCTTGATGGAATACGAACGACAGTTGTCGCAAGTGCAGCAGGACCAGGCGAAAAACACGGGTGAAAGCGGGCGTGTCGAGCAGGGCATTCTTGAGTCGCGCTTGAAGCTGCAGCAACACAGCGAGGAATATCAGAAAGAAGTTCGCAGCCAACTGGCCGACGCACAGTTGAAAAGTCTGACCCTGGAGCAGCAGCTCACCTCGGCCGGATTCGATCTGCAACACAGCGAGATCAATGCGCCGGCCGACGGCATTGCCGTGAGCCTGGGTGTACACACCGAAGGCGCGGTGGTGCGGCCCGGTGAAACATTGCTGGAAATCGTTCCGCAAGGCGCCCGGCTGGAGGTGGAAGGGCACCTGCCGGTGAACCTGATCGACAAGGTCGGCGGCAACTTACCGGTGGACATCCTGTTCACCGCGTTCAACCAGAGCCGTACGCCCCGTGTACCGGGCGAAGTCAGCCTGATTTCGGCCGACCAGATGGTCGATGAGAAAACCGGTGTGCCGTATTACGTGTTGCGCAGCAGCGTCAGTGATGTAGCCATGGAGAAGCTCAACGGGTTGGTAATCAAGCCCGGTATGCCGGCGGAAATGTTCGTGCGCACGGGCGAGCGCTCGCTCCTCAATTACTTGTTCAAACCTCTGCTCGATCGGGCAGGTTCCGCACTGACCGAGCAATAGGGATGTTCCGGCGTATGAATAAGCTTTCCATGCTCGGGGCAGCCGTTGCGCTCCTCGCGTGTACCAGTGTGCAAGCCATGGGGCCGTTCGAGGTCTACGAGCAGGCGCTGCGCAATGATCCAGTGTTTCTCGGCGCCATCAAGGAACGCGATGCGGGCCTTGAGAACCGTGCCATCGGCCGCGCCGGGCTGTTGCCCAAACTCGGTTACACCTACAACAAGGGGCGCAATAATTCCAGGGCGACCAACCTGGATGGTCGGCGCGGCACCACTCACGATGATCGCAACTACAACAGCTACGGCTCGGCCTTGACCCTGCAGCAACCTTTGATTGATTACGAGGCTTATGCTTCTTACCGCAAGGGGGTGGCACAGGCGTTGTATGCCGACGAAAATTTTCGCGGCAAAAGCCAGGAGCTGCTGGTCCGGGTGCTGACGTCCTATACCCAAGCGCTGTTTGCGCAGGATCAAATCGACATCGCGCAGGCCAGGAAAAAAGCTCTGGAGGAACAGTTCCAGCAGAACGAACACCTGTTTCGCCAGGGCGAGGGCACCCGCACCGACATTCTCGAAGCGCAGTCGCGCTTTGAATTGGCGAGCGCCGAGGAAATCGAAGCGCGCGACGAGCAGGATGCGGCCTTGCGCGAACTGGGTGCTCTGATCGGTGTACCTGCGGTGGACATCGGCGATCTGGCCCCGCTGGGCGATTCTTTCGAGTCCTTCACTCTGCAGCCGGCCAACTTCGATGTCTGGCATGAACTGGCGGTCACCAACAACCCGATCCTCGCTTCCCGGCGTCAGGCGCTGGAAGCGGCCCGATTCGAGGTCGAGCGCAATCGCGCCGGGCACCTGCCCAAAGTAAGCGCCTATGCCTCTGTCCGGCAAAACGAATCGGAAAGCGGCAACACCTACAACCAGCGCTATGACACCAACACCATTGGCATCGAAATCAGCGTGCCGCTGTACGCCGGTGGCGGGGTGTCTGCGTCCACCCGCCAGGCAAGCCGCTCGATGGAGCAGGCCGAGTACGAACTGGATGCGAAAACCCGGGAGACCCTGATCGAACTGCGTCGCCAGTTCAGCGCCTGCCTGTCTGGAGTCAGCAAGTTGCAGGCGTATCAGAAAGCCCTGAGTTCAGCCGAAGCGCTGGTGATTTCGACCCGGCAAAGCATCCTCGGTGGCGAGCGGGTCAACCTCGACGCCTTGAATGCCCAGCAGCAGCTCTACACCACACGCCGGGATCTGGCCCGGGCTCGTTACGACTATCTGATGGCCTGGACCAAGTTGCATTACTACGCCGGCACCTTGCGCGAAGACGATCTGGCCAAGGTCGACGAAGCCTTCATGTCGCGGCCCCGAACCCGTTAAACGCTGCACCGCCCAGCTGAAGGCGCGAGGATTTTGGCAAGACAACTAAGGACGGTAGCGGTAATGGAATTTAAGCGTAGAGACGTCAATCTTTTTCAGGGGCGCAGGTTCCAGCCAGCAAAAATGCTGGGTGGCACGTTGATGGGTTGCCTGGCAGCAATCGGCGGCGCGCAGGCGGCATCTTATGTCGAAAGCGGCAAACAGGGTGATCCCGACAGCTGGCGCAGCAGTGAATTCAACGCTGAATGGGGGCTGGGCGCGATTCATGCGCAAGATGCCTATGCGGCCGGTTACACCGGTAAAGGCGTCAAGCTGGGTATTTTCGATCAGCCGGTCTATGCGCAGCATCCCGAGTTCGCCAGCCCGAACAAGGTGCTCACGCTGGTTACCAGTGGCATTCGGGAATACACCGACCCCTATATTCCGGTGAAAGCCGGGGATGCTTTCCGCTATGACGGCACACCGTCCGTGGGTTCCAACGGCAAATTGGGTTCTCATGGCACCCATGTCGGCGGGATTGCCGCGGGTGACCGTGATGGTGGGCCCATGCACGGCGTGGCCTTCAATGCCCGGATTATCAGTGCCGAGAACGGCGACCCGGGACCCGAGGACGGCATTATTCTCGGTAATGATGGTGCGGTTTATAAAGCCGGCTGGGACGGACTGATCGCCAGTGGCGCGCGGGTCATCAACAACAGCTGGGGCATTGGCATCACTGAGCGCTTTGATCAGGGAGGACGCGATCCGGCCTTCCCGCACTTCACGGTGCAGGATGCGCAGCTGCAGTTCGATCAGATCGGACCGCTGTTGCACACCAGATCGGGGGGCGCTTATCAGGGGGCCATCGATGCGGCCCGCAGCGGCATTGTCGCCATATTCGCCGCGGGCAATGACTACAACCTCAATAACCCGGACGCAATTGCCGGCCTGGCGTATTTCGTCCCGCAAATTGCACCCAACTGGTTAACGGTTGCCAGTCTGCAGAAAAACCCGGACACCAACAGTCCGGATCTTTACAACATCAGTACCTTCTCATCTCGCTGTGGCTATACCGCCAGTTTCTGTGTGTCCGCGCCGGGTAGCCGGATCTACAGTGCCGTGATCGGTGGCACTACGCTGGATGATTTGACCGTCGGTTATGCCAATAAAAACGGCACCTCGATGGCCGCGCCCCATGTCGCCGGCAGTGCCGCGGTACTGATGGAGCGCTTCCCGTACATGACCGGTGCGCAAATCGCTACTGTGCTGAAGACCACCGCAACCGACATGGGCGCTCCGGGTATCGATGCGCTCTACGGCTGGGGAATGATCGACTTGCGCAAAGGGATCGATGGCCCCGGGATGTTTGTCACCCAAGCCGATATCCCGCAGGAATTCCGTATCGATGGGGCTTACGGCTCCGGGCAGTTCGTTGCCGATCTGCCGGGAATCGGCGCGATTGTGGATGCCGGCAAACCCACTGAGCGGGTGTGCACCGACGTACAGTGCGGCCTGGACGTGTGGCGCAACAACATTTCCGGCCACGGCGGTCTGACCAAGCAGGGGATCGGCACCCTGGTGCTGACCGGGGCCAACACCTATGCCGGCCCGACACTGGTGAATCAGGGACGGCTGGCGGTTAACGGTTCGCTCATATCCGACGTCACAGTCAACAACAGCGGCATCCTCGGCGGCTCGGGCCGTGTCGGATCGCTGACCGCGAAAAGCGGCGGGACCATCGCCCCCGGCAACTCGATCGGCACCTTGCAGGTAGCCGGTGATGTCACCTTCGAGCCGGGCTCGACCTATGCCGTGGAGCTTTCCGAAACCCGCAGCGACCGCATCGTTGCCGGCGGCACGGCGACTGTCAGCGGTGCCAGCGTGACCCTCGCGCTGGAAAACAGCCCGACGCTGCTGAGTCCCGCTCAAGCGAAAAGCCTGCTGGGCCGTCAGTACGACATTCTTGAGGCCGCGGGCGGTATCGCAGGGCGTTTTGCTGCCGTGGTACCGAACTACCTGTTTCTCGGTGCCAGCCTCGACTACGCTGCAACTGGCGTACAACTGGCTATCGAACGCAACGCAACCTCCTTCGCCAGCGTCGGGCAAACGCCGAACCAGCGTTCCGTAGCCGCCGCGGCCGAGCAATTGGGGGCTGGTAATCCAGTGTTCGAAAGCCTGCTGTTGTCGCCGACGGCCAGCAGCGCGCGGCAAGCCTTCCAGCAATTGTCCGGGGAAATCCATCCGGCGATCGGCACGCTGCTGATCCATGACAGCCGTTACCTGCGCGATGCGGTGGGCGAGCGCTTGCGTCAGGACGACCTCTACGACGCGGCAACCCCGACCGATGACCAGAGCAACGCCTGGGTCAAAGTGCTGGGCTCCTGGGGCAAGACCGACGGTGGCCATGACAACGCGAGCTACAACAGCTCCATCGGCGGTCTGTTGGCCGGCGTGGATGGCCTGCTCAGCGAAGACACTCGTCTGGGCTTCGTTACCGGTTACAGCGACAGTTCCCTGAGCATGGGCGACGGCACCCACTCCTCGGCATCGGTCGACAGCTACCACTTGGGGGTCTATGCCGGGCACGCGTTCGGCGCTGTGCGTCTGAGCCTCGGCGGCGCCTATGGCTGGCACCGAATCGACGTCAAACGCGATCTGCAATATGGCGATGTTTCCGGCCAGCAGAAAACCAAAGGTGACGCACAAAGTACCCAGCTGTTCACCGAAGCGGCGTATCGGCTGGAGCTGCCGGCGCTGACGCTGGAACCCTTCGCCAACCTCGCTTACGTGCATGTGAGCCGCGACAGCTTCACCGAGAAAGGTGACGCCGCCGCGCTCCAGGGCACAGACGACAACCGCGATGCCGTGCTGTCGACCCTGGGCCTGCGGGCAAGTAAAGGTTTCGCACTCTCCGATAAGCAGCGACTGGACCTTTCCGGATCCCTCGGCTGGCAGCATCACCTGAGCAATACCCGCGCCGAAGATCACGTGGCATTTGCCAGCGGCGGCGCGCCGTTCACTGTGCAAAGCGTCTCCATGGACCGCAACGCGGCAGTGCTCGGGGCGCGTGCCGGGCTTTCCCTGGGGCGCGATACCCAGCTGAACCTGGATTACAACGGGCTGCTCGGTTCGCGGGAGAAAGACCATGGAGTCGGGCTCACTCTCGATTGGCAGTTCTGAATAGCGCAACCGCGCAACAGCAACAACCAAGAGGCAAGACCATGGGTGTTTTTGACTATAAGCAATTGGGCAGTGGCGCTTCCAAAGCGCTGTACGCCGATGCACTGGCGTTGGCGCTGTACGCCTACACGCCGACCGGTAAACCTCTGACGCCCTCGGGCTGGACGCCGATCGACGCCGGGCAACTGGGCCATCAAGGCAAGGTGGGTGTCCAGGGCACCTATTTTGGCGAGCAGGAAGGCTTCACCAGCGCCGAGGCCGAAGTCCTCGGCAAATATGACGCTGCCGGCAAATTGATCTCGATCGGCATCGCTTTTCGCGGCACCGGCGGCCTGGGCTTCAGCGACACCTTTGGCGACGTGAAAAACAACCTGCTGGCCGCCGTCGGCCCGGCGGATTACGCGAAGCACTACGTCCAGAACGCCTTCGGCAGTTTGCTTAATGAGGTAGCGATATTCGCCAGCGCTCATGGCCTGAGCGCCAGGCAGATCCTGGTCAGCGGCCACAGCCTGGGCGGTCTGGGGGTCAACAGCCTGGCCGAGATGAGCACGGACCATTGGGGAGGCTTCTTCAAAGACGCCAATTACGTGGCTTTCGCCTCGCCAACCCAGAGCGCCACCGGCAACAACGTGCTGAACATCGGTTACGAAAACGACCCGGTATTTCGGGTGCTGGACGGCACCACGTTCAGCGTAGGGTCCTTGGGTAAACACGATGCTCATCAAGGGTCGGCGACCAACAATATCGTCAACTTCAATGACCATTACGCGTCCACGCAGCTGTTGCCGTTCAGCATTCTCAACCCGCAGGACTGGTCGACGCATGGCTCGCCGAGTTATGCCGACGGGTTGAACCGGGTCATCAGCTCGGGCTTCTACGACCTCTCCGGCAAGGACTCGACCCTCATCGTTTCCACCCTGTCGGAATCGGCGCGTGGCAACACCTGGGTGGCGGATCTCAATCGCAGTGGCGAACCTCACAAGGGCAGCACCTTCATCATCGGCACCGACAGCAACGACCTGCTCAAGGGCGGTGTCGGCAATGATTTCCTCGAAGGTCGTGACGGCAATGACACCTTCCGTGATGACGGGGGGTACAACATCCTGCTGGGCGGCAAGGGCAGCAATACCTTCGAACTGCAGCAGCCGCTGAAAAACTTCGACATCGCCAACGATTGCGACGGCACGCTGTACCTGCGCGATGCCTACGGCGGTATCAGCCTGACCCGCGATATCGGCGCGCTGGTGAGCAAAGAACCTGGCTGGCTTTGGGGTGCACTCAACAATGTTGTGACCCACTACGTGACACAGGCCGGTCTGCGAAGCGGCACCGAGGTGAGTCTCTACAGCCATTCGCTCAATGGCGACGCCTACGGCAATTCACTGGCGGCCGGTTTCGATGGTGACTGGCTGTTCGGCAATGCGGGCGACGATCTGCTGAGCAGCGGCAAAAACCATGTGACCTTCGTCGGTGGCAGCGGCAATGACGTCATGCACTCAACCGGTGGTGGCAATAACACCTTTCTGTTCAGCGGGGCGTTCGGTTTCGACGCCATACATGGCTATCAGGGCAGCGACAAACTGGTGTTCATGGGTGTCGAAGGTGCAGGCCAAGGCTATGACTACACGCAACACCTCTCGCAGATCGGCAACGACACATTGCTGACGGTGGGCAACTACGGGGTGACGTTGGTGGGCGTCGGCCCGGACAACCTGTCGGGGGCAGGGATCGTATTTGCTTAAACCTCGATAAAACAACATTGCACTAATACCTCGCAACGTCGTGTTGAGCAATCTCTGACAATTCCAACAAAGAGAGGCAATACCATGGGTGTCTATGACTACAAAAACCTCGGTACAGAGGACTCCAAAGCGCTGTTTTCCGATGCGCTGGCGATCGCTCTTTACTCCTACCACAACCTGGATAACGGCTTTGCCGCCGGCTACCAGCACAATGGTTTCGGGTTAGGACTGCCGGCCACGCTGCTCTCTGGGTTGATCGGCGGCGCCGACGCCCAAGGTGTCATTCCAGGAATACCGTGGAACCCTGATTCGGAAAAAGTCGCATTGGACGCGGTGCACAAAGCCGGCTGGACGCCGATCAGCGCCGGGCAACTGGGTTATGACGGCAAGGTCGACGCACGTGGAACCTTCTTCGGTGAAAAGGCCGGTTACACCAGTGCCCAGGTCGAAGTGCTCGGCAAGTACGACGCCGAGGGTCACCTGACCTCGATCGGCATTGCCTTTCGCGGCACCAGCGGCCCGCGGGAATCGCAGATCAGCGACTCCATCGGCGATGTGATCAATGACCTGCTGGCTGCCTTCGGGCCCAAGGATTATGCGAAAAACTACGCGGGCGAAGCCTTCGGTTCGCTGCTTGAAGACGTGGCCACTTTTGCCAGTGCCAACGGCCTCACCGGCAAAGATATCGTCGTCAGCGGCCATAGCCTGGGTGGCTTGGCGGTCAACAGCCTCGCCGACCTGAGCACCGATCACTTTTCGGGGTTCTACAAAGATGCCAACTACGTAGCCTTTGCCTCACCGACCCAAAGCAGCGGCAATAATGTGCTCAACGTGGGATACGAAAACGATCCGGTGTTCCGCGTGCTGGACGGTTCGTCACTGAACCTGTCGTCGGCGGGCGTGCACGATACCCATCAGGATTCGGCAACCAACAACATTGTCAGCTTCAACGATCACTACGCCTCCACGGCCTGGAATATCCTGCCGTTTTCCATCACCAACATCCCGACCTGGATCTCCCATTTGCCAACCGGTTACGGCGACGGCATGACCCGGGTTCTTGAATCGAAGTTCTACGATTTGACGAGCAAGGACTCGACCATCATCGTCGCCAACCTTTCGGACCCGGCGCGCAGCAACACCTGGGTCCAGGACCTGAACCGCAACGCCGAACCCCACAAGGGCAGCACCTTCATCATCGGCACCGACAGCAACGACCTGATCCAGGGAGGGCGCGGCAACGACTACCTGGAGGGTCGCGATGGCAATGACACCTTCAGGGATAGTGGCGGCTACAACATTCTGCTCGGTGGCAAGGGCAGCAACACCCTGGATTTGCAGCAGTCGGTGAAAAACTTCGATTTCGCCAACGACGGCGCCGGGACGCTGTATGTTCGTGATGCCAATGGCGGCATCAGCATCACCCGCGACATTGGCACGCTGACCAGCAAGGAGCCGGGATTTATGTGGGGCCTGCTCAAGGACGACGTGACCCACAGCGTCACCGACAAGGGCCTGCTCGCCGGCAATACCCTGACGCAGTACGCGTCGGCGGTGAAGGGCGATGCGGGCGACAATACCCTCAAGGCGCATGCCGGTGGTGACTGGTTGTTTGGCCTGGACGGCAACGACCACTTGATCGGCTCCACAGGCAACGACGTCTTTGTCGGCGGTGCCGGCAATGACCTTATGGAGTCGGGAGGGGGCAGCAATACCTTCCTGTTCAATGGTGATTTCGGCAACGACAAAATCCTGGGTTTCCAATCCACCGACAAACTGGTGTTCCAGGGTGTCGAAGGCGTGGGCCAAAGTTATGACTACCGGGAGCATGCCAGCGCAGTGGGCAGCGACACGGTACTGACCTTTGGTACCGATTCGGTGACTCTGGTAGGTGTTGGACTGGATCACTTGTCAGGCGCCGGCATCGTCATCGCCTAACCACAACAAAGTGCAGCGCGAACCCGACACCCCGTCTTCGCCGCTGCGCTGTCACGCATAGAACACCTGTAGGAGCACGGCTTGCCGGCGATGGCATCCTTGAGATCGCCATCGCCATCGCCATCGCCATCGCGAGCAATCGAGCGTCGATCGGTTGCTCCTACAAAAAAACTATATATTTCAATTAGTTAATTTTAGTTCTATAAGCGCTGCCGATAGGCTCGGGCCGCGTCAGGACGATCTTTTCGGGGCACCCGCAGGTTTCAGGATTCAGTCTTCGTGGCGAACGGTGACGACATCATCCGTCTTGATCTTCACCCGCTTACCCGAGATGTCTTCGAACTCGTAAAAGCCATCCCTGGTTTTCGGCGTCTCTTTGGTCAAGTACTGGGTGCCATTGTGCAGGGTCACGACCGTCGGCGAGGCGCAACCGCCCAATGCCAGAAGTGCCGCTACTGCCAGCGGCAGACCCAGGATTCTAACGTTCATGCATAAACCTCTCGTTCAAAAGGCACTTGATCACCTCCACTCAAGCGAGTCATGAAGGCAGTGCTGTCCGCGTTGGTGTGACTAACTGAAAGAAAGTTCGTACCGGCAAGAAAAAAGTCCGACGCCCGGCCGCTTATCCAATACCGTTTGCAAGCGCCGGGGCTGAGCTGGTATCTGTATGCATAACCAGTATCCCATTCATGTGGCGCGCTTGATCCGTGACTTCCAACCCGCTCGACAATCCGTTCTATTACCTGAACAACTTCGTGCAAGTGCTCGCCTGGCTTGAGCAACGTTATGCCGACGTGCTGAGCGCTGAAGAGCAGCAGTTCATTCTCGACTTCGGTCATCTACCCCAAGCGTCCCAGGCGTTGCTCGTCAGAATGGTGATGCGCAAAGGCGTGCGCTTTCGAGCGGGCAAACTGCATTACCAGGAAATCGGTGAGATTGAGCCGGCGGTTGCACCGTTGCGGCGTCTGGGTTGGGTCGATGAGCACGCGTCGCTGACGATCGAAGAACTGTTCGATGTCTTGCAGAAACCGGAAATTCTCCAGTGCTTCAAAGCCGCGATCGATCAACCCAAGGCAAAAAAAACCGATTGGCTTGCGTCTTTGAGCGAGCAGTTCAGCGAAGCGCACACATTCAGCCAATGGTGTCCGACCCTGGACGATCAACTCCTCACCTTGACCATCATGGGCCTTTGCGATCGGCTGCGGCTAATGTTCTTCGGCAACCTGTATCAGGACTGGTCGGAATTCGTATTGGCGGACCTGGGCGTCTTCACCTACGAAAAAGTCGAATTTTGCTCCGAATCCCGTGGTTTGCGCAGTCGTGAAGACGTGGATGATTTTCTGTACCTGCACGATTGTCAGGGGCGTTTCGAGGCCGGCGAGCCATTGAGCGAGGTGCTCGAGCACATCAATGCTCTGGACACGGCCAACCCCTGGCTTGAAAGGCGCCGCGCCAGGCTGCTGTTCCAGATAGGCCAGCACTGCGAGCGAATCGCCGATCTGCCGGCAGCCCTGACAATCTATCGCGCCTGCGCTTATCCCGGCGCGAGGCTGCGCTTGATCCGTGTGCTAGAGCGCAGCGGTGACTACTCACTGGCAATGACACTCGCCAGCCAGGCCGGGCAATGTCCGGAAAATGCCGCAGAGCTACAGCAACTGCTGCGAGTCCTGCCAAGGCTGCGACGCAAGCTCGGTGGCCCGCCCATGCCTCGGGCGGTCGCTCGGGATACATTGCGGCTCGATCTTCGCTTGCCGAGAACCGATCCGGCGTTATCGGTCGAACTCCATGTTCAGGCGCATCTCGCCGAGGAGTTGGCGCCGGTGCACTATGTCGAGAACAGCCTGATCAACTCCTTGTTCGGGCTGCTCTGTTGGCCGGCGATATTCGCGCCGTTGCCGGGGGCGTTTTTTCACCCGTTTCAACGCGGGCCGGTCGACCTGCTCAACGAGGACTTTCATTCACGGCGCGCCGAGCTGTTTCAGGCCTGCCTGGCAGAATTGGATGATGGCCGTTACACACAGACCATCCGCACTCGTTACGCCAGCAAATCGGGGGTGCAGTCGCCTTTCGTGTTCTGGGGCGTCTTGACCGATGACTTGCTCGAGCAGGCCCTTGATTGTCTGCCGGCCGAGCACCTCAAACACTGGTTCAATCGCTTGCTGCTGGACATCAAGGCCAACCGTTCCGGCATGCCCGACCTGATCCAGTTCTGGCCGCAGCAAAAGACCTACCGCATGATCGAAGTCAAAGGCCCGGGGGATCGCCTGCAAGACAACCAACTGCGCTGGCTGGAGTTCTGTCATCAGCATCAGATGCCGGTGGCCGTCTGTTATGTGCAATGGGCGGAGCCGGACGCGTGAGCTACAGCATCGCGGTACGCGCCTTATGTGAATTCACGGCCAAGGTCGGCGATCTCGACTTGCGCTTTACCCCGTCTCCCACAGCGCTGGAAGGCATTGTCGGCCACCGCACTGTCGCCTCGCGACATCACGAGGGTTTTCAAACCGAAGTTGCGCTGCAGGGGCAGTACCAGCAATTGCGAGTCAGGGGTAGGGCGGACGGCTATGACCCCAACCAGAATCAGCTCGAAGAAGTGAAAACCTATCGCGGCGACCTGAGTGCTATGCCGGCCAATCATCGTGAGCTGCATTGGGCTCAGGCAAAAATCTATGGCTGGTTGATGTGCCAGAAATTGCAGCTGCCCGAGATCAGCCTGGCGCTGGTGTATTTCGATATCGTCAGCGAAAAGGAAACCCGGTTCGTTGAAGCCTGGAGCGCCGCCGGGCTGGAGTTTTTTTTCAATCGTCACTGCGGTTTGTTTTTGCAGTGGGCCGGGCAGGAGATGACCCACCGCGACGACCGGAATCAGGGGGCGCAGCGGTTGTGTTTTCCCCACACCGACTTTCGCCCGGGGCAACGCAACCTGGCCGAGTCGGTCTTCAAGGCGGTAAGCACCGGTCGCTGCCTGATGGCCCAGGCACCGACCGGCATCGGCAAGACCGTCGGCACGCTGTTCCCGATGCTCAAGGCGCTGGCGCCGCAGCAACTGGACAAGGTGTTTTTCCTGACCGCCAAGACGCCGGGCCGCAAACTTGCGCTCGATGCCGCCCGGGTTATCTACGACAGCGCACCCGATCTGCCGCTGCGAGTGCTTGAACTGGTGGCGCGAGACAAGGCCTGCGAACACCTGGACAAAGCCTGTCACGGTGAATCCTGTCCCTTGGCGAAGGGGTTCTATGATCGTCTGCCCGCGGCCCGGGAAGAGGCCGTGCAGGTGCGGTTATGGGATCAGAGCAGCCTGCGGGATATCGCGCGCAGGCATGAGGTCTGCCCGTACTACCTGAGTCAGGAGATGGCCCGCTGGGCCGATGTGGTGGTTGCCGACTACAACTACTATTTTGACTTCAGCGCCTTGCTGTTTGGTCTTGCCCAACTCAACCAGTGGCGGGTTTCGGTTCTGGTTGACGAGGCCCACAACCTGGTCGAGCGCGGCAGACAGATGTACAGCGCAAGCCTCGATCAATCCACTCTGAACAGCGTGCGCAATAATGCGCCAGAGCCGTTGAAGAAATCCTTGCAACGACTGAACCGCGAATGGAATGCCCTGCACAAAGAGCAGATTCGCCCCTATCAGGCCTACGCCCAGGCGCCGGGGAAACTCCTTCAAGCGCTTTCGCTATGCATCTCGGCCATTGGCGATTACCTCAACGACCATCCCCAGGGCCTGGACAGCGCTCTGCAGGGTTTCTATTTCGAGGCGCTGCAATTTTCCCGGGTCGCCGAGCTGTTCGATGAGCAGTTCCTGTTCGATGTGAGCAAGCGTGACCTCAACGCCAGACGCAGTGTGTCGCAGCTCTGTTTGCGCAATGTAGTGCCCGCCGGTTTCATCCGGCCACGGCTCATGGCGGCCCGCAGCAGCGTACTGTTTTCCGCGACCCTGAGTCCGCAACATTACTATGCGGATTTGCTGGGCCTGCCGGCGAACACTGTATGGATTGATGTCGAATCACCGTTCACCGCCGACCAACTGGAGGTGCACATTGTCAGCCAGATATCCACGCGCTTCGTACACCGGCAGGCATCGCTTGCGCCCATCGTCGAATTGATCGCTACTCAGTTCGAGCAACGCCCGGGCAACTACCTGGCGTTCTTCAGCAGCTTCGATTACTTGCAGCAAGTGGCGCAGCTGTTGGCCGATAAGCACCCGCACATTGGCCTCTGGTCACAGTCGCGGGGCATGGACGAAGGGCAGCGCCAGGCCTTCCTCGAGCAGTTCACGATGAACAGCCAGGGAATCGGTTTTGCCGTGCTGGGCGGGGCGTTCGGCGAAGGTATCGACTTGCCGGGCGCACGGCTGATCGGCGCGTTTATCGCTACCCTGGGGTTGGCCCAGCTGAATCCGGTTAATGAACAACTGAAGCAGCGCATGGCCGCGATCTTTGGCGCCGGCTATGACTACACCTACCTGTTTCCTGGCGTACAGAAGGTTGTGCAGGCCGCCGGAAGAGTGATCCGAACCCAGCAGGACCATGGGGTGGTGATGTTGATCGATGACCGTTTTGCCGAGTCCAGGGTCCGGCAATTGCTGCCGCGCTGGTGGTCGGTTACCGGCCACACATCTGGATGATTGGTTTTGTCGCCTCGCCAGTGCCGCGGCGAGGCTTCAGGTTCGCACCTGTGTAGCGTTTACCGGCGGCTATCGGCTCTTGAGTATTTTCGGGTTTGAGTTGCCCCAGATCGTGTAGAGGTCCGCCAACAAGGCGCTGTTTATGGTTTCCAGTTCGGTCTGGGTAATTTCTTCATCACCCTGTTTGCCATACAGAACGACTTCATCTCCCGCCTTGACGCCCTGGATGCCACTGACGTCGACCATCAGCGTGTTCATGGTGACCTTGCCGATCACCGGGGCGCGCTGACCGTGAATCAGCACGGAGGCCTTGTTGGAAAATGCTCGTCGATACCCATCGGAGTAACCGGCCGGTATGTTGGCGATCAAGGAGTCTTTGCTCAGGGTAAAGGTTCGGTCGTAGCTGATGGTGCTGCCCGCCGGGTAGGCGTTTACCGCCGCAACCCGCGACTTGAACTGCATGACCCGCTGAAACTCGTTATGCCCGCCCACCGGGTAGCCATAAAGCGCGGCCCCTGGGCGAACCATGTCCAGCCAACCCTCAGGCACCTCAAGGGTGGTAAAGGTATTGGCGCAGTGCAGGGTGATCCGGCTACGGTCCAGTCCGGCGTGCTCGATCAGCCAGCCTGACTGCTCCTTGAAGCTGGCCAGGCCCCGCAGTACATCCTTTCGTTCTTCCACCGGGAAGTGGGTCATGATCCCGACGATATTCAGGTGATCCAGCCGAGTCAGATCCACTGCCTGTTGTTGCCCCTGGGCAGTGCTCATTTCCAGGCCGTTGCGGCTCATGCCCGCCGAATTCAGCGCCAGGTGAACAGGCAGTTTCACGCCTTTGCGCGTGGCCAGTTCGTTGAGCTGGCGTGCAACGTCCAGGTTGCCGACCAGTTCTTCGATGTTGTAGCGCAAAGCATTTTCCACTTCGCCAACGGTGGCGCTGCGCAAACGCATCAGACGGCCCTTGAAGCCTTTTGCCCGCGCAACGCGCGCCTCCTCGTTGCTTGCCACCCCGATACAGGTGACGCCCATCCTGATGGCGGAAGGGATCAGTAGAGCGATGCCATTACCATAGGCGTCGGCTTTCATCACGGCGCACATCTGGCTTTTGCCCGCCAGCCGTTGCTGGAGTTTGGTGATGTTTGCTTCGAAGGCGGCCTGATCGATCTCCAGCCAGGTATTGGCCTGGTTCGATCGACTATCGGCGCGTGGGTGTTCCGGGGCGGGATCGAGCAAAGGCGCAGCGTGGACCACCGGCATCATTGTCGTCAAAGCCAGAGCGAGCGTCAGCGTGCTGAGCATGAAACGAGGCATATCGAGTCTTCCATTCAAGATAAGGAGAGGCCCAGGCACCGGTGCAAATGGCATCAGCCAGATCCAGGGGGCACTGTGCGGACAGCCCCGAAATTCTTATGCAAAGACGTCGTTTGTTTGTGTGGTGTTCATGGCCGGGTACAGCGCAAAACGCTGTTGATTGGGGGTGAACGGCGACACATTGCTTATCGGTGGTGTAAAGGCCAGATACGCAAGGGGCGTGAGTGATACCGGCGACGCTCGCGCCGTATCCAGTGCGCTTATGGCGACACCGACGTTGGATCGTCTGTAGTTGGTTGCGAAACTGCAACTCGGGCTTGTTCCAGCATCGTCACCAACTCACCCGCAAACCGGTGGCAATCGCCCGGCCAGCGTGCCGTCAGTAGATTGCCATCGCGGACCACGAAGCCGCGGTGCGGCTGCGCTGCCGAATCGCGTAGCGGCAGCAGCGGCCCGGACATAAAGTCGTCGGGGCTGGCCAGTTCGGCTTTGACTTCCTCCTCGACCGTCTGCGGATACGTGCGGTAGTAGCGGCCGAGCAACGGGGCGGTAACCGCCCAGGCCAGCAGTTCCATGCTTTTCAACAGTGCAGTAGCCTTGCGTCTGTGCAATACCGATAGACCGGAGTCAGGGTCCAGAGTACGGGCCAGCACCACCACCCCGTGGCAGACGGCGGCGACCGGTTTGTTCGCTTTGAAGAAGTGCAGGGCGATGCGCCTGGCCTGTTCCGACTCCAGCAAGCTGCGCATGCCGACGGCATGGCCGCCGGGAATCACCAGCCCTTCGAATCGGGTGGGGTCGACATCGGCGTAGGCCATGGGTTTGCGGAACCCATCGTCAGTGATCATGGATTGGTAGTGCTGAAGATCGGCGTTACGTGTCATCAGAAACGGGTTCAGCGGACCGAAGCCAATGGCGACCAGCCGCGGGTCCGCATAGGCGGGCAAGCCATGGGGAGTGGAGAAACACACGTCAATGCCGGCTTGGCGCAGTGCCTGCCAGGGCACGCTGCTTTCGGTGGGATCGTAGTCGGCTTGAGGTAGCAGGAAGAGGATCATTCAGGCTCGCTCGCGTTAATAATGTGTGAGTGGTTGTGGTTGATCACGTTAGCGCAGCTTTAGTGGCCTGTACGGCTGGTTCTGTTAGTCAACTTCGGTGCCAGCAGCCCATATCCTGCGTTGCTGTTCCTCGCCATAGCGGGCTATGACTCGTCACAGCGCCTTGGCTCTGGGCCGCTGGCATCCGAATTTGAGCTAACGAACCAGCCGTACAGGCCACTAGGCGGCGGCAACAAAAGAGTTAACGGCTTTTCGATATCAATCGGGTCTATGATAATTTGGCTCCCCAAGGACAATGGCACATTAAACCTATAGATCCTCAATGCACCTCGGTCGAGCCCATGACATCTTCCCCAGCCTGGATCATCTGCGAGCACTGCGACTCGGTGTACAAGCCCGTAGCCTTGGCCAAAGGTGAGACCGCGCGTTGCGTCCGTTGCTCGGCCATTCTGGACCGTGGTGGCCAGCTCAGCATTCAACAACTCCTCGCGCTGTCCATCAGCGCGGCGCTGCTGTTCGTCTTCGCCAACGCCTTTCCGGTCATCTCCATCAGCCTGCAAGGCCTGAGCAACCAGGCGACGCTGTGGCAGTCGGTGGAAGCCCTGGCGCAGGGACAAATCAGCGTAATGGCGGCAGTGGCGGGGCTGACGATCATCCTTGCGCCAATGCTGCAAATCATCTTGTTGTGCTGGGTACTCGGTTTTGCCCTGCTCGGGCGCGCGGCTCCGGGCTTCAAGGTCTGTATGCGGTCCCTGGAACAGCTGCGCCCCTGGAGCATGCTCGAAGTGTGTTTGCTGGGGATTCTGGTGGCGATCATCAAGCTGGCCGGCATGCTCGATGTGCATCCAGGTCTCGGGCTGTGGGCGCTGGCGATGCTGACCGTGCTGATCATCCTGATCTCGGGTAAAGGCATCCGCAGGCTGTGGAAAGACCTGGAGGGGGTGATTCCATGAGCCTGCCGCCCTATGCCAGCGAAATGAATCTGGTCTTGTGTCATACCTGCGGCCAGGTTTGCCCATTGGCGGACGCGCGTTGCTTTCGCTGCGACGCCACTGTGCATAGACGCAAACCCAATAGCCTGGCCCGTACCTGGGCACTGTTGTTGGCCAGCATGATTTGCTACATCCCGGCCAATGTGATGCCGGTGATGTACACCAACATCTTTGGCAGTGGCAGTGAAAACACCATCTTCAGCGGGATCATGGAGTTCTGGCACGCAGGCGAGTGGGACCTGGCGCTGGTTATTTTCATCGCCAGCGTGGCGGTGCCGTGCATGAAGTTTCTGGTACTGGGCACGCTGCTGATTACCTGTCAGCGCCGCAGTCGATGGGCCATGCGTGAGCGGGCCAAACTGTATCGGCTGGTCGAAGTGGTGGGTTACTGGTCCATGCTCGACGTGCTGGTGGTGGCCCTGATCGCCGCCCTGGTGCAGTTTCGCTCGCTCAGCACCATCGATCCGCGGATGGGCATTCTATTTTTTGGTTTGGTGGTGGTACTGACGATGTTCGCTGCCATGAGTTTTGATCCCAGGCTTATCTGGGACGCAGAGGTTGAAGATGCCTGATCACCCAAGTTCCTCCGATACACCTGCTCCGGGTACCCCTGAGATCAAGCGTCGGCGTTTCAACGTATCCCTGGTGTGGCTGGTGCCGATTGTCGCGGCGCTGGTGGGATTGTCGATGGTGGTGCATAACGCCAGGCAGGCGGGGCCGCAGATCACTGTGAGTTTTCTGACTGCCGAAGGGCTGGAAGTCAACAAGACCCAGGTCAAATACAAGAACGTGGTAATCGGCAAGGTGACCTCGATTGTCCTGGCAGACGACCGCAGTCACGTCGAGACCACTATCGACCTGGATGCTTCAGCCAAGTCGTTTGCGACCGATGACTCGCGCTTCTGGGTGGTGCGCCCGCGCATCGGCGCCAACGGTGTCTCGGGAATCGATACGCTGTTGTCCGGCGCCTTTATCGGGGCCGATGCCGGCGAATCGGACAACACCAAAGAGAACTTTGTCGGCCTGGAAACCCCACCGCCCATTACCTACGGTCAGAAGGGCAAGCGTTATACCTTGCGCACCGACAACCTTGGCTCGCTGGATATCGGCTCCAACGTCTATTACCGCCGCATTCCGGTTGGCGAGGTGGTGTCCTATCAACTGTCCGAGGATGGTAAAGGCGTCGAAGTGCAGATCTTTGTCCATGCCCCGAACGACCAGTTCGTGACTAGCGATACGCGCTTCTGGAACGCCAGCGGCGTCGATGTCAGCCTGGGCGCCGATGGCCTGAAGGTGAACACCGAATCGGTGGCATCGATTCTGGCGGGGGGCATCGCGTTCGTTGAGCCCAAATACAGCCCCAATCCCCAGCAGGCCGAAGAGCATGCCAAATTTACCCTCTTCAATGATCAGGACACCGCCATGGCGCCAGCCGATGGCGAGCCACGCTACATCCGTATGCGCTTCGATCAACCCTTGCGCGGCCTGGTGGTCAACGCGCCGGTGGAGTTTCACGGGGTGAACCTGGGCCGGGTGGTCTCGGTTGACCTGGATTATGACGAGGACAAGAAAGACTTTCCGACCATTATTGGCGCCGTGATTTACCCAACCAGGTTGGGTAAGGCCCATGAAAAAATGTTGAAACTGCGGGGCGCGGAAGATGAAACCAAAAGTGCGCAATTGATGGCCGAGTTAGTCGCGCGCGGGCTCAGGGCGCAGGCTCGAACCGGTAACCTGCTCACCGGGCAACTCTTCATCGCTCTGGATTTCGAGCCTCATGCAAAACCGGTGACGTTCGACGTGACGGCACGGCCGATGGATATTCCGACGATACCGGGCAGCCTGGATAAACTTCAGGAGCAACTGCAAAACGTGGTCGACAAGATCAGCAAACTGCCGATCGACCAGATTGCTGCCAACCTCAACGGTAGCCTTGGCGAGCTGCAGAAAACCCTGACAAAGGTCAATGGTGAAGTGCTGCCGCAAATGCGCGATACCCTGGTGGAGACCAGAAAAACCATGGCCTCGGCCAATGACAGCATTTCCGAAGACTCTCCGCAGCGCCAGCAGTTGGGTCAGACGATGGAAGAAGTCCAGCGTACTGCTCGTTCGGTGCGGGTGCTGACCGATTTCCTGGGTCGGCATCCCGAGGCACTGATCCGCGGGCGCCTCAAAGACAACCAGCCCGATAGCTATAAATCGTCGACTTCATCCTCTCGGGACATTGACCAGCAATGAACACCATGATTCTTCGTTCCCTGGCCATTTTCGCCACAGTGGGCCTGGCCGCCTGCAGCTCGGCGCCGACCCACTACTACACGCTGGTGCAGACGGCGACGGATAGCACTGCACGCACGAATATCGCCGCGCCAGCCTTCCAGTTCGAGATGCAGCCAGTGCGCATACCGGTCCAGGTCGACCAGCCACAAGTGGTTGTTCGCCAGGGCAGCGCAGCCTTGGCGATCCTCGAAACCTCGCGCTGGAGCGCACCACTGGCCGACGAATTCCATGACGCCCTGGCCGACCAGATGGAGCTCAAGCTGGGTGTCCGGGAACAGGCAGGCTTACCCAAGACCCCGGGGCTCCCGACACTCTCGCTGCAAACCGACGTCCGGCGTTTCGACTCACTGCCGGGCCAGTACGCCTTGATCGATGTGGTCTGGAGCATCAGCCTGCGCGGCGATGGCGAAAAGCGTCGTAGCCTGACGTGCAGCAGCGTCATCCGCCAACCCGCCGGCCCGCAGGTGCAGGATCTGGTGTCGGCCCATCAGCAGGCCATCGGGCAACTGGCGAGCATCATTGCCGGCGCCGCGCGCACCTGGTCGAAACAGCAGGGGACAGGGTGCCCTTAGGTCAGTTGAATGGCCAGGGCATAGGTGTCTACACAACTTGAAATACGGTGAAGGGCTACGCCCGTAGCAGCTGCCGAGCCTGCGAGGCTGCGTCCGGCCGCGAAGCGGTCGTAAAATCAGGCAACACGTTCTTCCAGGTAAACCGCGTGCACAGGATTTGCGAGGACTGCGTCCTCGAACGCAGCCTCGCAGGCTCGGCAGCTGCTACAGGAGTTGGAGCAGTGGTACGGGTTCAGCGCACCAGGCACGGCTGTTTGTTGTTGAATTTCCAGCCAGGGATCAGAAACTGCATGGCAACGCTGTCGTCCCGCGCGCCGAGCCCCATGCCTTTGTACAGCTCGTGAGCCTTGGCGACTTGATCCATATCCAGCTCGACACCCAGCCCTGGTTTTTTTGGAACTTGCACGCAGCCATCGACTATTTGCAGCGGTGCTTTGGTCAGTCGTTGACCGTCCTGCCAGATCCAGTGAGTGTCGATGGCGGTGATTTCACCCGGCGCAGCAGCGGCCACGTGGGTGAACATCGCCAATGAGATGTCGAAGTGATTGTTGGAGTGCGAGCCCCAGGTCAGACCCCATTCGTTACACATCTGTGCCACCCGGACCGAACCCTGCATGGTCCAGAAGTGCGGGTCGGCCAGCGGGATGTCCACCGATTGCAGCTGGATCGCATGGCCCATTTCGCGCCAGTCGGTGGCGATCATGTTGGTCGCTGTTTTCAAGCCGGTCGCACGACGGAACTCAGCCATGACTTCTCGACCGGAAAAGCCGTTCTCTGCGCCACAGGGATCTTCAGCGTAAGCCAGCACATGATGTTGATCGCGGCATAGGCGGATGGCTTCTTTCAGCGACCAGGCGCCATTGGGGTCCAGCGTGATGCGCGCGTCGGGGAAGCGCTCGGCCAGGGCGGTAACGGCCTGGATTTCTTCATCACCGCTTAACACGCCGCCCTTGAGCTTGAAGTCCTTGAAGCCATAACGGGCATGAGCCGCTTCGGCCAGACGCACTACGGACTCGGCAGTCATGGCTTGTTCATGGCGCACGCGGAACCAGTCGTTATACGCATCCGGTTCGCTTCGGTAGGCCAGGTCGGTCTGATCGCGATCACCGACATAAAACAGATAACCGAGCATTTTCACTTCATCGCGCTGCTGGCCTTCACCAAGCAGGGCTGCGACCGGTACGTCCAGGTGTTGACCCAACAGATCGAGGAGGGCGGCTTCAAGGCCGGTGACGGCATGGATGGTGATGCGAAGGTCGAAGGTCTGCAAACCGCGGCCACCAGCGTCACGTTCGGCAAAGGCCTGGCGCACGTTGTTCAAGATTTTCTGGTAGGTGCCAATGCTGTTGCCGACCACCAGTGAGCGGGCATCTTCGAGGGTCTGGCGAATGCGCTCGCCACCAGGCACTTCGCCGACACCGGTGTGACCGGCATTGTCCTTGAGGATGACGATGTTGCGGGTGAAGAACGGACCGTGGGCGCCGCTGAGGTTGAGCAGCATGCCATCGTGACCCGCCACCGGGATGATCTGCATGCTGGTAATAACCGGGGCTTTGCCTGCGTCTTGAGCGTTCGAGGGGTTCATTTCGTTGTCCTGTACATTCGTATTCGTTTGATCCGGGGCCGCAGCCTGGCGTTGATCGGCCGTGGCGCTCGACCCCGTCCTTATCAGGAGTGGCTAGGTTGGTGTTGGTTTGCTGTCGCGACAACCGGTGCGCCTTTAGGCTTGTTACGCGCGGCGAAGACGATGATCGCGGCGATAATGGATGTCGCGGCCAGGCCGTACAAACCACCCTGGATCGAGCCGGTGCGTTCTTCCAGCAATCCAAAAGTCGTCGGTGCAACAAAGCCACCGAGATTGCCGACCGAGTTGATCAGCGCGATCACACCAGCGGCGATTCGTGCATCCAGATACGCCTGTGGAATCGGCCAGAACAGCGATGACGCCGACTTGAAACCCAAAGCCGCAAAGCAAATGGCAACGAAGGCGAAGATCGGTCCTCCGGTGGTGGACATGAACATCCCCACAGCGGCAATCAACAGTGCAACGGCGACCCAGGCTTGCTGGTGCTTCCACTTGGCCGATAGCGAGGCGAAGGCGTACATGCCGACGATGGACAGCAGCCACGGAATCGAATTGAACAGCCCGACCTGGACGTCGCTGAGATCGCCCATCTTCTTGATGATGCTCGGCAACCAGAATGTCGCGGCATAGATGGTCAGCTGGATGAAGAAGTAGATCAGACAGAACACAATGATCTGGCGATCCTTGAGCAGTTTGCCCAACGACGGTTTGATCGGCGTTGCTGCTTCGCGCGCCAGTTGTTCTGCATCAATGGCATTGACCAGTGCATCCTGCTCGGCGCGGGTCAGCCATTTGGCATCGTGGGGTCTGGAATCAAGCCAGAACCAGACGAAGACGCACAGCACCACCGAAAACAACCCTTCAATGAAGTACATCCACTGCCAGCCGTGCATGCCAAAACCATTGATTTGCAGCAGCAACCCGGACAAGGGGCCGGAAATCAGAGAGGCAAACGCCGAGCCGCTGAGAAAAATTGCGATCGCTTTACCGCGCTCCACACCGGGCAACCAGCGGGTGAAGTAATAGATCACGCCGGGGAAGAAGCCTGCTTCGGCAACACCCAGGAGGAATCGCAGAATGTAGAAGTGGGTTTCGTTCTGAATGAACGCCATGCAGGCGGCGACAATGCCCCAGGTCAGCATGATGCGGGTCAGCCAGATACGGGCGCCGACTTTTTGCAGGAGTATGTTGGAAGGGACTTCGAACAGCGCGTAAGCGATGAAGAACAAGCCGGCACCGAAGCCGTAGGCTGCGGCACCGATGCCAAGATCGTGCTCCATGTACGAACGCACGAAGCCGATATTCACTCGGTCAATGTAGTTAACGATAAACATGATGACAAACAGGGGCAGGACATGCCGCTTTACTTTCGCAACAGCCGAAAGCAACGCCGAATCTGCGCCGTCACTCACCTTGGAATTGGATGTGCTCACAATCTGATCTCCCACTCGTTATTTTTATGCGGGGTACGACTGAATTAAGTGTCAGGCGGGTGCCTAAGGGGCGGTATCGAAATCGGTGACAGGGGAGGACAGTAGGCCTGCAGAAAGGAGGGTATGAAGTGCTTGTGGATTCATGGTGAGTCAGCCTGCTTCGCGGTTTTTGTTAGGAGAGGTGCGATTCTTGTTGATAGACATCATACAACTGAGATTTTTCCATCACAAGCCAGGAAAGTTGATTTTGTCGTTCTAAAATTGCCGTTTTTTATGCATTTAAACTCGCTAAAAGTGCTGTGTAACCCCTAATATAGGCGGTTAATGAAGTTTTATAGAGTTTTGTCGAGGTTCTGATTTTACTGGGTTCGAAACGAAGATTTTCTGAGGAAGAGCCCAAAAAGTGTCGGGTTACAGGCCTTTTGTTGAGTGTTGTCATACAACATTGATCGGTTTTTGATGCACCGTTTCATGACAGATATGGAAGGCGCGCAACACAAAACCGGCAAGGTGTTACGATTCGATAGCCCGGATTTGCGGATGATCATTATGCAAAATACCCCTGATGCACCTGCTCGCAAGCGCTCCCACAATCTTGCCCATGAATTGGTTACGGTGCTTACCCAAAGCATTTTGCTGGGCCAAATCAAACCCGGGCAAAAGCTTCCCGCAGAAAATGCGATTGTTCGCGAGCAGGGTGTCAGTCGTACGGTAGTGCGTGAGGCGATCTCGAAATTGCAAGCCTCCGGTTTGGTGGAGACTCGCCACGGCATCGGCACTTTTGTGCTTGAGCGCTTACCCGAGCAGGGCTTGCGACTGAATGTCGATACCGCCATGAGTGTGCGCAACATTCTGGAGTTGCGCATGGGCCTCGAAACCCAGGCGGCAGCCCTGGCCGCAACGCGTCGCAGCCCGAAACAGTTGTCGCAGATGCGTAAAGCACTGGATGACTATCAGCGTTTATTGGCCAATAACGACAGCTGTGTCGAAGCGGACCAGCGCTTTCATTTACTCATTGCCCAGGCCACAGGTAATACCTGCTTTACCGAAATCATGCAGTATTTGGGGAGTTCCATGATCCCCAGAACTCGGGTGAACGCCACTGAGCGTGGCGGAGCCGACCTGGCCAGGCTCGGACACCTTGCCAATCTTGAGCACGAAGCCATTCTCAATGCCATCAAAAAGCAGGACCCGGACGCCGCCCGAGCGGCGATGTGGTTACATCTGACGAACAGTCGTGAGAGGTTTTCTGCAGATTGAGACATCGGCGTATTGCAACCGTGCGGGCGATGCGCTGGATAACCTGCGTCTGATGCCGCAGGCCGGGGAGGCGGTGTTGCGGTAAACGTAGTCTCAGGGTTTTGCACATCCCGAATCCGGGGAATAACCCGGAGAGTTTATTTCGCTTGTGGGGACCGCTCGATCACCGCTTACATAGAGGGCACTCTCATTGTCAGCAGGATGACCGGCCATGGCCTGTGCCTCTATCAGCAGCTCTATTTCCTTCGTTCATCCGATCAGCCTGAGTCACGGCAAAAATGCCGAAGTCTGGGACGTGAACGGCAAGCGTTACATCGATTTTGTCGGTGGTATCGGTGTGTTGAACCTGGGCCATTGCCACCCGCGCATTGTCGACGCCATTCGGGAGCAAGCCACCCGATTGACTCACTACGCTTTCAATGCGGCCCCCCATCAACCCTATGAACAGTTTATGGAGCGGCTGGCGGCATTTGTGCCGGTGAGCTATGCACTCGGCGGGATGTTGACCAACAGCGGTGCCGAAGCTGCGGAAAATGCCTTGAAAATTGTCCGCGCGCATACCGGCCGCACGGCGGTGATTGCCTTCGACGGCGCATTCCACGGGCGTACCCTGGCCACCCTCAATCTCAACGGCAAAGTCGCGCCCTACAAGCAGAAGGTCGGTGTCTTGCCCGGTCCCGTTTACCATTTGCCTTATCCGAGCAAAGACACAGGTGTCACCGCCCAGGACACACTAAAGGCCTTGGACCGGCTATTGAGCGTGGAAATCGATATCGATGAAGTGGCCTGTTTCATTGTCGAGCCGGTGCAGGGCGAGGGCGGCTTCCTGGCGCTGGATATCGAATTCGCCCAGGCATTGCGCAAGCTCTGCGACGAGAAGGGCATTGTTCTGGTCATCGATGAAATTCAGTCGGGCTTTGGTCGTACCGGACAACGCTTTGCATTCAGTCGCCTGGGGATCGAGCCGGACTTGCTGCTCTTGGGAAAAAGTATTGCCGGCGGCATGCCGCTGGGAGCGGTCGTCGGACGAAAAGCCCTCATGGATACGTTACCCAAAGGCGGCCTGGGGGGTACCTATTCGGGTAACCCGATCGCCTGTGCAGCGGGGCTGGCGACGCTGGATGAAATGAGCGATGCGAATCTGTCTGCATGGGGCGAGATGCAGGAAAGCATTATCGTCAGTCGTTATGAGCGTTGGCGGGAACAAAAGCTCTCGCCTTACCTGGGACGCCTGACGGGCGTGGGCGCCATGCGCGGTATCGAATTGATCACCGCCGAAGGCCATCCCGCGACCGCGCAGTTGGCCGCCTTGCTGGAAGCCGCAAGAAACAGCGGTTTGCTACTGATGCCGAGCGGCAAGTCGCGGCACATCATCCGCCTTCTGGCGCCGCTGACCATCGAACCGGTGGTGCTGAATGAGGGGCTGGATATCCTCGAAAGGTGTCTGGCAGGCATTCGCTGAACCCATCACATGACTGATCGATGGATATTCCTCTGACGGTCCTTTGCGAAAAAGAGCGTGGGTCACACGCTCTTTCTGGATTGCTCGGCAATGGCGCATCACGGGTATTTCAGGTGACAGCCCTGCGCGACATCAACTCAAAGTCCACTGGTTACTTTGGTCCATAACCGCGTGACTTGCCGCATGACCTTGGGTTGCATTGCCTTCAATGGGAACAAGGTGCTCATGACCTCGGGCGCCGGATAGATCGCCGGGTCGTTGCGCAGGCCGGGCTCCAGAAAAGGTGTTGATGCACTGTTGCCGTTCGGGTAGTGGATTGCATTGCTGATGTCCGCGATGACTTTGGGTTCCATCAGGTAATTCATGTAGGCGTAGCCGTTATCCTGGTTGGGCGCGTTTCTGGGCATTACCACCATGTCGACGGCCAGGGTCGAACCTTCCTTGGGAATCGTGTACCCCAGTTCGATACCGTTCCTGGCCTCGTGGGCGATGGAGGTGGCCTGCGCAATGTCGCCACTGAAACCGATGGCGACGCAAATGTTGCCGTTAGCCAGATCACTGACGTACTTGGACTGATGGAAATACTGAATGTACGGCTTGATTTTCACCAGTGCAGCCTCAGCTTTCAGGTAATCCGCGGGCTCTTCGCTGTCGTGTTTCAACCCCAGGTAGTTGAGGGTGATCGGCAACATCTGCGTCGAGTTGTCGATGAACGCGACCCCGCACTGGCTGAGTTTCTGGATGTTCTGCGGATCGAACAACAGGCTCCAGCTTTTAGTGACATCGGTATTGCCGAAGATCGCCTTGATTTTTTCGACGTTGTAGCCGATCCCGACCGTGACCCACATATAGGGAAAAGCGTATTGATTGCCGGGATCATTGACCTCCAGCGTTTTCATTAATTGCGGGTCGAGATTTTTCCAGTTCGGTAATTTGCTCTTGTCCAGCTTCTGAAGTGCGCCCGCCTTGATCAATTGCGCAAGAAAGTGGTTCGAGGGACTGACCACGTCGTAACCGCTGCTTCCGGTTATCAATTTGGCCTCCAGCATTTCATTGCTGTCGATCAAGTCGTAAGTCGTCTGGATGCCGGTCTGTTTGGTGAAGTTGCTCAAGGTATCGCTGGCAATGTAGCTGCTCCAGTTGGAGATACGGACGGTATCTGCCGCAGCGGCGATCCCGCTTGAGGCCGCGCAAAGTGCAAGTGCAAAATATTTTAGAGTACTCATTATTTTTATCTTCCAGGTAAGGAAACGACGTTGACATGGCCTTGCGGGTCAGGACTCCGATTGAGCGCGACAGGCTTCGTAGCGCAGACGCACCGAGGCACCAATATCGAAAAACGGTGTGGGCGGCAGCCAGCCCGGATCAGCCTGACTGAGTACGCTGCTGAGTAATGGCGACTGGCTTCCAGACGCCATCTCCGCCAGCAGGCGCCCCCATAGCGTGCCGCGCGCGACGCCGGAGCCGTTGCAGCCGGCCACGGTATAAATGCCTCGGTCGAGCCTGGCGAAGCGCGGTTCACCGGAACGGGTGGCGCTCAAATGCCCGGTCCAGGTGAACTGAAGATGTTGCTCGGTGATCCACGGAAATCGCCGTTGCAAGCCACGCAGGTGGGTTTGTCGGCGAATGCCAAGCGTTGGACCGGCAAGGTCGCGATAGCGGTATTCCACGGTGTTGCGAATGAGCAGCCGTCGATCTGTTGTCAATCGCAATGTTGCACCGGCCGGCCGGGTCGACAGCACACCCCACGGGGACGGGCTACCCATCTGGCGGTACTCCTCGTCAGTCAGCGGACGGCTCAGCGATGCGCTGAGCTCCAGCGGGAACACTGCCCGATCACGCAAACCGACGCGTTGCACAAAGGGACCGACGCAGATCAGCACCTGCCTGGCCTCAATACTGCCATCAGCCGATGACGCACGGACATTGCCATTGGCCAAACGCTCCAGCCCGGTGATGTCGGTGTTCTCATACAATGAAACGTTGTCCGCAAGGGCATCGCGCAAGCCCTTGGCGTATTTCGCAGGCTGCAGCAGTGCGTTACCACCGCGGCACCATATCCCTGCACGATAGAAATCCGTTCCCAGGCACCGGCCCAAGGCCTCATCCTGCAGAAACTGCGCATTGGCACCCGCTTCGCGCAGGGTCTGCACTTTTAGCGCCGCATCTTCCAGCTTGTCTGGATCGTGGACCGCGAAGAAATAACCATCGTCACGTAAGTCACACTCAATACCCAGACTGTTCACTCGGCGCCGAACTTCTTCACTGGCGGCGCGACTGATCTCGGTGCTCTGTTGGTAATAGGCATTGCCCTGGCGACCGAGCAGTTCGTCACCGGCAGGATTTTCATGGGCGACCACAAATCCGGAGTTTCTCGCTGAGGCCCCCTGTGCGGCACGCTGGCGGTCGACAATCACGATCCGCGATTGAGGATGCAACTCGGCCAGGGTGTGGGCTGCCGACAGCCCGCTGAAGCCACCGCCAATGATCAGCCAGTCCGCATGCTGCACCCCACGCAAGCCGGGTTGCGCGAGAGAGTCTCCCGCCTGCACGATCCAGCCACAAATATTTTCAGTCATCTATTCACCTCACACAGCATGGATCTGTTGAACGCCGCCGTCATGAACAATTAGCATGGGCACATGCCGTCAATCCGACCGCCAGAACCAGAATCTATGGGGATCCCGATGTGCAATCCAACGCTATTAATGCATTCAGCTATTCGGTTTTTGCATGGATAAGATCTTTCGGGCACCCTCGCTACAGGGCCTTCAAGCGTTTGCCGAAGTGGCTGACACCGGCAACTTCACCGAAGCGGCAGAGACGTTGTGCCTGACTCAAAGCGCGGTCAGCAGAAAGATTCAGCAACTGGAGAGTCACTACGGCGTGCCGCTTTTGATTCGCAGCAGTCGAAGCGTCACGCTGACAGTCGAGGGCAAGGAAGTGCTCGAAACCGCACGTAGGCTGATTGCCGAATTACGGACCCTTGAAGAGCGCATAGCGCCCAGGGATAGACCGTTCCGCATACGCATTCATGTGTCGCTTGCAGTGCGCTGGTTGCTTCCCCGGCTGACCGACTTTTATGCACGTCATCCAGACCTGGCCTTGTCGATCGAAACAGTGGCAACGGAACGGGTCGACCCCTCGGGGGATTGCGACGCCTGCATCCTCTACCTGCCTGGGGCACCAGCCGATCAGGCGCATCACATCCTGTTCGAAGAAATACTGGTACCGGTATGCGCACAGGCTTCGGTGAATGGAAAGTCACCACCGACCTCGTTGGACGAACTCGAAAAGTATCCACTGATCCACGGTTCAACCGGACAACAGGAATGGGCAACGTGGTTAAAAGCGCGGGGCAGGGAGTTGTCCGGCAACTGCAAACACATCACCTTCAATCTGGACGAACTGGCCCTTGATGCCGCTGCGCGCGGCCTGGGGATTGCCATGACTGACCGTACTCTGGCGCAAGAATTAATCAACCGTGGCGACTTGATAATTCCCTTCGGTCCGGCTCTGAAAACCTCTGGCGTCTATACCCTGTGGCTACAGTCCGGTGGTGCCCTGCATCCAGCCCGACAACCCATATTGGACTGGTTCGATCTGCAGTCGCCCCCTGGGCCAGGAGCTGTGCCTTGATGAATGATAGCGATCGTATTTTTTTTTCGGCGCTTGGGCGTCACCCCGAGTGACTACCATGCCCGTTTCACAAAGACGTAGAAACGGCCCTCGAACCTGTCACTTGCGAGACAAATTCGGGGCCGGCTCAACGCAGTCTTTTATTGCATTACATAACGGCCTGGCGCCTTCTCCAGCGCCGGGTACTTGGCGTTCCCGGCGTGCAGCACCGAGGGCTGGCGCTCTCCGGCGTGTCCGGCCAGCCAGTTGAACCAGTCATTCCACCAGCTGCCGGGTTGCTGTTCGGCATTCTTGAACCAGGTGTCCGGGTTTTTTGTGACCCGATTGTTGGTCCAGTAATGGCGTTTCTGCTTGGCAGGCGGATTGATGACGCCGGCGATATGCCCGGACGCGCCCAGTACAAAGCGCTTGGTCCCGGAGAGCAGGTTGGTGCTGGCGTAGGCGCTTCTCCAGGGCACGATATGGTCGTCATGGGTGGCGAGGATGTAAGCAGGAGCGTCAATCGCACGCAGATCCACCTTGGTCCCGCAGCACTCCAGCTCTCCTGATTTCAGGTCGTTCTGCAAATAGGTGTGGCGCAGGTACCAGCAGTACATCGGGCCCGGAAGGTTGGTGCTGTCGTTATTCCAGAACAGCAGATCAAGAGGAATCGGTTTTTGCCCCTTGAGGTATTTGTCGACGTTGTAGTTCCACCACAATTCGTTGGGGCGCAGCAGGGAGAAGGTATTGCCCATGTCTTCGCCACGAAACAAACCGATGGGGCCATTCACACCGCCGATGGTGCGCTCGCGGTAGGCCACCAGTTCTTCGTCGACGAATATGTCGATGGGACCGGTATCCTGGTAATCAAGGAACGTGGTGAACAGGCTCACGCTGGCGATCTCTCGGTCGCCGCGTGCAGCCAGTACGGCCAACGCAGTGCTCAACAGGGTGCCGCCGATGCAGAAACCCACGCAATTGAGTCGCTGCTGGCCACTGATCTCGCGGGTCACTTGCAGGGCGTCGATCACCCCGTGCTCAATCAGGTCTTCCCAGGTGGTGCCTGCGTGTTCCTGGTCAAAGTTGCGCCAGGATATCAGGAATACAGGGTGTCCCTGTTCCAGCAGGTGGCGGACCATCGAGTTGTCCGGGCGCAGATCAAGGATGTAGTACTTGTTGATCGACGGCGGTACGACGAATACCGGGTGCCGGTACTGGGTTTCGCTTTGTGGGTAGTACTGAATGAGCTGGAAGAGGTGATTCTCGAAGACGATTTCGCCGGGGGTGCTGGCCAGATCGACGCCAACCTTGAAGGCACCGCTATCACACTGGCGCATTTTGCCTTCGTTCATGTCGCTGGCCAGGTGCTGCATACCTGTGACCAGGCTGGCACCTTGAGTCTCAACCACACGCTGGAGCGCATCAGGGTTGCTGGCCAGAAAGTTGCTGGGCGCACTGGCGGCGATGGCTTGCTCCACCAGATAGCGCAGGCGTTGGCGCGCTTTCTTCTCGTCGATCAGCAGCATGTCGAGCAGTTTCAGGAGAAAGCTGGAGTTGAGCAGGTAAAACGCAGCGAGAGAGCCGAACAGTGGCTCGCTCCAGTTGCCGCTGGCGAAACGTCGATCATCGAAGCTGAAGGGTTGACCGGTCAGCAGTTTTTGGCCGAGTTGACCCCATTGAACCTGGTAGTCCGCTTGAAGGCTGTCCAGGGTTTCGCGAGGCAGTTCGAACCAGGCGCTGTGCTCATGCCCGGAAAACCAGGGATTAGTGCTGACCCATAGGCGCAATTGTTGCACTGCAAAGGACGCGATGAACGGAACCTGGCCTGACCAATAGGTCTTGAATGTATGCGCGTTGTTGTCCATAAAATTCCTTGCCCACACAGATGAGCCGGGCAGAAAAAAAGCCGCGCTATGCCGGACTCCGGCGTAGCGACGGCAGGAATGCGGGCAGCATTGTTTGACGCCAACCTGATGCGCGGAACAAGGGTCCCAAGTCCGCGCATAGGCTACTCAGATGCCGTTGGTTAGCGCTCGATGGCCAGGCCGACGCCTTGACCACCACCGATGCACAAGGTGGCCAGCCCCTTCTTGCCGTCGCGGCGGATCAGTTCGTGCACCAGCGACACCAGGATCCGTGCCCCTGACGCGCCGATCGGATGGCCAAGGGCGATCGCGCCGCCGTTGACGTTGACTTTGCTGGTGTCCCAACCCAACTCTTTACCAACCGACAGCGACTGGGCGGCGAAGGCCTCATTGGCTTCGATCAGGTCCAGGTCCTCGACGCTCCAGCCGGCCTTTTGCAGGGTCAGACGTGTAGCCGGGACCGGGCCAATGCCCATGATCGACGGGTCCACACCGGCGCTGGCATAGGCTTTGATCCGTGCCAGCACCGGAAGGCCCAGCGCTTGCGCTTTAGCGGCGCTGGCCAGCATCAGCACGGCAGCACCATCGTTGAGGGTCGAGGAGTTGCCGGCGGTCACGCTGCCGTCTTTCTTGAATGCCGGATTGAGTTTCGCCAAGGCTTGCGCAGTGCTGTCGATACGCGGCTGTTCGTCGGTGTCGAAGACCAGCGGTTCACCCTTGCGCTGGGGAATCAGGATCGGCGTGATCTCGCTCTTGAAACGCCCGCCCTCGATGGCTGCGGCGGCCTTCTGTTGCGAGGCGGCAGCGAAGGCATCCTGTGCTTCACGAGAGATCTCGTACTTTTGCGCCAGGTTCTCGGCGGTGATACCCATGTGGTAGTCGTTGAAAGCGTCCCACAGGCCATCCTGGATCATGCTGTCTTGCAGTTGCGCATGGCCCATGCGCAGACCGGTGCGCGCTTTGGGCAGAACATAGGGGGCCAGACTCATATTTTCCTGGCCACCAGCGATCACCAGTTCCGCGTCGCCGCAACGGATTGCCTGGACGGCGAGCTGAACGGCCTTGAGGCCGGAGCCGCAGACCTTGTTCAGGGTCAGGGCAGGGGTGGTATGTGGCAAGCCGGCCTTGATGGCTGTCTGGCGTGCCGGGTTTTGTCCTGCACCGGCAGTGAGTACCTGGCCAAGGATCACTTCATCAACTTGAGCAGCATCAACACCCGTCTGCTCCAGCAGGCGGCGAATCACAGCGGCACCCAGTTCGGTCGCGGGAATTGCAGATAATGCACCCTGGAAACTGCCGATGGCGGTACGAGTAGCGGCAACGATTACGACTTCGTTCATGCGTGACCTCATTGAAAAGACAAAATTCGTCGAACAAACCAGGGCGTTTAGGCCCTGGTTGGGGTTATTGCATGTTCATGCCGCCGTTTACCGAGAAGTCGGCACCGGTGCTGTAGGCGGACTCATCGGAAGCCAGCCAAGCCACGATTGAGGCGATCTCTTCGGGTTGGCCAAGGCGACCGACCGGAATGCCGGCAATCATGCCGTCCAGAATGTCTTTGCGGATTGCCGCAGTCATGTCGGTCTGGATGTAGCCTGGGGAGACGGTGTTGACGGTCACGCCCTTGCCGGAAACTTCCCGGGCCAGTGCCATGGTGAAACCATGGATGCCGGCCTTGGCTGCCGAGTAGTTGGTCTGACCGAACTGGCCACGCTGGCCGTTGATCGACGAGATGTTGATGATCCGCCCCCAGCCCTTGGAGAGCATGCCTTCAATGACTTGCTTGGAGGTGTTGAACAAACTGTTCAGGTTGGTCCCGATCACCGCGTTCCAGTCTTCCGGGGTGAGCTTGCGGAAAGACGCGTCACGAGTGATGCCAGCATTGTTGACCAGTACGTCGACTGGCCCGAAGTGTTCCCGCACCATCTCAAAGGCCTTGCGGGTCGATTCCCAATCGGTGATGTCGGTTTCGACGCATTCGAATTGATAGCCAGCTGCAAGCTGTGTTGCCATCCAGTCATCCTTGCGGCTGGAATTGGCACTGCAGCCGACAATGACCTTGAAGCCTTCCTTGTACAGACGTTGGCTGATTGCTGTGCCAATGCCGCCCATGCCACCGGTTACCACTGCAATACGACTACGCGACTCCATACTTCTACTTCCTTATTTTTCGCTGCAGGAGAGAAGATTGTTCGATATCGACGGGCCGGGCGGAAGTGTTTGTAGGTGACTGATTGGTGTCCAACGGTGCCATACGGGCGTTTTGGTCCGCTGGCAGAAAATGAGGAGTACCTACAACTGGGATCAATACCTGAAATTCAACAGACAGTTAATATTTGTGCAACATGGTTGAAATATGTTCAGCGTAGGTCAATATTGGCTCCGGACAGGATGTTCGGTTCCACAGGTTATTGAGGACGCTATGTATAGAATGAGTTCAGGTTATGCCAGCGTGCTGGCGAATACGCTTTTGGCTCAAGGACTGGATTTTGCCAGTCTGTGCGAGGAGGCTGGACTTGATGTCACGCTCGTGAATAACCCGGGTGGATTCTGCGAGCGAAGCGTTATCTATCGTTTATGGGACCTGGCCGCTCAGGCCTCGGATGATCCGAATATCGGTTTGAAAGCCTACGGGAATTTCCATCCCAGCGTTTTTCAGATCGTCGGCTACACGATGATGTCCAGTTCGAATCTGAAAAGGGCGCTCGAACGTCTGGTTCGTTTCAGCCCGTTGATTGGTACTGGATTCAGCCTTTTCTTTGTCCAGGAGCAGCAGCATTACCGTCTTGCCGCGCTCGATCATCAGCAACGTGGCTCGGTCAAACCCCGGCAATATACGGATGCAGGGCTGGCTTCGCTGCTGGGTTTTTGCCGTTGGCTGGCGGGTGGCAAGTTGCCGCGACCGTTGAGTGTGGAGTTCGCTTATCCCGAACCTGAAGACACGTCGGAGCATCAGCGGCTTTTTGGCTGTCCACTGCGTTTTGGGGCCGCTTATGACAGCATCTTGTTCGATGGTCAGGAGCTTCTGAATCCGTTGAGTATGGCCAACGAGGCGTTGGCCACGCTCCATGACAGTTTTGCCGAGGCTCAGCTGGACCTGTTGTCCGGCAACTCTATTGTCGCCAGGATTCGCGCGCTGATTACCGAGCGCTTGAGCCAGGGGCAAGGCCAAGGGCAATGTGATATGGAATCGATTGCGGCGGCACTGAGCGTCAGCAAGCGAACGCTTCAACGAGGCCTTGAGAAGGATGGCACGCAATTCAAGGATGTCCTGAACGATGTGCGCCGGCAGTTGGCCGACTTTTATTTGCGCCATTCTCATTTCAACATGAAGCATGTGACGTATCTGCTCGGCTTTCATGATCACAGCAGCTTCCATAAGGCATGCACCCGTTGGTTCGGCATGACCCCCGGTCAGTATCGGACCGACGAGTCGTTGTTTGCGGTCGAGGAAGCCGTGCCGGTCCGACTCATGAACCCCGTGGGTCTGCGCCGAGATCAAAAGATCGCAGGCTTCGCCAGCGCTTACGCCGAACGGATACACCGGTAATTCCTTGTGAAGGCTCATTGAGGCGTTCATTGAGGCTTTGGACCTTTGGTCCTTTTGCTCGCCTTGCGCTTTGGAGCTTTAACTTCAATGGCGGGGGCGGGCGTCGGTGTGATCTCCGGCGGCAGCACTGCCGCAAGCGGGGATGGCTCCGCAGGGGGCTCCTTCTGAATGGGATCTGTTTCACCGGGCGGTTGGGTCAGGCTAAAACCTGGCAGGGGGACTTCGAGTAGCGCGTGCAGTTCACGCCAGAATTTGCCTTCAGCTCCAGTAATTGTCAGCAGTTCGGGCATCAATTGCCCAACGGCTGCGAGGACCTGTTGGCGTGCCTTGGTGTCCGGGAGTAGCAAGGGCAGGCTGCGCAAGCTTTCTTGCGGGTGGGCAAAAACCAGCAGGTTCTGCAATCGGATGGCTTCGCGCAGGGCTGCGGGCTCATTGCTGTAGTCCTGGACCAGCCGATGCACCTGCTGAATCAATTTCTCGATGCTTTCCTTGCCCGCCTTGTCGCTGTCGCGGCCCAGTAAAAACAGAATCCGCACCAACGCTTCCAGGGGGCCGCCATGGGGCAGCGCATCCTGCAGGCGTTCGATCAGGGCCTGGTCCTGCTGATCAGCATGTGCCTGGAGATTTCGCGCAGGCTCGTTGCTGGTGAGGACACTCAGTGCGCCGTAAATGCCGTAGAAACACAGCTCCTGGGTGGCGTCACGCACATCGCGATAAGTATTCAGGGCGTCTTGTATCTGGTTGGAGAACAGCTCCTGCCAGGCCAGCAACGGGTTGTCCTGGCGTGCGGGACGACGATCGCTGCTCACTTGGGAAACGGTCCCGGCTACCCACCACAGTGCCGGATTCAGGCTGCTCCATAGCACTTGCTGCTGATGGAAGGGGTGTGTCCTGCGCATCAGTTCGGCAACGGGCTCGTTGACTATCTGACGTAGCCACGGACGTATGAATCCGTCGTAAAACGTGCTGTTGATGTCAGACGCACGCTCCACCAGAGAGAATTCGCGATCGTCATCACGGGCCGGCTCGACGTCATCATGGATATCGGCGATTCGCCTTGATTCGAAACGCACGCGGTATTGCACGTCACCGCTGCCTGAGGTGGCCGGCAGATCGTCGATCAGCATTTCGTATAGCCCTGCCGGCAGCGCATTGATGGCTTCGACCGCACCGAGCAACCCACGGTGTTCACGCCGCGCCACCTTGCCGGAAACAAAAATGCCCAAATGGCCGATGCTGGCGTGCCGCAGGTAGACGATGGTACGTCCTGCGTCATGCAATGCGAGATCGCTGGGATAGACATCGGCGATCCAGTTCAATGCCTGTTGTGGAGGGGTGATGTTGTCTCCGTAGGAGCAGAACACCACCACCGGTACTTCGATCCGTTTCAGATCAATGCCGGAGCTCTTGCGGCCGAGGCCGCCGGACAACTGGTTGCCGATGAAAAGGTCATCGACAATCATTTCGATTTCTTCGCCATTGAGCAGGGTCGGGCTGCCCCACCAGCGTTCGAAGTCGAGAAAGCGTTCAGCCTCGCTATCGACCTGGCTGAACAGCTGATAATACTTGCCCCAATAGGTGTTGGCCGGGTCCAGGTTTTCGAAATTGCTGACCAGCCAGGTACCGTCGAAACGGTCATTGCCCAAGTCGCTGCCCAGGCGAGCCATCCAGCCGCCACCCAGCAGGCCACCGGTGTAGCGCATCGGATTGCGTCCATTGACACCGGCCCAGTACGACAAGGGGGCACCATTAATAATGATCAATCCCGGCAATTCCGGTCGTGTTGCCGCCAATCCCATCAAGGCCCAGCCGGCCTGGCAGTTGCCGATTATGATCGGCTTGCTATTGGCCGGGTGAAGGGCGCTGACGACTTCGATGAACCGGGCCTGGGCTTCGACGATATCGGCCAGGGTTTGCCCAGGCTGTGGTGAGTGACTGAAAGAGATGAAATAGGTGGGGTGGCCGGCTCTGAGGCTTTCGCCTAATACCGAATCCTGTTTGAAGCCGCCGATTCCTGAGCCATGGCCGCCGCGCGGGTCGATGATGATCACCGGCTGGCCTTTGCTGTAGATCCTTTGCTCTGGCCCGGGGAGGATTCGCAACAGTGAATAGTTGACCGGGCGCGGGAGATCGGCGCCTGCGATCAGGATTTCATGATCGAACTTGAGCAGCAGCGGATACCCGGCGCGTTCATGGGCCAGCGTATTGTCGCCGCGCTGGCGCAGGGTGTCCCAGAACAGCAGGCTACGTTGAGCGAGGTCGATGAAATATTCCTGCCAGTCAGAGAGCGTGGGTTGTCTGAGTTCGCCTCGCTTCAGAGAGGCGAGGGTTTTTTCCTGGCGCTGGCGCAAAGCATCAAGGACATTCAGGGTATTGAGGCGCTGCAGATGACTCAGGTGTTCGAACAGGCCGCGTTGAGAGGAGAGTTTGTCATATTGCGATGCAATAATATCTTCCTGTCCCATGGTGATCTCCTGGCTTTATGCATGAGAAGTAGCTTGCCGGCATCTCATCATTAAAGAGAGCTTGGCTGGCCGTTCGCCTTTCAGGAGTCTATAGCGAATAGTGGCGGGAGGTGAAATATTTTTGTGCGGCGCACAAAAAATCATTGCCAAACGAATTTGTGCACTGCAATATCAAGGCTAACGCGATGACCGGCAGGATCGCTATCGCGCCCTCAGGCCCATGTCGGCCTTTCAGAATCAGGAGATTCAAGCATGTCTTTTTTTAACTTGGAAAAATTGCAAGACGCTCAGAAAGCCAACCTAGACCTCCTGCAGCAAATCAGCGGCAAAATCTTCGCCAGTGTTGAACAGCTCACCCAATTGCAGATCAAGACTCTGCAAGCCTCCACCGAGGAGCAGTTCGACGGTTTTCGCAAACTGCTGGCAGTCCGTGATCCACAAGGGTTCGCTGAGCTCCAGGCTTCTTTCATCCAGCCAAATGTGCAAGCCGAACGCCTGGCTGAGTTCAATCGTCAAGTACAAGCGCTGATTGTTGGCACCCAGTCGGAAATCGCCAAACTGACCACGCGTCAGGTCGAGGCGGGCACCAAGCAGGTGCAAGAGTTCGTTGAAGTGATCAGCAAGAATGCGCCGGCTGGCTCCGAGCCTGTTGTGGCTGCATTGAAGTCGTCGCTGGCCAATGCCGGCACCGTATTTGAAAACGCACAGAAAGCTGTAAAACAGGCTGCTGACGTTGCCCAGAGCACTTTCGATGCAGCGACTGCCGCAACTGCCGCAACCGGGAAAGCCGCGCCAGAGGGCAAGGCAACAAGCGGTAACAAGTAAGTCACATTAGAATGGTTACACTGATGGCGATGGGTTTATTCCCCATCGCCATTTTTTTTCGGCCCGCCACCGGCGCCTGGCTTGCCTTGTGGCGTGCCGCCGAACAGACCGAAGAGGTTCTGAGTGTTCATGTAGAGGGCTTTTGACTGCTCGACATACTGGCGCATCAAGTCCTGCATGACCGGCGCTTGCTGGTGCATGAACTCGCCCCAGGCTTCAGAGGACTGAGCGCCGGTCTGGGACTGGATGTCGATGACCGTCTGAATGCTTTTATCCAGGTAGCTGCCGAGAACGCCCTGGTAAGGACCGTAGAACTGGATAATCCCCATGAGCATCTCAATGGAGAAGATCGGTTGACCGCCACTTTCGGCTTCCAGAATGACCTGCAGCAAAATACTGCGGGTCAGATCCTCGCCCGTCTTGGCGTCGACTACCTCGAACGGGATTTTATCGACGACCAACTGGCGTATATCCGCAAGGGTCAAATGACTGCTGGTGTGCGTGTCATACAGACGGCGATTCGGGTATTTCTTGATCAGACGGGTGGTGTTCCGACTGTTATCTGTCATGCGGGGCTACTCACAGCGAGCCTGATAAGCAGCCATCTTATCCTACTCTGGCCACTACCGCGGATCGGTGAAGCACCTAACCGGGCTGGCGGGGCACTTTAAGGTCAGCACTGAACTGAAACTTGAACAGGGTGCACTCATGGCCATCGATCGACAGCGGATGGCGAGTGAACTCGCCTTGGGTGAGGGCGGGGATTACCCTTAACCAAAATGACCGTGCAGGCTGATTGGCGTCGATGTGAAAAATCTGCCATTGACCGGGAAATTTGTTGAGCAGCGCAGATACGACAAACTTCCCGACGCCTCGACCTCGATACCCGCGGCTGACAAAAAAATAGCCGATGTTGTACTGAACATCGTCAAAACGGACATCGTCGTCAATCGTCACGAAGCCGGCAATTTCCCCGTCAACCTTGATCAGGAAGGGGTGCGTCGATGGCTTTCTCCAGTAATCGGGTGTTGGCTGGATGTTGAAAAAGCCATGGTTACCGAATTTCAGCGGGAGCCACTCGCTGAAATCGTAGGTGTAGAACTGCATCAGGTTCTCGATGCATTCGAGTTCATCGCGCTGTGCGGGGTGCAGTTCTATCGAAAGCATACCGGGAGCTCCTTCTTACAATCCCTGCGTCACGGGCTGAGTTCACGTCCATTGAAAATGCAACGTCAGTGTCGAGCGTTCTCTGAGGTCACGATCTGCAGCGGAATATGGATCCGATGCCGTATCGGATCGAAGTCCGGCGTGGTCTGCAGCTCGACCAGCAAGTCGACCAGCGCTGTCGCCAGCAATCGCGGCTGGGAATCGATGACCAGACTGATCAATCCCTGATCCAGGGCTTGTCGCGACAGCTCGGTCGACTCCTGCAGGATACAGCACAGCGATGGCCGCTTCGGCAGCTGCGACAGGGCACTGATGATTCCGTCACCGCCCCCTCCGACCACGCACAGACCCCGCAAGTCGTCATGCCGCGCCAGCAGTTCCAGCGTCGCCTCTTCGGTGACGTCACAGTTGTCCAGGTTGATCACCGCTTCGAGTAGCCGCAACCCCGGTGCGCGCTCCATCAGGTAATTGCGCAGCCCCTCGACCCGCGCCTGATGGCCGAGAAAGCGGTGGCCGCCGAGCAGCACCCCGATGCTGCCTTTACGTGCACCACAGCTGTGAGCCAGCAGCCAGCCCATGGTGCGTCCGACCTCATGATTATCCAGACCGACGTAAGGCTCATCCGCCGCCTCATGGATGTCGGACAGCAGGGCGATCACCGGAACTCCCGCCTCTCTGATCTGAGCGATGGCTGCATTGATCAGCGGGTGAGCGAAGCTGACCACCGCCAGGCCATCGCACTGCACCGCCAGTTGTTCGATCTGGGCAATGATGGCGCTGGGTGTGCGATCGAATACGTATTCGAAATGGCAGCTCAGGTTGGCGCCGGCCTGACGCTGCGCCACCTCGGTGATGGCGGTGGCAACGTTGCCATAGAACGCCTGGGCGGTGCCGAGCAACAGGATGCCGAAACGGTAGGTGGGGCGACGTTCGCGGATCCGCTGGCCGATCAGCCTCGCGGCGAAATAACCGACCGCTTCGGCGGCCTGGAATACCTGCTCGGCGGTGGCCGGGCTGACCGGCGCTCTGGCGTTGAGCACCCGATCCACGGTGGCGACACTTAAACGCGCGTGCTCAGCAACCGTGGCGATGGTGGGGCGTTTATTGTTGTTCATGGCGGCTCCCGGAAGCGCCTTGATAGAAAACTATCAAGCCTTGCTGGGCCTGGATGATAGCTTGATAGGGAATGTATTCAAGGGCTTGAGGGTGATTTGTGCGCTCTCTATATTTTCTCCAGCGATGCCATCGCGCATCCAGGCAAGTGCCTGAAACCATCAAGCTTGCGGAGAACAATAAAATGCCTGAACGAAACGCAGCCTTTGAATACCCCGGCAAACCCGTGCCTCGGGATTATCGATTGACCGGTCCCGAAGCCGCCAGAGCGGCGCAAAAAGGCCTGGTATCGGCAAGCTGGTACCAATCCCCCATTTCTCGTAAACGCATGAAGGAATTGATGCAGCGCCGCGATGGCCCGGCCTTGCTTGATACCGCGATCTGGCTGCTGGCGATGATCGTGACCGGCTTCGGCGGTTACTGGTTCTGGGGCTCCTGGGCCTGCATTCCGTTCTTCTTCGTCTACGGGCTGCTCTACGGCACGGCGTCCAATGCCCGTTGGCACGAAGCGGGTCACGGTACAGCGTTCAAAACCCGCTGGATGAATGATGCGGTCTACCAGCTGTCGAGCTTCATGTTCATGTTCGAACCCCAAGTCTGGCGCTGGAGCCACGCACGGCACCACACCGACACCGTTATCGTCGGCCGCGATCCGGAGATCGTCGAACCACGTCCGCCAAGCCTGATAAATATGGTGCTGAGCCTGTTCAGAATGCCTTACGCGTTGAAGACGATGGGGTCAGTCTGCCGGCATGCGACAGGGCGGATGGGTGAAGAAGAGCAGACGTTCATCCCCGAATCCGAGTGGCCCAAGGTGGTGAGGGACGCACGCGTCTGGCTAGCAATTTATTCGCTTACCGTGGGCACTGCGCTTTATCTGCAGAGCTGGTTGCCGCTGATGTTTATTGGTCTGCCGACCCTCTATGGCGGTTGGCTGTCCTACCTGTTCGGCCTGTCGCAGCATGTCGGCCTGGCTGAGGACGTACTCGATCACCGCAGCAACTGCCGTACGATTTACATGAACCCGGTGCTGCGCTTTATGTACCTCAACATGAACTATCACCTTGAGCATCACATGTATCCGATGGTGCCTTTTCACGCGCTGGCGCAGCTTCACGAGGAGATCCGCCACGACTGCCCGCCGCCTTACACCAGTCTGTTCGAGGCCTTCAAGGAAATCATCCCGACCATCTGGAAGCAGCGCAAAGACCCGACCTATTTCGTCCGTCGCCCTTTGCCACAACGCGCAGCGCCGGCCGCCAACGTCCAGGCAGAACCTGAAGTAACGCCGGCCTGACACCTTCCTGTCTGTACCACTACAAGAGAAAACGCCATGACCGATCAATGGATCGATGTATGTGCCGTGGGCGATATCGACGAAGAAGATGTCATTCGTTTCGACCATGGCCAGCACACCTATGCCGTCTACCGCTCCGCCGACAGCGAGTTTTTCGCCACGGCGGGCCTGTGCACCCACGAATCCATCCACCTGGCCGACGGCCTGGTGATGGAGCATGTCATCGAGTGCCCCAAGCACAACGGGCGTTTCGACTACCGCTCCGGCAAAGCCCTTGGCGCGCCGGTGTGCGTCAACCTCAAGACCTATCAGGTCCGGGTCGAGGCGGGTCGTGTCCTGCTCGCTATTACGGTTTAACTGCACGGAGTCTGTGCCATGAATCCTGACAACGATCCACTGGTTATCGTGGGTGCCGGGCATGCGGGTGGTCGCGCGGCCTTGACCTTGCGCGGCGAAGGTTATAGCGGTCGCCTGATTCTGATAGGCGACGAGTCCCACCCGCCCTATGAACGTCCGCCGCTGTCCAAAGGGTTGTTGCAGGGCACGGTCGATCTGGCGGGCTGCAGCCTGTGCGATACCGATCAGCTCGCCGAACTGGACATCGAACACCTGGCTGGCAACCCGGCGAAGTGCCTCGATCCGCAGCAGCATCGTCTGCAGTTGGCCGACGGCAGCTGGTTACATTACGCCCGTTTGCTGCTCGCGACTGGGGGGAGGGCGCGGCTGCTGCCCTATGTGCCCGCGCATCTGCCCAACGTGCTTTATCTGCGTACCCATGACGAAGCCATCGCACTGCGCGCTTCGCTACGACACGGCGCCCGATTGGTGATCATCGGTGGCGGCTTCATCGGACTCGAAGTCGCCGCGACCGCCCGTGCCCTGGGTTGCACGGTGACTTTGCTCGAAGCCGGGCCGCGCCTGGCGGGCCGCGTCCTGCCGCAGCGCCTGTCCAATGTCCTGCTGGAACTGCATCGCCGTCAGGGCGTGGATGTCCGACTGAACGTGGCCATCGAAACGGTGCTGGGCGCCACTCGCGCCGAGGCGGTGCAACTGGTCGACGGCCAGTTGTTGCCCTGCGATCTGGTCGTGGTGGGTATCGGCATGCAACCGAACACCGAGTTGGCCGTGGCTGCCGGGCTTGAGGTCGGTCAGGGCATTCGCGTCGATGCGCAGTTGCGCACCAGTGCGCCGGACATCTTTGCGGCAGGCGACGTCTGTGAGTTTCGTCTGCACCCGCAAGGGGGGTTCCAGCGTCAGGAAACCTGGCGCAACGCCGAAACCCAGGGCCGTCACGCCGCCCTGAACCTGCTGGGCGGCGAGCAGCCCTACGACGTCATTCCCGGCTTTTGGTCCGATCAGTACGACTGGGGGCTGCAAACCGTGGGCGTAATCGCAAACACCGAACCGACGGCGAGCCGGACAACCCCGGGTGGCGGTTTCCTGTTGTTCTACCTCGATGCCGAACAACGTCTGCTAGGGGCTTGCGGCTGGGGCCAGGGCAATAGCATCGCCAAGGACATCAAATTGTGCGAACGGCTGATCGCCAACCATAACCCCCTCTCGGCGGTCGCTTTAGCCGATGCCGATGTATCGCTCAAACAACTGCTGAGGAACTGACATGCGCGAATTCCTGGTGTTTCAGTCCTTGTGGGCCATGCAAGATCACCGTGGCCACTGCGATCTTTCCATTGAGGCGCAACTGGAGAAGATCGCCGCCGCCGGTTTCGACGGGATCACCGACCATTTCTGGCTCGCACCACAGGCTGCACGCCTGAGTGCCGCCGCCAAGGCGCAAGGCCTGCAAATCGAAGGTCAGCTGTTCCCCCGCACCGTGGATGATCTGGCAGCGGCGATCGATGTCGCCTCCCGCTACGGATGCCACCATCTCACGCTACAAGCCGATGTCCGGCCGCGCACGCTGACGCAGGCGATCGAGCTGATTGAAGGCTGGCAGCGTCTGGCCGAGCAGGTGGACTTTCCGATCCTCCAGGAAACCCATCGTTACCGCCTCACCAGTGACCTGTTGTTCACCCTCGACATTCTCGCGCAAATGCCCGACCTCAAGTTGCTGGCCGACTTGTCCCACTATGTCGTGGGCCGCGAACTGCCAGAACCGGCCGCTGCCGAGGACGACGAACAGATCCATACCATCCTGCGTCACAGCTGGGGCTTCCATGGCCGTGTGGCCAGTTGTGAACAGGTCCAGGTCCCCCTGAGTTTCGCCCAGCACCGACCCTGGCTGGAGCGTTTCCTGGGTTGGTGGCGCTATGGGATCGAGGATTGGCTGGCCCGCCCGAACACGCCCGCCAGCCTGTCCTTCACCTGTGAACTCGGCCCGCCACCCTATGCCATCACCGGTGCCGACGGAGGCGACATCACCGATCGCTGGGCCGAAGCGCTGATCCTTAAGGACCTGATGCGCAAGGTCTGGAATGACAGCCTGGCGCAACATCGCTAAATGGGAACCAGTCGTTCGCCAGGGCCGTAGATACCGTCTTACGCCTCACCAGGCATCGCAACGCTAAGCCCGGGTGAAAATTTCCAGCAGATGGCCGTCCGGATCATCGAAATACACTCTTCGCCCACCGTCGAGCCGGTTGATTTCGCCCGGGCGCAGCTTGCAGGGATCGGCCCAGTAGGGGAGTTCTCGACTCTGTATCCGGGCGAAAACCGGGTCAAAGTCGTCCTCGCCGATCAGGAAGGCATAGTGCTGGGAAGAAAACTCGTCGTTGTCGTAGTAATCGAGCGAGACACCGTTATCGAGCTGGACAATCAGCATCGGACCGAATGGGACAGGGCTGGGCAGGCCCAGGATGTCCACGAGAAATGTCGCAGATTTTTGCTTGTCGCGGCACCAGACGATGGTGTGGTTCAACTGCACGCTCACGTTACGATCCCCCTTGCACGACGGTGCATTCAGGTTAGGCGATATTGGGCTTTCTCACGAGATGTCGCAGTGCTGGCTCATTGCCGAGTTCGACATAGCATTCGCCTTCGGTGATCAGGTGGAAGATCGCCATGCGCAGGCTCTGCGACAAAGCGTCCATTGTTGTGCTCCGGTGCTTGCGGGGTCTGTGATGGTGAGCGCCTCGCCGCGCGGCGCAAAACCGCCGGACGATCGGGCAGGCCTGGCCGACGATCGGGCAGGACGCCGACCTGCCCGAGCGCGATAGTTGTCCAACAGGAGCACTGCCGTCCCTGTCATCAATCATAAGGTGGAGGTTGCCATGCCTGAGTTCGTCATCGAGCGCGAAATTCCGGGAGCCGGAACACTGCCAGAACGGGACTTGAAAGCGATCGCACAAAAATCCTGCAAGGTCCTGCGCGAGATGGGGCCGCAAGTACAGTGGCTGCATAGTTACGTCACGGGCGAGAAAATTTACTGCGTGTATATCGCACCGAACGAGGAACTCGTCAGGGAGCACGCAAGACAAGGCGGTTTTCCTGCCAATAGCGTTTCCCGAGTCACCTCCATCATTGACCCGACAACGGCGGAGTAATCGCCCTCCAGTACCCTGCCTGCATTCCAGCCCATACAGAGTCAGCTCCCATGAGCACATCCCTTGATTTAAACGCCCTGAAAAACCGTCAGATGGTTGCGTGGGCCAGTGGCGACTATGCCGTGATCGGCACAACTTTACAGATCGTCGGGGAGCTGCTGGCGGAGGCCTGCGACCTGCGTTGCGATGAGCTCGTGCTTGATGTAGCGGCCGGCAATGGCAATGCCACACTCGCCGCAGCGCGTCGAGGTTGCAAGGTGACCTCGACCGATTACGTGGCCGCTCTGCTCGAACGAGGCGAGGACCGGGCCAGGGCAGAGAACCTGGAGGTGATCTTTCAGGTGGCCGATGCCGAGGCACTGCCCTTCGAGGACGCGAGCTTCGACGTGGTGCTGTCGACGTTCGGCGTAATGTTCGCGCCCGACCAGCCAAAGGCGGCCTCCGAGCTGGCGCGGGTGTGTCGCCCGGGGGGACGGATCGGTCTTGCCAACTGGACCCCGGAAGGTTTTGTCGGCCAGATGTTCACGACGCTGGGTCGGCATTTTCCACCACCAGCGGGCGCACAACCGCCTTCGCTGTGGGGCTCGGAAGCGCATCTGCATTCGCTTTTCGCTGAGTGCGCCGGCAATGTCACCGTGACGCGGCGGTTGTTCAACTTCCGCTACCGCTCGGCCGCGCATTTCATTGAGACTTTCCGCGCCTGGTACGGCCCGATCCACAAGGCCTTCGCGGCGCTGTCCGCTGAGGGGGCCATGGCGCTGGAAAGTGACCTGAGCAAATTGCTGGACACGATGAATCGGGCTGGCGAAGCGTCGCTGGTGGTGCCGAGTGAATATCTGGAGGTGGTTATCACGCGGCGTTGAGTCTGGTGTTGGTAGGGAGCCGAAGCTCCCTCGCCACAAAGGTCGCCGGGTTAGTCTCTGTTGCCCACCCTCAAGCTCAAGCCACCGCGGCCTGAAGACAGGACGCTCCCGGAGGGCAGGGGCCAAGCAGCCGTTCTATTGCGCCGGTCACCAGGTTCTCTATCAATTCTTCGCGCTCCCGATCATTGAGGCTGTGCTGTGCCACCCACGACGGAGCGCTGTTGAGCAAGGATGCAATGGCATGTCCGGCGGCCAGCAATCCATGTTCGGTCAACTGCGTTCGATGGCCAAGCATCGCCAGCAGCTGGCGTTCGTATTGCTCGCGCAGCTGCCTGACCCGCTGCTGCTGGTCATCATTCAGGCAGCAACTGTCGCGTTCGGCCAGGCGAAAGTGTCGAGGGAGTTCCCGATGCAGTTTCAGGTGCGCGCGGATGATCACTTTCAAGCTGTTGCGCCCAGGGCCGGCTTTTTTCTCGTTTCGTCTCAGGGTAGCCAGCAGCTCTTCGTAGAATTCTTCGATCAGGTCGAGCAGCAAGTGCTGCTTGCTCGGGTAATGATGGTAAAGCGAGCCAGGCGCAAGCCCCAGATAGGTCGCCAGCTCGCGCATCCCTACCTGGCCGAAACCCTTGTTGGCGAACAGCTCGAGCGCCTTGTCTCGATGCTGCGCGAAGCGAGAGCAGCGCTCAGGCATAAGCATGGAAGCCGCGCCCGCTTTTGCGGCCAAGATAACCGGCCGCGACCATTTCTTTGAGCAGCGGCGCCGGGCGGTATTTACTGTCGTTGAAACCGTCGTAGAAGGCTTCGAGAATCGCCAGCAAGGTGTCCAGCCCGATCAGGTCGGCCAGTGCCAGCGGGCCTATCGGTTGGTTGCAGCCAAGACGCATGCCGGCATCGATGTCTTCAGCGCTGGCCAGCCCCTCCTGAAACACCAGAATCGCTTCATTGATCATCGGCACCAGAATCCGGTTGACCACAAAGCCTGGACGGTTGCCGGCAGTGATGGCGGTTTTGCCCAGCCGTTGCGCCAGCTCCAGCGCCAGGACATGGGTGGCATCGCTGGTCTGCAAGCCGCGAATGACTTCAATCAGCCCCATCATCGGCACCGGATTGAAGAAGTGCAGGCCGATGAACCGCTCAGGCTGACTCACGCTGGCGGCGAGCTGAGTAATAGACAACGAAGACGTGTTCGAGGCAATCACACAGTCGGCGCTGACTTGCGCGGCGATCTGTTGCAGTACCCGTAGTTTCAGGTCGAGGTTTTCGGTCGCGGCCTCGATCACCAGTTGAGCGTTTTGCAGGGTCGCGTAGTCCGTGCTGGTCTGGATGTTGTCCAGCGCCGCGAGCTTTTGCTCCCGGGAAAGGAGCTGTTTGGCGATTTGCCGGTCCAGATTCTTGCCCACGGTCGCCATAGCGTTTTGCAGCGCGGTCTCGGAGATATCCAGCAGCGTCACGTTGAAGCCGGCAAGGGCACAGATTTGCGCAATGCCGTTGCCCATGGTGCCAGCGCCGATCACACCGACGTTTTGCAGATTCATGTTCAGGTACTTCCCTAATCAAACGCGTTCGAACAGCACGGCGATGCCCTGGCCACCGCCAATGCACATGGTCGCCAAGGCATAACGTCCCTGACAGCGATGCAGCTCGTAAATGGCTTTGGTGGCGATAATCGCGCCGGTGGCACCGACCGGATGGCCCAGGGAAATGCCCGAACCGTTCGGGTTGAGCTTGTGCGGATCGAAGCCCAACTCCTGCGCCACGGCACAGGCTTGGGCTGCGAACGCTTCGTTCGATTCGATCACATCAAGGTCGGCGACGGTCAGGCCTGCACGCTTGAGAACCAGTCGGGTGGCGGGGATCGGCCCCAGGCCCATCATCGACGGCTCAACCCCGGCGTGAGCGTAACCCACCAGCCGGGCCATGGGCTTGAGGCCTTGCTCGCGAACGACCGCTTCGGTGGCCATGATCAATGCGCCTGCACCGTCATTGAGTCCGGAGGCGTTGCCTGCAGTGACGCTGCCATCTTTCTTGAATGCGGGTTTCATACCGCTTAGTTGCTCGGCACTGACATCTGCTCGTACATGCTCGTCAATGGCGAAAGACACCGTGCCTTTGCGTGTCGCCACTTCAATCGGCACGATCTGCTCGACAAAACGCCCTTCGGCAATGGCCCGGGCTGCACGTTGTTGGCTGACAAGGGCCAGTTCATCCTGCATCTGGCGACTGATGCCATAGTGCTCGGCAATGTTCTCCGCGGTGATGCCCATATGGAAGCCGGCAAAGGGATCCTGCAGAACCCCAAGCATGTAATCGATAGCCTGCACATCGCCCATTCGTGCACCCCAGCGCGCTTGCGGCAGCAGGTAAGCACCGCGGCTCATGGACTCGACGCCACCGGCCAGCACGGCCCCGGCATCGCCCAACATCAAACTTTGCGCGGCGCTGACAATGGCCTGCAAACCGGAGCCGCACAGGCGGTTGACGTTGAACGCAGGGGTTTCTTTCGACAGGCCGGCATTCATTGCCACCGCCCTGGAAATATAGGCGTCGCGGGCTTCGGTGGGGATCACATGACCCATCACCGCATGGCCGATATGCTCGGGCGCCAGGCCCGAGCGCTCAATGGCCGCGCGGCAAACGTCGGTTGCCAACTGGATAGGGGTCACGTCCTTCAGCGATCCGCCGAAACTGCCAATGGCGGAGCGCACCGCGCTGACGACGAAAATATCGGAATTGTTCATATCGACTCCTGGAATCAATGTTGCAATCGTTGGCAGTCAGCGACTGGCGTACCATGGGCGCCGTCCGGCTTCAGACGCCCCCCACAGGGGCTGCGCTGCAGTACCTGGTATGGATGTGAGTCTAGAGTCCGCAGCGGCGCTGGCCTATGCCATAACTGTTCAAGGACATTGGCGTTTTTTGCCATTTTCAGGCGATGAAGAGAGAAACGTTCAAATGCGGGAAAAGGATTCGGTTGCCGTCTACTTTATGCATGCAATGCTCCATGCACTGCGTGAGAACCCACAGCGCCTGCGGGCGGTACTCGAGCAGGCGGGAATCGACCCGGCGCTGATGGACCAGCCCACGGCGCGGGTGCCGGCCAGTGCTTTTGCAGCGTTGTGGTTGATCCAGATTCGCGAGTTGAACGACGAGTTCTTCAAGCTCGACTCCCACGGCATGCCGCCTGGCAGTTTTGCCTTGATCTGCCGGGCATTGATTCAGGAGCCGAATCTGGAGAAGGCCATGCGCCAGTGCCTGGCCAACTTCGCGCTGTTCCTGCGGGACTTTCGCGGCAGTTTGAGTGTGCGCGGCAAACGCGCCGTCATCAGCCTGCAGACCCGATCGGACAATAACGACGTCAGTCGTTTCGGCGAAGAGACCTTCCTGGTGTTGATGATCAGTCTGCTGTGCTGGCTGGGTGGGCGGCGAATTCCCATCGATCGCGCGGATTTCCGCCATGAACGTTTGTCGCTCAGTGATGATCCATTGCTCTGGGGCGCCAACCTGACTTTCGGCGCGCAGCGCACTGAAATCGAGTTTGCCAGTCGCTACCTGCGTCTGCCGGTGGTTCAGGATCTTGCATCACTCAAAGTGTTTCTGCGCAGTGCGCCGCAATGGCTGGTGATTCGCTTTCGTAACCAGCATGGCCTGGCGGCACAGATCCATCAGCGTCTGCGAAACAGCCATTACGGCCAATGGCCTACCTTGCAGACCTTCGCGATAGAACAGCATCTGAGCCCCAGTACCTTTCGCCGAAAACTGGAGCGCGAAGGCTGTTCGTTTCAGGAGATCAAGGACGAAGTGCGCCGCGGCGTTGCTTTTGAACAGCTGCGCCAGAGCCGGGCGAGCATCACCGAAATTGCCGAGCAGATCGGCTTTCAAGAACCCAGCGCGTTCCACCGGGCGTTCAAGAAGTGGACGGGGGAAAGTCCGGGGCGCTATAGGGCAAGGTTTCAGGACAAGCCCTGATGCCAATCAGTCAAGAAGAATAAGCGTCGGGCACAAAACCTGTGGCGAGGGGGCTTGTTCCCGGCACCTCTGATCCTCGTAGATTCTTTGAGGATGTTTACAGGTTGATGGGTAAGGAGTGGAAAGATGAGCTTTATGGCGCCAGTCTTGAAGATCAATCCACTTGGTGATTAGGGTGGGGGAGTTGGATCGCTCCCACGCTCTGCGTGGGAATGCCTCACTGGACGCTCCGCGTCCGCTTCGGCAGTGACGCAGAGCGTCACGGGCTGCATTCCCACGCGGGAGCGCGGGAACGATGCATAGGGCCAGTCTTGAAGATCAATCCACTTGGTGATTAGGGTGGGGGAGTTGGATCGCTCCCACGCTCTGCGTGGGAATGTGCAGTGGTCAACTAATTCCGGACACCTCAATAGGTGGTTTCGACGCCATTGCCCGTTCGTAAACGGTCGGTGGCA
>NZ_JBWKTM010000016.1:0-167417 GCF_059420325.1 Pseudomonas sp. GW821-FHT04C07
ATCGCCGATGGTAGTGTGGGGTTTCCCCATGTGAGAGTAGGTCATCGTCAAGATTAACTTCCGAAACCCCTATCTGCGTCTGCAGGTAGGGGTTTTGTTTTTGCGCGCAAGAAGCTCACAGTCTTGCGTTTTCTATGCAACGGCTCTAGGCATGGATATCATGCGTGCCTCATTGTGAGGCGGGATGCGCATGCTGACGTTGTTAAAGCTTCTGAAGGACGGTCGATTTCACTCTGGACAAGCGCTTGGTGCTGCTTTGGGCATTAGTCGCAGTGCTGTGTGGAAGCAGCTTCAGCATTTAGAGGCCGACCTGAATCTATCCATTCACAAGGTGCGTGGTCGTGGCTATCAATTGGCTACACCGCTGACGCTTCTAAATCCTGCCGAGATCGCCGGACAAGCGCCGGATTGTGCGTGGCCGGTGATGATTTTCGACTCTATTGACTCCACTAACGCAGAGGCCCTGCGCTCTATCGAGAGGGGGCTGCCTGCGCCGTTTGTTGTGCTTGCAGAGAGACAGACTGCTGGTAGGGGGCGGCGGGGTCGAAAGTGGGCAAGTCCTTTCGCAGAAAACATTTATTACAGTCTGGTACTGCGTATAGATGGCGGTATGCGACAACTTGAGGGGCTCAGTCTCGTCGTCGGTTTGGCTGTAATGCAGACCTTGCGTGAGTTGGGAGTGCTGGAGGCGGGTCTGAAGTGGCCAAATGACGTTCTAGTCGGTCAGAAAAAGATTGCCGGGATACTATTGGAGTTGGTTGGCGATCCTGCTGATGTGTGCCACGTCGTCTTGGGTGTAGGGATTAACGTGAACATGCAGATGACTGAGGAGGTCGATCAGCAATGGACCTCGATGCGCCTCGAGGCGGGCAAGGCTTTCGATCGCAATCACCTGGTTGCTAGCCTAGGGGGGATGCTTCAGAAGTATTTGAGTCTCCATCAGGATTCGGGCTTTGCCGCTATCCAGGCGGAATGGGAGCAGAACCATCTATGGCAAGGACGCGCAGTTTCGTTGATCGCTGGAGTTAACCAGATCGATGGAATTGTAATGGGCATCGATCGGCAGGGCGGGTTACGTTTGAAGGTGGGTGGCGTGGAAAAAGTATTCAGTGGCGGTGAGCTCAGCTTGAGGTTGCGCAATGATTCTTGAGCTCGACTGCGGTAATAGCTTCATCAAGTGGCGTGTGCTTCTTGCTGATGCGGCTCGTGTATTTGCCGAGGGTGTGGTTGATTCGGATCTCGCTCTGCTGGACAGCTTGCATAAGTGTGACGGGTTGCTCCTGACGCGCTGTCGGTTAGTCAGTGTCCGGACCAATGAAGAGACTCGCGCGCTTATCTCTTCATTGGTTGACTCGTTCGGGGTATCTGTTGCCTGTGCGGCGCCGGCTCGTGAGATGTCGGGGGTTCGAAACGGTTATAAGGAGTACGAGAGGTTAGGTCTCGATCGGTGGCTTGCGATGCTCGGTGGGTTCCATCTCGCGTCTGGAGCTTGTCTGGTGCTCGATTTTGGCACTGCAGTGACAGCTGACTTCATTGCAGCGGATGGCGAGCACCTGGGCGGATTCATCTGTCCAGGAATGCCGTTGATGCGTAACCAGTTGCGCACCCATACACGGCGAATCCGTTATGACGACCTTGCAGCTGAGCGGGCATTGGAAAAGCTGGTGCCGGGTATTACAACGGTCGAAGCGGTTGAGCGCGGTTGCTCATTGATGTTGAGAGGCTTCGTCCTGACTCAGCTGGAGCTGGCGCGCAACTATTGGGGGCAGAATAATTTCACGGTGTTCCTCACGGGTGGTGATGCGGGGCTGGTTTCAGAGGTTGTGCCGGGGGCCAGGGTTGTCCCGGATCTTGTATTTGTAGGCTTGGCTATGGCGTGTCCCTTGTCCTGAGGTTTTTATGCGTTGGTTGTTTCTGTTGTTGCTGGTTCTCAATGGGTTCTATTACGTCTGGCATCAGCAGGAGGCACCTTTGCGGGCAAAAGAGGTGATGCCGCTTACCTTGTATCGTGGTTCGCAGCAGGATATCCGTTTGCTGAGCGAGTCGGCTGATGCGGTGGCGAGGCGCGACAAGGGGCGGTCGGCTGATATGGATAGCAATTGCCTTTATGTGGGGGGCTTTGCTCGTCAGGAAGCTGCTCAGGCACTCGAGCAGCGGTTGAGTGGTATGGATATCAAGGTCCGGCCGCAGTTACTCAACCTTGCTGATTCCGCCGGTTATTGGCTGCGTGTGGAGCCAGAAAGCCGGCATCTGGCGGACGATATGCTTCTGCAAAACCTTTCCAAAGAATTCAATGAGTTAAAACATAAAATAATGCCGTGCGAAGGCATTGCAACTGTCGAATAGTTTGCATAGAATGGCGCCCGCTCCGCAGTGAACACCTCTTGAGGTGTTAGCGGCGAAGCAGAAGGTCATGCAGCTAACCTCAGGTTTTTAATGAGAAAATGCTTGACAGAAGGGCAGCATAGTATAGAATGCTGCCTCGCTTAGGAGGGGTTCCCGAGCGGCCAAAGGGATCAGACTGTAAATCTGACGTCTACGACTTCGAAGGTTCGAATCCTTCCCCCTCCACCATATTTTAAGCGTGAGCTGCAAGCTCCGCGGGTATAGTTTAGTGGTAGAACCTCAGCCTTCCAAGCTGATGATGCGGGTTCGATTCCCGCTACCCGCTCCAAGTTTGCTGTTTGTGCACAGTGTTTCGCTCTTGTAGCTCAGTTGGTAGAGCACACCCTTGGTAAGGGTGAGGTCAGCGGTTCAAATCCGCTCAAGAGCTCCATATAACAAGGCAGATATGAAAATATCTGCCTTTGTTTTAATGGTTGATGTAGCTAGCTCAATTCTTCTCCTGAGGGTGATTTCGATGGCTAAGGAAAAGTTCGAACGTAATAAGCCGCACGTCAACGTAGGTACCATTGGTCACGTCGACCACGGTAAGACCACGCTGACCGCTGCGCTGACTCGTGTCTGCTCCGAGGTTTTCGGTTCGGCAAAAGTTGACTTCGACAAGATCGATAGCGCCCCGGAAGAAAAAGCTCGCGGTATCACCATCAATACCGCTCACGTTGAATATGACTCGGCTGTGCGTCACTACGCACACGTTGACTGCCCGGGTCACGCTGACTACGTAAAAAACATGATCACCGGCGCTGCCCAGATGGATGGTGCGATCCTGGTTTGCTCGGCTGCTGATGGTCCTATGCCGCAGACTCGTGAGCACATCCTGTTGTCTCGTCAGGTTGGCGTTCCGTACATCGTTGTCTTCCTGAATAAGGCTGACATGGTTGACGATGCTGAGCTGCTGGAGCTGGTTGAGATGGAAGTGCGTGATCTGCTGAGCACTTACGATTTCCCAGGCGACGACACTCCGATTATCATCGGTTCCGCTTTGATGGCTCTGAACGGCCAAGATGACAACGAGATGGGTACCACTGCGGTTCGTAAGCTCGTTGAGACTCTGGATAGCTATATTCCTGAGCCGGTTCGTGCAATTGACAAGCCGTTCCTGATGCCGATCGAGGATGTGTTCTCTATTTCTGGTCGCGGTACTGTTGTGACTGGGCGTATCGAGCGCGGAATCGTCAAGATTCAGGAAGAGATCGAGATTGTTGGTCTGCGTGATACTATCAAGACTACTTGTACGGGTGTTGAGATGTTCCGCAAGTTGCTCGACGAAGGTCGTGCTGGCGAGAACTGTGGTGTTCTGCTGCGTGGTACCAAGCGTGACGACGTTGAACGTGGTCAGGTTTTGGTCAAGCCAGGTAGCGTGAAGCCTCACACCAAGTTTGTTGCTGAGGTTTACGTTCTGAGCAAGGAGGAGGGTGGTCGTCATACCCCATTCTTCAAGGGTTACCGTCCGCAGTTCTACTTCCGTACGACTGATGTGACCGGTAATTGCGAATTGCCGGAAGGCGTTGAGATGGTGATGCCGGGTGATAACGTTCAGATGACCGTTACCCTGATCAAGACCATTGCAATGGAAGATGGTTTGCGTTTCGCCATTCGTGAGGGCGGTCGTACCGTCGGCGCCGGTGTCGTGGCAAAAGTCATCGAGTAAGTTGTTGAAGTATCTTTGTCGGGCCGACATAATGGTCGGCCTGATTTTGTTTTTAGGTCAGTAGCTCAATTGGCAGAGCGACGGTCTCCAAAACCGTAGGTTGGGGGTTCGATTCCCTCCTGACCTGCCAGATTCACTCGGTGTGTCTGGCTTTCTTTTCACAGGATTTTCTTAGATGACACCCAAGGCTGAAGCTCAAGGTTCTCGCTTCGATCTGCTTAAGTGGCTTGTAGTAGTCGCTTTGGTGGTTGTCGGTGTTGTGGGTAATCAGTATTACTCCGGTTCGCCGATCCTGTACCGCGTACTCGTGTTGCTCGTCATTGCTGCTGTAGCTGCCTTTGTAGGCCTGCAGACTGTCAAGGGCAAGTCTTTCTTTGTACTGGTTAAGGAAGCTCGCACCGAAATTCGTAAAGTCGTATGGCCAACTCGCCAAGAAACCACGCAGACCACGTTGATTGTTGTGGCTGTTGTTCTGGTTATGGCGTTGCTGTTGTGGGGGCTTGACTCCCTGCTCGGCTGGCTTGTTTCCTTGATTGTTGGCTAAGGGTGTCCCGTGGCTAAGCGTTGGTACGTTGTGCATGCTTACTCGGGTTACGAGAAGCATGTCATGCGCTCGTTGATCGAGCGTGTGAAGCTGGCTGGCATGGAAGAAGGCTTTGGCGAAATTCTGGTTCCCACTGAAGAAGTGGTTGAAATGCGTAATGGCCAGAAACGCAAAAGCGAGCGCAAGTTCTTTCCAGGCTATGTGCTGGTTCAGATGGATATGAATGAGGGTACTTGGCACTTGGTCAAGGATACTCCTCGTGTGATGGGTTTCATCGGCGGAACCGCCGACAAGCCCGCGCCGATCACCGACAAAGAGGCTGAAGCCATTCTGCGTCGTGTTGCTGATGGTAGCGACAAGCCGAAGCCGAAGACGTTGTTCGAGCCGGGTGAAGTGGTGCGCGTCACAGATGGTCCGTTTGCTGATTTCAACGGTACTGTCGAAGAAGTTAACTACGAAAAGAGCCGGATCCAAGTGGCAGTGCTCATTTTCGGTCGCTCTACTCCGGTAGAGTTAGAGTTCAGTCAGGTCGAAAAGGCATAACTGAACAAGCATCCCATACCCCCGCAGCCCTAGGCTGTGGGGTTTTGTCGTCACTGGGATAAACGCGCAAGTAACCGGGGAGCCTTTTCAGGCGTTTGAACCCGTAATTGGAGTGCCTCATGGCTAAGAAGATTACTGCTTACATCAAGCTGCAAGTGAAGGCCGCACAGGCCAACCCAAGTCCACCCGTCGGCCCGGCTCTGGGTCAGCACGGCGTGAACATCATGGAATTCTGCAAGGCATTCAACGCCCGTACTCAGGGTCTTGAGCCAGGTCTGCCGACTCCTGTGATCATCACTGTTTACAGTGACCGCAGCTTCACTTTCGAAACTAAAAGCACCCCAGCTTCGGTTCTGCTGAAGAAGGCTGCTGGTCTGACTAGCGGTTCCGCTCGTCCGAACACCGTTAAGGTTGGCACCGTGACTCGTGCTCAGCTGGAAGAAATCGCGAAAACCAAAAACGCGGATCTGACTGCAGCTGATATGGAAGCAGCCGTGCGTACTATCGCCGGTTCTGCTCGTAGCATGGGCCTTAACGTGGAGGGTGTGTAATGGCTAAGTTGACCAAGCGTCAAAAGGCTATCGCCGGCAAAATCGAAGCAGGCAAGGCCTACAACTTTGTAGATGCCGCTGCTCTGCTGACCGAGCTGTCGACTGTCAAGTTCAGCGAGTCGGTTGACGTCGCTGTAAACCTGGGTGTTGACCCGCGTAAATCCGACCAGGTTGTTCGTAGCGCTACTGTGCTGCCGCACGGCACTGGCAAGACCGTTCGCGTTGCTGTTTTCACCCAGGGCCCAGCCGCTGAAGCTGCTCTGGCTGCCGGCGCTGATCGCGTAGGTATGGACGATCTGGCTGCTGAAATGAAGGGTGGCGACCTGAACTATGACGTCGTTATTGCTTCCCCGGATGCAATGCGCGTTGTTGGTCAGCTGGGTCAGATCCTCGGTCCACGTGGCCTGATGCCTAACCCTAAAGTCGGTACTGTTACTCCAGACGTCGCTACCGCGGTTAAAAACGCGAAGGCTGGTCAGGTTCGTTATCGCACCGACAAAAACGGCATCATTCACACTTCCGTTGGCAAGGTCGGTTTCGACGCCGTCAAGCTGAAGGAAAACGTTGAAGCCCTGATCGCTGATCTGAAACGTATCAAGCCGGCCTCCTCGAAAGGCATCTACGTCAAGCGCGTTACCCTGAGCACCACTATGGGCCCAGGTTTGGTCATCGACCAAGGTTCGCTGGACGTATAAGACACAAATTGGCGTGAGAGATCGCGCCAATTGAAAGATTGGGGTCCCTGCCTGGCGGGGGCTATCCAAGACCGTAGGCGACGCAAGTCTTAAACCTCAAGCCTACGCAGATGGTGCTCCCGGTTCCTTACCGAATCAGACACCAAAACGACATCCGGTCTCGACTGGATGAAACGGTAACAAGCAGGAGTTAAACCCGTGGCAATTAAACTCGAAGACAAGAAGGCCATCGTCGCTGAAGTCAACGAGGCTGCCAAAGTCGCTCTGTCCGCTGTCGTGGCTGATGCCCGTGGCGTAACAGTAGGCGCGATGACCGGACTCCGTAAAGAGGCTCGTGAAGCTGGCGTTTACGTACGTGTTGTACGTAACACCCTGCTCAAGCGCGCTGTTGCTGACACTGAATACAGTGTTCTCAACGACGTGTTCACTGGCCCGACCTTGATCGCGTTCTCCAACCAACATCCTGGCGCTGCTGCCCGTTTGTTCAAGGAATTCGCCAAAGGTCAGGACAAGTTCGAGATCAAGGCAGCTGCGTTCGAGGGCAAGTTCCTCGCAGCTAATCAGATCGACGTACTGGCAACTCTGCCGACCCGTGACGAAGCAATTTCCCAGCTGATGAGCGTGATTCAAGGCGCTACCAGCAAGTTGGCTCGTACTCTGGCGGCTATTCGCGACCAAAAAGAAGCTGTTGCAGCCTAAGGCTGAGCACTTCCTTTCGCGCTTTTTTGTTTATTTCGATGGTCGCGTAGGCCGTCCCCAAATCAGGAATTAGAGTCATGTCTATCTCTCAAGACGATATCCTCAACGCCGTAGCTGAAATGTCCGTTATTCAGGTTGTTGAGCTGATCAAAGCTTTCGAAGAAAAATTCGGCGTTACCGCTGCTGCTGCTTCCGCTGGCCCAGCTGTTGCTGCTGCCGTTGCTGAAGAGCAAACCGAATTCAACGTCATGCTGCTTGAAGCTGGCGAGAAGAAAGTTAACGTGATCAAGGCTGTACGTGAGCTGACCGGTCTGGGCTTGAAAGAAGCCAAGGCTGTAGTTGACGGCGCTCCAGGCATGGTTCTGGAAGCTGTAGCTAAAGACGCTGCTGACAAAGCCAAGGCTACCTTGGAAGAAGCAGGCGCTAAAGTCGAGCTGAAGTAAGCATCGACTTTGCGTCTCCAGCCCAAGCGTTAAGCGGAAGGCTGATGGCTGGTGGCTCTTGCCACCGGCCTTTTTCCGTTATTGGCAATCGACTCGGTCGTCGCCACTAACGTGCTGTAACCACCCGATGCGGTGGCGCAAACCATGGGGTTTGCAAGATTTTCTGGCTGCTCCCGTCGGGAGGGGCCAAACAAGCAGGTGACCAAGCTGGGGAACGCTGATGGCTTACTCATATACTGAGAAAAAACGTATCCGCAAGGACTTTAGCAAGTTGCCGGACGTCATGGATGTGCCGTACCTCCTGGCCATCCAGCTGGATTCGTATCGTGAATTCTTGCAAGCGGGAGCGACTAAAGATCAGTTCCGCGACGTGGGCCTGCATGCGGCCTTCAAATCCGTTTTCCCGATCATCAGCTACTCCGGCAATGCTGCGCTGGAGTACGTCGGTTATCGCTTGGGCGAACCGGCATTTGATGTCAAAGAATGCGTGCTGCGCGGTGTCACGTACGCCGTACCTTTGCGGGTAAAAGTTCGTCTGATCATTTTCGACAAAGAATCGTCGAACAAAGCGATCAAGGACATCAAAGAGCAAGAAGTCTACATGGGTGAAATCCCCCTGATGACTGAGAACGGTACCTTCGTAATCAACGGTACCGAGCGCGTAATCGTTTCCCAGTTGCACCGTTCCCCGGGCGTGTTCTTCGACCACGACCGCGGCAAGACGCACAGCTCCGGTAAACTGCTGTACTCCGCGCGGATCATTCCTTACCGCGGTTCGTGGCTGGACTTCGAGTTCGACCCGAAAGACTGCGTGTTCGTGCGTATCGACCGTCGTCGCAAGCTGCCTGCATCGGTACTGCTGCGTGCGCTTGGCTATACCACTGAACAAGTGCTCGACGCGTTCTACACCACCAACGTATTCCATGTGCAGGGTGAAAGCCTCAATCTGGAGCTGGTGCCTCAGCGCCTGCGTGGTGAAATTGCTGTTCTCGATATTCAGGATGACAAAGGCAAGGTTATTGTCGAGCAGGGTCGTCGTATCACCGCTCGTCACATCAATCAGCTGGAAAAAGCCGGGATCAAAGAGCTGCAAGTGCCTCTGGACTATGTCCTGGGTCGCACTACCGCCAAGGTCATCGTGCATCCGGCAACCGGCGAAATCCTGGCTGAGTGCAACACCGAGCTGAACACCGAGATCCTGGCGAAAATTGCCAAGGCCCAGGTCGTTCGCATCGAGACGCTGTACACCAACGATATCGACTGTGGTCCGTTCGTCTCCGACACTCTGAAGATCGACTCCACCAGCAACCAATTGGAAGCGCTGGTCGAGATCTATCGCATGATGCGTCCTGGCGAGCCGCCAACCAAAGATGCTGCCGAGACCCTGTTCAACAACCTGTTCTTCAGCCCTGAGCGCTATGACCTGTCTGCGGTCGGCCGGATGAAGTTCAACCGTCGTATCGGTCGTACCGAGATCGAAGGTTCGGGCGTGTTGTGCAAAGAAGATATCGTCGCAGTCCTCAAGACTCTGGTTGATATCCGTAACGGCAAAGGCATCGTCGATGACATCGACCACCTGGGTAACCGCCGTGTTCGCTGCGTAGGCGAAATGGCTGAAAACCAGTTCCGCGTTGGCCTGGTGCGTGTTGAGCGTGCGGTCAAAGAGCGTCTGTCGATGGCTGAAAGCGAAGGCCTGATGCCGCAAGACCTGATCAACGCCAAGCCAGTGGCTGCGGCGGTGAAAGAGTTCTTCGGTTCCAGCCAGCTGTCCCAGTTCATGGACCAGAACAACCCGCTGTCCGAGATTACCCACAAGCGTCGTGTCTCTGCACTCGGCCCTGGCGGTTTGACTCGTGAGCGTGCCGGCTTTGAAGTTCGTGACGTACACCCGACTCACTATGGTCGTGTATGCCCGATTGAAACGCCGGAAGGTCCGAACATCGGCCTGATCAACTCCCTGGCCGCTTATGCGCGCACCAACCAGTACGGCTTCCTCGAGAGTCCGTACCGTGTGGTGAAGGACGCTCTGGTCACTGACGAGATCGTGTTCCTGTCCGCCATCGAAGAAGCTGATCACGTGATCGCTCAGGCTTCGGCCACGATGAACGATAAGAAAGTCCTGATCGACGAGCTGGTAGCTGTTCGTCACTTGAACGAGTTCACCGTCAAGGCGCCGGAAGATGTCACCTTGATGGACGTTTCGCCGAAGCAGGTAGTTTCGGTTGCTGCGTCGCTGATCCCGTTTCTCGAGCACGATGACGCCAACCGTGCGTTGATGGGTTCGAACATGCAGCGTCAGGCTGTACCGACCCTGCGTGCCGACAAGCCGTTGGTCGGTACCGGCATGGAGCGCAACGTTGCTCGTGACTCCGGCGTTTGCGTCGTGGCTCGTCGTGGCGGCGTGATTGACTCGGTCGATGCTAGCCGTATCGTGGTTCGTGTTGCTGATGACGAAGTTGAAACCGGCGAAGCTGGTGTCGACATCTACAACCTGACCAAGTACACCCGTTCCAACCAGAACACCTGCATCAACCAGCGTCCACTGGTGAGCAAGGGTGATCGGGTTCAGCGCAGCGACATCATGGCCGACGGCCCGTCCACCGATATGGGTGAGCTGGCTCTGGGTCAGAACATGCGCATCGCGTTCATGGCATGGAACGGCTTCAACTTCGAAGACTCCATCTGCCTGTCCGAGCGTGTGGTTCAGGAAGACCGTTTCACCACGATCCACATCCAGGAACTGACCTGTGTGGCGCGTGACACCAAGCTTGGGCCAGAGGAAATCACTGCAGACATCCCGAACGTGGGTGAAGCTGCACTGAACAAACTGGACGAAGCCGGTATCGTTTACGTAGGTGCTGAAGTTGGCGCAGGCGACATTCTGGTAGGTAAGGTCACTCCGAAAGGCGAGACTCAGCTGACCCCGGAAGAAAAACTGCTGCGTGCCATCTTCGGTGAAAAAGCCAGCGACGTTAAAGACACCTCCCTGCGTGTGCCTACCGGCACCAAAGGTACTGTTATCGACGTACAGGTCTTCACTCGTGACGGTGTCGAGCGTGATGCTCGTGCTCTGTCGATCGAGAAGACCCAGCTCGACGAGATCCGCAAGGACCTGAACGAAGAGTTCCGTATCGTTGAAGGCGCTACTTTCGAACGTCTGCGTTCCGCTCTGGTCGGCCACAAAGCCGAAGGCGGCGCCGGTCTGAAGAAAGGTCAGGAAATCACCGACGAAGTTCTCGACGGTCTTGAGCATGGCCAGTGGTTCAAACTGCGCATGGCTGAAGATGCTCTGAACGAGCAGCTTGAGAAGGCCCAGGCCTACATCGTTGATCGCCGCCGTCTGCTGGACGACAAGTTCGAAGACAAGAAGCGCAAACTGCAGCAGGGCGATGACCTTGCTCCAGGTGTGCTGAAAATCGTCAAGGTTTACCTGGCAATCCGTCGTCGCATCCAGCCGGGCGACAAGATGGCCGGTCGTCACGGTAACAAGGGTGTGGTCTCCGTGATCATGCCGGTTGAAGACATGCCGCACGATGCCAATGGCACCCCGGTCGACGTCGTCCTCAACCCGTTGGGCGTACCTTCGCGTATGAACGTCGGTCAGATCCTTGAAACCCACCTGGGCCTCGCAGCCAAAGGTCTGGGCGAGAAGATCAACCGCATGATCGAAGAGCAACGCAAGATCGCTGATCTGCGCAAGTTCCTGCACGAGATCTATAACGAGATCGGCGGTCGCAACGAAGAGCTGGACACCTTCTCCGACCAGGAGATCATGGACCTGGCTAAGAACCTGCGCGGCGGCGTTCCGATGGCCACTCCAGTGTTCGACGGTGCCAAGGAAAGCGAAATCAAGGCCATGCTGAAACTGGCTGACTTGCCAGAAAGCGGCCAGATGCAGCTGACTGACGGCCGTACCGGCAACAAGTTCGAGCGTCCGGTTACCGTTGGCTACATGTACATGCTGAAGCTGAACCACTTGGTAGACGACAAGATGCACGCTCGTTCTACTGGTTCTTACAGCCTGGTTACCCAGCAACCGCTGGGTGGTAAGGCACAGTTCGGTGGTCAGCGTTTCGGGGAGATGGAGGTCTGGGCGCTGGAAGCATACGGCGCGGCATACACTCTGCAAGAAATGCTCACAGTGAAGTCGGACGATGTGAACGGTCGGACCAAGATGTACAAAAACATCGTGGACGGCGATCACCGTATGGAGCCGGGCATGCCCGAGTCCTTCAACGTGTTGATCAAGGAAATTCGTTCCCTCGGCATCGATATCGATCTGGAAACCGAATAACACGTGACGCGAATCGAGAGCGGGGCAGGATTGCCCGCTCTCTGCTCCGCCAGGAGGAAAGGCCTTGAAAGACCTACTGAATTTGCTGAAAAACCAGGGTCAAGTCGAAGAGTTCGACGCCATCCGTATCGGATTGGCATCGCCTGAGATGATCCGTTCGTGGTCCTTCGGTGAAGTTAAAAAGCCGGAAACCATCAACTACCGTACGTTCAAGCCTGAGCGTGACGGCCTGTTCTGCGCCAAGATCTTTGGCCCGGTAAAGGATTACGAGTGCCTGTGCGGTAAGTACAAGCGCTTGAAGCATCGTGGTGTGATCTGCGAGAAGTGCGGCGTTGAAGTTGCGCTGGCCAAGGTTCGTCGTGAGCGCATGGCGCACATCGAACTGGCATCGCCTGTCGCCCACATCTGGTTCCTGAAATCGCTGCCGTCCCGTATCGGTTTGCTGATGGACATGACCCTGCGTGATATCGAACGCGTTCTCTACTTCGAGAGCTATGTCGTTATCGATCCAGGCATGACCACCCTTGAAAAAGGTCAGCTGCTGAACGACGAGCAGTACTTCGAAGCGCTGGAAGAGTTCGGTGATGATTTCGACGCCCGCATGGGTGCCGAGGCTGTCCGTGAGCTGCTGCACGCTATCGATCTGGAGCACGAGATTGGCCGTCTGCGTGAAGAGATTCCGCAAACCAACTCCGAAACCAAAATCAAGAAGCTGTCCAAGCGTCTGAAGTTGATGGAAGCCTTCCAGGGTTCCGGCAACCTGCCAGAGTGGATGGTGCTGACCGTTCTGCCGGTTCTGCCGCCAGATCTGCGTCCACTGGTCCCGCTGGATGGCGGTCGTTTCGCGACTTCCGACCTCAACGATCTGTATCGTCGAGTGATCAACCGTAACAACCGCTTGAAGCGCCTGCTTGATCTGTCCGCTCCGGACATCATCGTGCGCAACGAAAAGCGTATGTTGCAGGAAGCCGTCGACGCCCTGCTCGACAACGGTCGTCGTGGCCGCGCTATCACTGGTTCCAACAAGCGTCCTCTGAAATCCCTGGCTGACATGATCAAGGGTAAGCAAGGTCGTTTCCGTCAGAACCTGCTCGGTAAGCGTGTTGACTACTCCGGTCGTTCGGTAATTACCGTAGGTCCGACCCTGCGTCTGCACCAGTGCGGTCTGCCGAAGAAAATGGCTCTCGAGCTGTTCAAACCGTTCATTTTCGGCAAGTTGGAAATGCGTGGCCTGGCCACCACCATCAAAGCCGCGAAGAAAATGGTTGAGCGCGAGCTGCCAGAGGTTTGGGACGTTCTTGCTGAAGTAATTCGCGAACACCCGGTACTCCTCAACCGTGCTCCGACCCTTCACCGTCTGGGTATCCAGGCGTTTGAGCCAGTACTGATCGAAGGTAAGGCGATCCAGCTGCACCCACTGGTCTGTGCTGCGTACAACGCCGACTTCGACGGCGACCAAATGGCCGTGCACGTACCGCTGACACTGGAAGCCCAGTTGGAAGCGCGTGCGTTGATGATGTCGACCAACAACATTTTGTCGCCAGCCAACGGTGAGCCAATCATCGTGCCGTCGCAGGACGTTGTATTGGGTCTGTACTACATGACTCGTGAAGCGATCAACGCCAAAGGCGAAGGTCGTGTGTTCGCGGATCTGCAAGAAGTTGACCGTGTATTCCGCGCCGGCGAAGCCGCGCTGCATGCCAAAGTCAAAGTTCGGATCAACGAAACCGTAAACGATCGTGACGGTGGCAGCGTGACCAACACCCGTATCGTCGACACCACTGTCGGCCGTGCGCTGTTGTTCCAGGTTGTGCCAAAAGGCCTGTCCTTCGACGTCGTCAACCTGCCGATGAAGAAAAAGGCGATCTCCAAACTGATCAACCAGTGCTATCGCGTGGTTGGTTTGAAAGAGACCGTGATCTTCGCTGACCAGTTGATGTACACCGGTTTTGCCTATTCGACCATTTCCGGCGTTTCCATTGGTGTTAACGACTTCGTTATCCCTGATGAAAAAGCGGCCATCATCGGTGCTGCTACCGACGAAGTGAAAGAGATCGAAAGTCAGTACGCCTCCGGCCTGGTAACCCAGGGCGAGAAGTACAACAAAGTGATCGACCTTTGGTCCAAGGCGAACGACGAAGTTTCCAAGGCGATGATGTCGAACCTCTCGAAAGAGAAGGTTATCGACCGTCACGGCGTCGAAGTCGACCAAGAGTCCTTCAACTCGATGTACATGATGGCCGACTCGGGCGCACGGGGTTCTGCCGCGCAGATCCGTCAGCTCGCCGGTATGCGTGGTCTGATGGCCAAGCCGGACGGTTCCATCATTGAAACGCCGATTACTGCGAACTTCCGTGAAGGTTTGAGCGTACTTCAGTACTTCATCTCTACTCACGGTGCTCGTAAAGGTCTGGCGGATACCGCGTTGAAAACTGCGAACTCCGGTTACCTGACTCGTCGTCTGGTAGACGTGGCGCAGGATCTGGTTGTTACCGAGATCGACTGCGGCACCGAACACGGTCTGGTGATGACTCCGCACATCGAAGGCGGCGACGTTGTAGAGCCGTTGGGTGAGCGCGTGTTGGGTCGTGTAATTGCTCGCGACGTATTCAAGCCAGGTACTGAGGACGTTATCGTTCCTGCCGGCACTCTGGTCGATGAGAAGTGGGTCGAGTTCATCGAGCTGAACAGCATCGACGAAGTAATCGTTCGTTCGCCGATCAGCTGCGAAACCCGCTACGGCATCTGCGCCAAGTGCTACGGCCGTGACTTGGCTCGTGGTCACCAGGTGAACATTGGTGAAGCTGTCGGCGTTATCGCTGCTCAGTCGATCGGTGAGCCAGGTACACAGCTGACGATGCGTACGTTCCACATTGGTGGTGCGGCGAGCCGGACCTCTGCTGCTGACAGCGTTCAGGTGAAGAATGGCGGTACTGTCCGTCTGCACAACCTGAAGCACGTTGAGCGGGTGGATGGTCACCTGGTGGCTGTGTCCCGTTCCGGTGAGCTGGCAATCGCGGATGACTTCGGTCGTGAGCGTGAGCGTTACAAGCTGCCGTACGGTGCTGTGATTTCGGTGAAAGAGGGTGACAAGGTCGACGCTGGCGCAATCGTGGCCAAGTGGGATCCGCACACTCACCCAATCGTTACCGAAATGAAAGGTACCGTGACCTACGTGGGCATGGAAGAAGGCATCACGATCAAGCGTCAGACTGACGAATTGACCGGTATGACCAACATTGAAGTACTCGACGCCAAAGACCGTCCAGCTGCCGGCAAAGACATCCGTCCTGCCGTGAAGATGGTAGGCATGGATGGCAAGGATCTGCTGTTGCCAGGTACCGACGTACCGGCTCAGTACTTCCTGCCAGCCAACGCCCTGGTCGGCGTTGCGGATGGTGCGCAGATCGCGATCGGTGATGTTATCGCTCGTATCCCGCAAGAAACTTCGAAAACCCGTGACATCACCGGTGGTCTGCCGCGTGTTGCCGACTTGTTCGAAGCTCGTCGTCCGAAAGAAGCCTCGATTCTGGCTGAAGTCAGCGGCACCATCGCGTTCGGTAAAGAGACCAAAGGCAAGCGCCGTCTGGTCATTACCCCGAACGACGGTAGCGATCCGTACGAAGAGCTGATTCCGAAGTGGCGTCACCTGAACGTCTTCGAAGGCGAACAGGTAAACCGCGGCGAAGTTATCTCCGACGGTCCGAGCGATCCACACGACATCCTGCGTCTGCTGGGTGTGAGTGCGCTGGCCAAGTACATCGTCAACGAGATCCAGGACGTTTATCGTCTGCAAGGCGTGAAGATCAACGATAAGCACATCGAGACCATCCTGCGTCAGATGCTGCGTAAAGTTGAAATCGCTGAATCTGGCGATTCCACTTTCATCAAGGGCGACCAGATGGAGCTGACTCACGTTTTGGTCGAGAACGAGCGTTTGAGCGCGGACGAGAAATTCGTTTCCAAGTTCACTCGAGTGTTGCTGGGTATCACCAAGGCGTCGTTGTCCACCGAATCGTTCATCTCGGCAGCCTCTTTCCAAGAGACTACCCGCGTACTGACCGAAGCGGCGGTAACCGGCAAGCGCGATTACCTGCGCGGCCTGAAAGAAAACGTGGTTGTGGGTCGTTTGATCCCGGCCGGTACCGGTTTGGCTTATCACAGCGAGCGTAAGCGTCGCCGTGAAGCTGACAAACCGTTGCGCGTTAGCGCCAGTGAAGTGGAAGCTGCACTGACCGAAGCGCTGAACTCGAGCGGTAACTGAGTTCTGCGATAAATAGGCGCCGGGCCCTGACAGCCCCGTTCAGCGGATCGATGCATTTGTCGAGGTTCGTTGAGCGGGGAGGTCGGGGCCTTGCCTTGACTGGGGACAAGATCCTCTTTAGACTCTTGTACCCCTAAATTTGGCGGGAATTCGTTCCTGCCATTTTTGCTTTTCTTGCAAGACAATAGCGTCGCAAGACAACAGTGGAGCTAGTAGATGGCAACTATCAACCAGCTGGTACGTCAGCCGCGTAAGCGTATCGTCGAGAAATCCGACGTGCCTGCGCTGCAGAACTGCCCGCAACGTCGTGGCGTGTGCACTCGCGTGTATACCACTACGCCGAAAAAACCTAACTCGGCACTGCGTAAAGTATGCCGTGTGCGTCTGACCAACGGTTTCGAGGTTTCCTCGTACATCGGCGGTGAAGGCCACAACCTGCAAGAGCACAGCGTGGTACTGATCCGCGGCGGTCGTGTAAAAGACTTGCCAGGTGTTCGTTATCACACCGTTCGCGGCTCTTTGGATACTTCCGGCGTTAAAGGTCGTAACCAAGGTCGTTCGAAGTACGGTACCAAGAAGCCTAAGTAGTAGCGGCTTTTTGTAAAAACTGAATTATCTATTTTTCTGAGTCGATAAGAGTAAGGTCGGAGGCGTCCCGAAAGGGCACCGATTCCGAGCGAACCTGAAGACCGTTTGAGGGCTTATCCATGCCAAGAAGACGCGTAGCAGCCAAGCGCGAAGTGCTTGACGATCCAAAATACGGAAGCCAAATCCTGGCCAAGTTCATGAACCACGTAATGGAAAGCGGCAAGAAAGCCGTTGCCGAGCGTATCGTTTATGGCGCGCTGGAGAAGGTTAAAGAACGCAAGAACAGCGACCCCCTGGAAATCTTCGAGAAAGCTCTCGACGCCATCGCTCCGCTGGTCGAAGTGAAGTCGCGCCGTGTAGGCGGTGCTACTTACCAGGTTCCGGTCGAAGTTCGTCCGTCCCGTCGTAACGCTCTGGCAATGCGCTGGTTGGTAGACTTCGCCCGTAAGCGTGGCGAGAAGTCTATGGCTCTGCGTTTGGCTGGCGAACTGTTGGACGCTGCTGAAGGTAAAGGTGCTGCAGTTAAGAAGCGTGAAGACGTGCACCGTATGGCTGAAGCTAACAAGGCTTTCTCGCACTACCGCTTCTAATTTTAGCGTCACTAATTTTGCGAGGGCTTTATGGCTCGTACTACTCCGATTAACCGCTACCGTAACATCGGTATCGTTGCTCACGTGGATGCTGGTAAAACCACCACCACCGAGCGCGTCCTTTTTTACACTGGCGTAAACCACAAGATGGGCGAGGTGCACGACGGCGCCGCGACCATGGACTGGATGGTGCAGGAGCAGGAGCGTGGTATTACTATCACCTCCGCTGCAACCACGGCCTTCTGGTCGGGTTCTGTCAAACAGTTCGACAAGTATCGCTTCAACATCATCGATACCCCGGGCCACGTTGACTTCACCATTGAAGTGGAGCGCTCGTTGCGCGTGCTCGATGGCGCGGTCGTTGTGTTCTGCGGTACTTCGGGTGTTGAGCCTCAGTCGGAAACCGTATGGCGTCAAGCCAACAAATACGGCGTCCCACGTCTTGTTTATGTAAACAAGATGGACCGTGCTGGTGCGAACTTCCTGCGCGTGATCGATCAGATCAAAAAGCGTCTGGGTCACACTCCGGTGCCAATCCAGTTGGCCATTGGTTCGGAAGACAACTTCCAGGGTCAGGTTGATCTGATCAATATGGAAGCGGTCTACTGGGATGATGCCGACAAGGGCATGGCTCCTCGTCGCGAGGCTATTCCGGCAGATATGCAGGAACTGGCTGAAGAGTGGCGCAGCAACATGGTTGAGGCTGCTGCCGAAGCCAGCGAAGAGCTGATGAACAAGTATCTCGAAGGTGAAGAACTCACCATCGAGGAAATCAAGGCTGCTCTGCGTCAGCGTACTATCGCTGGTGAGATCGTCTTGGCTGTTTGCGGTTCTTCCTTCAAGAACAAGGGTGTTCCCCTGGTTCTCGACGCCGTTATCGACTTCCTGCCGGCGCCAGTCGACATTCCTGCCATCAAGGGTACCGACCCGGATGACGAGACTGTTGAAATGGAGCGTCATGCGGACGACAGCGAGCCGTTCTCGGCTCTGGCGTTCAAGATCGCTACTGACCCATTCGTGGGTACTTTGACCTTTGCTCGCGTTTACTCGGGCGTGTTGAGTTCCGGCGACGGCGTGATCAACTCGGTTAAAGGCAAGAAAGAGCGCGTGGGTCGTATGGTGCAAATGCACGCAAACACCCGCGAAGAGATCAAGGAAGTACGCGCTGGCGACATCGCGGCCCTGATCGGCATGAAGGACGTTACCACTGGTGACACCCTCTGCTCCGCTGACAAGCCAATCATCCTGGTTCGCATGGACTTCCCGGAGCCGGTTATTTCGGTTGCCGTAGAGCCTAAGACCAAGGACGACCAGGAAAAAATGGGTATCGCTCTGGGCAAACTTGCTCAGGAAGACCCGTCTTTCCGCGTCAAGACTGATGAAGAGACTGGTCAAACGATCATCTCCGGCATGGGCGAGTTGCACCTGGACATCCTGGTTGACCGGATGCGCCGTGAGTTCAACGTCGAAGCCAACATCGGTAAGCCGCAGGTTTCCTATCGTGAGCGCATCACGAAGAACTGCGAAATCGAAGGCAAGTTCGTTCGTCAGTCCGGTGGTCGTGGTCAGTTCGGCCATTGCTGGATTCGTTTTGCTCCTGCTGATGAAGGTCAGGAAGGTCTGCAATTCGTGAACGAAGTGGTGGGTGGTGTGGTTCCTAAGGAATACATCCCGGCTATCCAGAAGGGTATCGAAGAGCAGATGAAGAACGGCGTTGTTGCCGGTTATCCGCTGATCGGCCTGAAGGCTACCGTTTTTGATGGTTCTTACCACGACGTCGACTCCAACGAGATGGCGTTCAAGGTGGCTGCTTCCATGGCAACCAAGCAACTGGCTACCAAAGGTGGTGGTGAGCTGCTTGAACCGATCATGGCTGTAGAGGTTGTTACACCTGAGGACTATATGGGTGACGTGATGGGTGACCTGAACCGTCGTCGCGGCATGATCTTGGGTATGGAAGACACGGTTTCCGGCAAAGTGATTCGTGCCGAGGTTCCGCTGGGTGAGATGTTCGGTTATGCGACCGACGTCCGTTCCATGTCTCAGGGTCGCGCAAGCTACTCTATGGAATTCAAAAAATATGATACGGCTCCGGCGCATGTCGCAGAAGCTGTCACTAAAAAACAAGGCTGATTCAGCCCTTTAGGCAAGGAGTTAATTGTCGTGGCTAAAGAAAAATTTGATCGTTCCCTACCGCACGTCAACGTTGGCACCATCGGTCACGTTGACCATGGTAAAACCACTCTGACTGCTGCTCTGACTCGCGTCTGCTCCGAAGTTTTCGGTTCGGCTCGTGTTGACTTCGACAAGATCGACAGCGCACCAGAAGAGAAAGCTCGCGGTATCACCATCAACACCGCTCACGTTGAGTACAACTCGAAGATTCGTCACTACGCTCACGTTGACTGCCCAGGTCACGCTGACTATGTGAAGAACATGATCACCGGTGCTGCCCAGATGGACGGCGCGATCCTGGTTTGCTCGGCTGCTGATGGTCCGATGCCGCAAACTCGTGAGCACATCCTGTTGTCCCGTCAGGTAGGTGTTCCGTACATCGTGGTCTTCCTGAACAAGGCTGACCTGGTAGACGACGCTGAGCTGCTGGAACTGGTTGAGATGGAAGTGCGCGATCTGTTGAGCACTTACGACTTCCCAGGCGACGACACTCCAATCATCATCGGCTCTGCCCGTATGGCTCTGGAAGGTCTGGACGATAACGAAATGGGCACCACTGCCGTTCGTAAGCTGGTTGAGACTCTGGACTCCTACATTCCTGAGCCTGAGCGTGCTATCGACAAGCCATTCCTGATGCCAATCGAAGACGTATTCTCGATCTCGGGTCGTGGTACTGTTGTGACTGGTCGTATCGAGCGCGGTATCGTTCGCGTTCAAGACGCTCTGGAAATCGTTGGTCTGCGTGACACCACCACCACCACCTGCACTGGTGTTGAAATGTTCCGCAAGCTGCTCGACGAAGGTCGTGCTGGCGAGAACTGCGGTGTTCTGCTGCGTGGCACCAAGCGTGACGACGTTGAGCGTGGTCAGGTTCTGGTCAAGCCAGGTTCGGTTAAGCCGCACACCAAGTTCACCGCAGAAGTTTATGTTCTGAGCAAAGAAGAAGGCGGTCGTCACACTCCGTTCTTCAAAGGCTACCGTCCACAGTTCTACTTCCGGACCACTGACGTGACCGGTAACTGCGAGCTGCCGGAAGGCGTTGAAATGGTAATGCCAGGCGATAACATTCAAATGACTGTTACCCTGATCAAGACCATTGCAATGGAAGATGGCCTGCGTTTCGCTATCCGTGAAGGCGGTCGTACCGTCGGCGCTGGCGTCGTAGCTAAAATCATCGAGTAATATCGATGAGTTGAAAAAAGCCCCCGCCTAGCGGGGGCTTTTTTATTGGGTTGACACTATGTTGGCCCGTCTATAGAATTGCGCCTCCTTTTAACGGGCGTATTGCGCTCGGTGGGAATAGCAGCCTGGAGTCTGAAATCCAATGCAAAATCAGCAAATCCGTATCAGGTTGAAGGCTTTTGACCATCGCCTGATCGACCAATCCACCCAGGAAATCGTGGAAACCGCGAAACGTACTGGTGCTCAAGTGCGTGGTCCAATTCCACTGCCTACCCGTAAAGAGCGGTTCACCGTTCTGGTCTCCCCGCACGTCAACAAAGACGCGCGCGACCAGTACGAGATCCGTACTCATAAGCGCGTACTGGATATCGTCCAGCCAACGGATAAAACCGTTGATGCACTTATGAAGCTTGATCTTGCGGCCGGTGTGGAAGTGCAGATCAGCCTCGGCTAAGACTCGGTCTTAGTCGTGTAACGCTCTGAAATGGGCGGCCATAGCGGGTGAAAGCCCCGTACACTCATGAGGTTTACAACATGACTATTGGTGTAGTCGGTCGTAAATGCGGTATGACCCGTATTTTCACCGAAGAAGGTGTCTCCATTCCGGTCACGGTCATTGAGATCGAGCCGAATCGCGTCACCCAGTTCAAAACTGAAGAAACCGATGGCTATCGTGCAGTGCAAGTCACTGTCGGCGAGCGTCGTGCTTCGCGTGTGACTGCTGCTCAAGCAGGTCACTTCGCTAAAGCAAACGTTGCAGCTGGTCGTACCGTAATGGAATTCCGTCTTGAAGAAGGCGAGTACCAGGCCGGCGATCTGATCAACGCTGAAATCTTCGCTGCTGGTCAACTGGTTGATGTAACCGGTCAGTCCAAAGGTAAAGGCTTCCAGGGTACGATCAAGCGTTGGAATTTCCGTGGCCAAGACAACACTCACGGTAACTCCGTTTCCCACCGCGTCCCGGGCTCTATTGGCCAGTGCCAGACTCCTGGTCGTGTATTCAAGGGCAAGAAAATGTCCGGTCATATGGGCGCTGAGCGCGTGACCGTGCAGTCCCTCGAAGTAGTGCGCGTCGACGCTGAACGCAATCTGTTGTTGGTCAAGGGTGCTGTTCCTGGCGCTACTGGCGGCAACCTGGTTGTACGTCCAGCGGCCAAGGCTCGCGGTTAAGGGGAAGCTGACATGCAATTAAATGTAAATGACGCTCAAGCGATCGAAGTTTCCGAACTGACATTTGGCGGCGATTTCAACGAGACGCTGGTTCACCAAGCAGTCGTGGCCTATATGGCTGGCGGCCGTCAAGGTAGCAAGCAGCAAAAGACCCGTTCCGACGTTTCTGGTGGCGGCAAGCGCCCTTGGCGTCAGAAAGGTACTGGCCGTGCTCGTGCCGGTACTATTCGTAGCCCAATCTGGCGTGGCGGTGGTACCACTTTCGCAGCTCGTCCACAGGATCACTCCCAGAAGCTCAACAAGAAGATGTATCGCGCTGCTCTGCGCTCCATCCTTGCTGAACTGGTGCGTACTGATCGTCTGGTCGTGGTTCAGGACTTCGCTGTTGAAGCGCCGAAAACCAAAGATCTGCTGAGCAAACTGAATGGCATGGGTCTGACTGATGTCCTGATCGTGTCTGAAGTTGTTGATCAGAACCTGTACCTGGCTGCTCGTAACCTGCCACACGTTGATGTACGTGACGTGCAAGGTTCCGATCCAGTTAGTCTGATCGCATACGACAAGGTGTTGATCACCGTGTCGGCCGTGAAGAAATTCGAGGAGCTGCTGGGATGAACCAGGAACGCGTATTTAAAGTTCTGCTTGGCCCGCACGTTTCCGAGAAGGCTACGGTTCTGGCAGACAAGAAAGGCCAGTTCGTTTTCAAGGTTGCTACTGATGCAACCAAGCTGGAAATCAAGAAGGCCGTCGAAAGCCTGTTCAGCGTGAAAGTAGAGCGTGTTACTACCCTGAACGTTCTGGGTAAGAGCAAGCGCACTGCTCGCGGTCTGGGCAAGCGTAATGACTGGAAGAAGGCAGTTATCTCCCTTCAGCCAGGCCAAGATCTCGATTTCAGCAGCAGTGCTGAGTAAGGAAGGGGTGCATCATGGCAATCGTTAAATGCAAACCGACTTCCCCTGGCCGCCGTTTTGTGGTCAAGGTGGTCAACCAGGAGCTGCATAAAGGCGCTCCTCACGCACCGCTGCTCGAGAAGAAATCGAAGTCTGGTGGTCGTAACAACAATGGCCGTATTACCACTCGTCACATTGGTGGTGGTCATAAGCAGCATTATCGTCTGGTCGACTTCCGTCGCAACGACAAAGATGGCATCGCTGCCACTGTCGAGCGTATCGAATACGATCCAAACCGTACTGCTCACATCGCTCTGCTGCTGTACGCAGATGGCGAGCGTCGCTACATCATCGCCCCTAAAGGCGTGAGCGCTGGCGACCAGCTGATCGCAGGTGCTTTGGCGCCGATCAAGCCGGGCAACGCTCTGCAACTGCGTAACATTCCAGTTGGTAGCACCGTACACGGCATCGAATTGAAGCCGGGTAAAGGCGCGCAAATCGCTCGTTCCGCTGGTGCTTCGGCTCAGCTGATCGCTCGTGAAGGTGTCTACGTGACCCTGCGTCTGCGCTCTGGTGAAATGCGTAAAGTATTGGCTGAATGCCGTGCAACGCTTGGCGAAGTCTCGAACTCCGAGCACAGCCTGCGTTCGCTGGGTAAAGCTGGTGCCAAACGCTGGCGTGGCGTTCGCCCAACCGTTCGTGGTGTTGCCATGAACCCGGTTGACCACCCACATGGTGGTGGTGAAGGTCGTACCTCTGGTGGTCGTCATCCGGTATCGCCATGGGGCTTCCCGACTAAGGGCGCGAAGACTCGTGGTAATAAGCGTACCGACAAAATGATCGTCCGTCGTCGCAAGTAAATAGAGGGATACGACAGTGCCACGTTCTCTGAAAAAAGGTCCTTTTATTGATCTTCACCTACTGAAGAAGATCGAAGTGGCGGCGGAAAAGAACGATCGCAAACCAGTTAAGACCTGGTCGCGCCGTTCCATGATCCTGCCACAAATGGTCGGTTTGACCATTGCTGTGCATAACGGTCGTCAGCATGTTCCAGTTCTCGTGAACGAAGACATGGTCGGCCACAAACTAGGCGAGTTTGCCGGTACCCGCACATATCGTGGGCACGTGGCAGACAAGAAAGCCAAGCGTTAAGGGGTAAGGAACGATGGAAGTAGCCGCTAAGTTGTCGGGCGCTCGAATCTCCGCCCAGAAAGCCCGCTTGGTCGCCGACCAGATCCGCGGGAAGAAGGTGGGCGAAGCGCTCAACCTGTTGGCTTTCAGCAGTAAGAAAGCCGCCGAGATCATCAAGAAAGTGCTGGAGTCGGCCGTAGCCAACGCCGAGCATAACGAAGGCGCAGACGTTGACGACCTTAAAGTCGCCACCGTTTTCGTCAACGAAGGGCGTTCGCTGAAGCGCATCATGCCGCGTGCCAAAGGCCGTGCTGATCGCATCGTCAAGCGGTCTTGCCATATCACTGTCAAGGTTGCTGACAAGTAACGGAGTCGAAGAGATGGGTCAGAAAGTACATCCCATTGGCATTCGCCTGGGAATCGTCAAGGAGCACACCTCTGTCTGGTACGCAGACGGTCGGACTTATGCGGACTATTTGTTCGCTGATCTGAAGGTGCGTGAATATCTCCAAGACAAACTAAAAAGCGCGTCCGTAAGCCGTATCGATATCCATCGTCCGGCTCAAACTGCACGTATCACCATCCACACCGCTCGTCCAGGTATCGTTATCGGGAAGAAAGGTGAAGATGTTGAGAAACTGCGTCAGGACCTGACCAAGCAAATGGGTGTGCCTGTGCACATCAATATCGAAGAGATCCGCAAGCCGGAACTCGACGGTATGCTGGTTGCGCAGAGCGTAGCTCAGCAGCTGGAGCGTCGCGTAATGTTCCGTCGCGCTATGAAGCGCGCAGTACAGAACGCCATGCGCATTGGTGCCAAAGGCATCAAAATCCAAGTGAGCGGTCGTCTCGGCGGTGCTGAAATCGCACGTACTGAATGGTATCGCGAAGGTCGTGTGCCACTGCACACCCTGCGTGCCGACATCGACTATGCCAACTACGAAGCTCACACCACTTATGGTGTGATCGGTGTAAAGGTTTGGATCTTCAAAGGCGAAGTAATTGGTGGTCGCCAAGAAGAGCTGAAACCACAAGCACCAGCGCCTCGTAAAAAAGCTGCTAAGTAAGGGGTACGCCAAATGTTGCAACCAAAGCGTACGAAGTTCCGCAAGCAGATGACAGGCCACAACCGTGGCTTGGCTCAGCGCGGTAGCAAAGTCAGCTTCGGCGAATATGCGCTGAAGTCTGTTGCTCGTGGTCGTCTCACCGCTCGTCAGATCGAGTCAGCGCGTCGTGCTCTGACCCGTCACGTAAAACGTGGCGGCAAGATCTGGATCCGTGTATTCCCGGACAAGCCTGTTACCAAAAAGCCACTCGAAGTTCGGATGGGTAAAGGTAAGGGTAACGTGGAATATTGGGTTGCCCAGATTCAGCCAGGCAAAGTCCTGTATGAAATCGAGGGTGTTACTGAAGAGCTGGCGCGTGAGGCTTTCGCCCTGGCTGCTGCAAAGCTGCCGCTCGCCACCTCCTTTGTTAAACGGACGGTGATGTGATGAAAGCGAATGAACTTCGTGAAAAATCAGCACAGCAGCTGAACGAGCAACTGCTCGGCCTGCTGCGCGACCAGTTCAATCTGCGTATGCAGAAAGCAACTGGCCAGTTGGGGCAGTCTCACCTGCTCTCGCAAGTTAAGCGTGACATCGCTCGCGTGAAGACTGTGCTCAACCAGCAGGCAGGTAAGTAATCATGGCTGAAGCCGAAAAAACCGTCCGTACGCTGACTGGCCGTGTTGTCAGCGACAAGATGGACAAGACCATCACCGTTCTGATCGAGCGTCGCGTTAAGCACCCGATCTACGGTAAATACGTTAAGCGTTCGACTAAGCTGCACGCGCACGACGAAACCAATCAGTGCCACATCGGCGACAAAGTCACTATTCGTGAAACTCGTCCGCTGGCCAAGACCAAGTCTTGGGCATTGGTTGAAGTTCTCGAACGCGCTGTGGAAGTCTAAGGACTAGGGGTCGGAGAAATTATATGATTCAGACTCAATCCATGCTCGATGTGGCCGATAACAGCGGCGCTCGCCGCGTTATGTGCATCAAGGTGCTGGGTGGCTCCCATCGTCGTTACGCTGGTATCGGTGACATCATCAAAGTTACCGTGAAGGAAGCAATTCCTCGCGGTAAGGTGAAAAAAGGCCAAGTGATGACTGCTGTTGTAGTCCGCACTCGCCATGGTGTCCGTCGTGCTGACGGCTCCATCATCCGCTTTGATGGCAACGCTGCTGTTCTGTTGAACAACAAGCAAGAGCCGATCGGCACCCGTATCTTTGGGCCAGTGACCCGTGAACTTCGTACCGAGAAGTTCATGAAGATCGTCTCGCTCGCCCCAGAAGTGCTGTAAGGAGATCCGACATGCAAAAGATTCGTCGTGACGACGAGATCATCGTGATCGCCGGCAAAGACAAAGGTAAGCGCGGTAAGGTGCTTAAGGTTCTCGCTGACGACCGTCTGGTTGTTGGTGGTCTGAACCTGGTTAAGCGTCATACCAAGCCTAACCCGATGTCGGGCGTACAAGGCGGTATCGTCGAGAAAGAAGCGCCACTGCACGCTTCCAACGTCGCCATTTTCAACGGCGAAACCAACAAGGCTGACCGCGTTGGTTTCAAAGTAGAAGACGGCAAGAAAATTCGTGTCTTCAAGTCGACCCAAAAAGCGGTTGATGCTTGAACACTGCTAGGTAGAAGACCATGGCACGACTAAAAGAGATTTACCGGAAGGAAATCGCACCGAAACTTAAGGAAGAACTTAAGCTTTCGAACGTGATGGAAGTTCCGCGCGTTACCAAAATCACCCTGAACATGGGTCTGGGCGAAGCGATCGGCGACAAAAAAGTCATCGAGCACGCTGTTGCTGACCTGGAAAAGATCACCGGTCAAAAAGTCGTTGTGACTTACGCTCGGAAATCCATCGCTGGCTTTAAAGTCCGTGAAGGTTGGCCGATCGGCGTCAAAGTGACTCTGCGCCGTGAGCGTATGTACGAGTTCCTGGATCGTCTGCTGTCGATCTCCCTGCCTCGGGTTCGCGACTTCCGCGGCCTGAATGCCAAGTCCTTCGATGGTCGTGGTAACTACAGCATGGGCGTTAAAGAGCAGATCATCTTCCCGGAAATCGACTACGACAAGATCGATGCTCTCCGCGGTCTGGACATTACCCTGACCACCACTGCCAAGAACGATGATGAAGGTCGCGCTCTGCTGCGCGCTTTCAAATTCCCGTTCCGCAACTGATTGGAGTAGGAAAATGGCCAAGATGAGCATGAAAAACCGCGAGCTGAAGCGTCAGCTCACGGTTGCCAAGTACGCCAAAAAGCGTGCAGCGCTTAAAGCTATCATCGTTGATCTGAACGCAAGTCCAGAAGCGCGTTGGGAAGCTACCGTAGCTCTGCAGAAGCAGCCACGTGACGCAAGCGCTTCGCGCATGCGTAACCGCTGCCGCCTGACCGGTCGTCCGCACGGCGTTTACCGCAAGTTCGGCCTCGGCCGTAACAAGTTGCGTGAAGCAGCAATGCGTGGCGACGTACCGGGTCTGGTTAAAGCCAGCTGGTAAGTACTGTCAAAGTCTCGATGTTCGGGATCGCAAGATCCTGACCGTCGGTGGCCTTGAATCTGAATCAAGCCCCTTTTGGGGCTTGATTCATTTCTGGGGTGTGTCTAGAATGACCGGCTCGCCTGAGCCCGTGCCTTTTGTGTGCGGAGTTTTTCGGCGAAGGTTGTAGCCGCAAGGCTTATTTTTTTTGTATCAGGAGCGTCTAGCCCATGAGTATGCAGGACCCGTTAGCGGACATGCTAACTCGAATCCGTAATGCCCAGATGGCTGAAAAGTCCGTCGTAAGCATGCCATCTTCCACGTTGAAGGTAGCTGTAGCAAAAGTCCTGAAGGACGAAGGTTACATCGCGGGTTATCAGATCAGCAGCGAAATCAAACCACTGCTGTCCATCGAGCTGAAGTACTTCGAAGGCCGTCCGGTCATCGAGGAAGTGAAGCGCGTTAGCCGTCCAGGCCTGCGTCAGTACAAGTCCGTCGAGGATCTGCCAAAAGTTCGTGGCGGTCTCGGTGTGTCTATCGTCTCCACCAACAAAGGTGTGATGACGGATCGTGCTGCGCGCGCTGCCGGTGTCGGCGGCGAAGTTCTTTGCACTGTGTTCTAAGGGGGGATAAGCATGTCTCGCGTCGCTAAGAACCCCGTTAAGCTGCCAGCTGGTGTCGAAGTAAAATTCGCAGGCCAACAGCTTTCGGTGAAGGGTGCCAAGGGTACTCTCGAACTGAACATCCATTCGTCCGTTGAGATCGTTGAAGAAGCCGGTGAGCTGCGTTTTGCTGCTCGCAATGGCGATCAACAGACTCGCGCAATGGCCGGTACCACTCGTGCGTTGGTAAACAACATGGTCCAGGGCGTAAGCCAAGGCTTCGAGCGCAAGCTCCAGCTGGTCGGTGTTGGTTACAAAGCGCAAGCAAAAGGCACAGTGCTGAACCTGGCTCTCGGCTTCTCGCACCCAGTGGATTACGAACTGCCGGAAGGCATCACCGCTGAGACTCCTAGCCAGACCGATATCCTGATCCGGGGTATCGATAAGCAGCTGGTAGGTCAAGTGGCCGCCGAGATCCGCGACTTCCGTCCACCAGAGCCTTACAAAGGTAAAGGTGTGCGCTACGCGGACGAAGTCGTCCGTCGTAAAGAAGCCAAGAAGAAGTAGGGCATAGCAAATGACCGACAAAAAAGTTACTCGACTGCGTCGCGCTCGCAAAGCACGCCTGAAAATGCACGAACTCGAAGTCGTGCGTCTCTGCGTGTTCCGCTCTTCGCAGCACATCTACGCCCAGGTCATTTCGGCCGACGGCAACAAAGTCCTGGCAAGCGCCTCGACTTTGGACAAAGAACTGCGTGATGGTGCCACTGGCAACATCGACGCGGCCACTAAGGTTGGCCAGCTGGTCGCTACGCGTGCTAAAGCCGCCGGCGTCTCGCAGGTGGCTTTCGACCGCTCTGGCTTCAAGTACCACGGCCGCGTCAAGGCGCTGGCTGATGCTGCTCGTGAAGCTGGGCTGGAGTTCTAAGTTATGTCAAATAACGACCAAAAGCGCGACGAAGGCTACATCGAGAAGCTGGTTCAAGTTAACCGCGTAGCCAAAACCGTTAAAGGCGGCCGTATCTTCACTTTCACCGCGTTGACCGTGGTTGGTGATGGTAAAGGTCGCGTTGGCTTCGGCCGTGGCAAGTCACGTGAAGTGCCTGCTGCGATCCAGAAAGCAATGGAAGCTGCTCGTCGCAACATGATTCAAGTGGACCTTAACGGCACCACTTTGCAGTACGCAATGAAATCCGCCCATGGCGCTTCCAAGGTGTACATGCAGCCTGCTTCTGAAGGTACCGGTATCATCGCTGGCGGCGCTATGCGTGCTGTCCTCGAGGTTGCTGGCGTTCAGAACGTTCTGGCCAAGTGCTACGGCTCGACTAACCCGGTAAACGTGGTTCACGCCACTTTCAAGGGTTTGAAAGCAATGCAGTCTCCTGAGTCCATTGCCGCCAAGCGTGGCAAAAGCGTCAAGGAGATCTTCTGATCATGGCTACCGTTAAAGTAACGCTGATCAAAAGCATGACCGGCCGTATCCCTAACCACAAATTGTGCGTTAAGGGTCTGGGTCTGCGTCGCATCGGTCACACTGTAGAAGTACTTGATACTCCCGAGAATCGCGGGATGATCAACAAGGCTTACTACATGCTGCGAGTCGAGGGTTAATCGATGAAACTCAATGATCTGAGTCCTGCGCCGGGTTCCCGTCGCGAGAAGCATCGTCCGGGCCGTGGTATCGGTAGTGGTTTGGGTAAGACTGGTGGCCGTGGTCACAAAGGTCAGTCCTCCCGCTCCGGTGGCACCATTGCTCCAGGCTTTGAAGGCGGTCAACAGCCGCTGCATCGTCGTCTGCCGAAGTTCGGTTTCGTTTCCCTGAAGGCCATGGATCGCGCAGAAGTGCGTCTGTCCGAACTGGCTAAAGTGGAAGGCGATATCGTCACCGTGCAGTCCCTGAAGGATGCCAACGTGATTAACCAAAACGTACAGCGTGTGAAAATCATGCTGTCCGGTGAAGTTACTCGCGCAGTCACCATCAAGGGTATCGCCGCCACCAAAGGTGCGCGTGCGGCTATCGAAGCAGCTGGCGGCAAGTTCGAGGAATAAATGGCTAAGCAAGGTGCTCTCTCAGCGCTCAGCAAAGGCGGGTTATCCGAGCTCTGGGCTCGACTGCGTTTTCTATTCCTGGCGATTATCGTCTACCGGATAGGCGCACACATCCCAGTTCCAGGTATCAACCCGGACCGGCTGGCGGACCTGTTTCGACAGAATGAGGGGACCATTCTTAGCTTGTTCAACATGTTTTCCGGCGGCGCGCTGGAACGGATGAGCATCTTTGCACTGGGGATCATGCCGTACATTTCGGCATCGATCATCATGCAATTGATGACCGCCGTCAGCCCGCAGCTGGAGCAGTTGAAGAAGGAAGGTGAGGCTGGTCGTCGTAAGATCAGTCAATACACCCGCTATGGCACCGTCGCCCTTGCTCTTGTTCAGGCTATCGGCATGTCCGTTGGGCTGGCGGGGCAGGGCGTTGCGTTCACTGGTGACTTTGGCTTCCATTTCGTCGCGGTATCCACGTTTGTGGCTGGTGCGATGTTCATGATGTGGCTGGGTGAGCAGATTACTGAGCGTGGTGTTGGTAACGGTATCTCGATGTTGATTTTTTCGGGTATCGTCGCCGGTCTTCCGAGAGCGATCGGGCAGTCTTTCGAGTCTGCGCGTCAGGGTGATATCAATATCTTCGCCCTGGTTGCCATCGGTTTGCTGGCAGTAGCGATTATCGGTTTCGTGGTGTTCATTGAGCGTGGTCAGCGGCGTATCGCCGTTCATTACGCCAAGCGTCAGCAGGGCCGTAAGGTGTTTGCTGCGCAGACTAGCCACTTGCCGCTGAAAGTGAATATGGCCGGTGTTATTCCTGCTATTTTCGCGAGCAGCATTTTGCTGTTCCCGGCTTCGTTGGGTGCCTGGTTCGGTCAGTCTGAAGGTATGGGCTGGTTGCAGGACATCTCGCAGTCGATCGCTCCTGGTCAGCCGTTGAATATTCTGCTGTTTAGTGCAGGGATTATTTTCTTCTGCTTCTTCTATACGGCGTTGATGTTCAATCCGAAAGACGTAGCGGAAAACCTGAAGAAGTCCGGTGCCTTTATTCCGGGTATCCGTCCAGGTGAGCAGTCTGCACGCTATATTGATGGCGTTCTGACCCGCTTGACCATGTTCGGTGCTCTATATATGACGGCCGTGTGCCTGTTGCCCCAGTTCCTGGTGGTTGCAGCAAACGTTCCGTTCTACCTTGGCGGGACCTCGTTGCTGATCGTGGTCGTGGTTGTTATGGACTTTATGTCCCAAGTACAATCGCACCTCGTTTCGCACCAGTACGAATCCCTGATGAAGAAAGCCAACCTGAAGGGTTACGGCAGCGGCATGTTGCGCTGAGTACCCATAAGGTTCGAGGAGTTGGTGATGAAAGTTCGTGCATCGGTGAAAAAGCTGTGCCGTAACTGCAAAATTATTCGCCGCGAAGGTGTTGTTCGAGTAATTTGCAGCGCGGAACCGCGTCACAAACAGCGCCAAGGCTGAGTGTGATCCGCTTGAAGCCCAGCAGCTAGTGCGCTGCTGGGTTGATTATTTGTTATTACAGCGATATTATCTCGCGCCCTATTTCTTGGCTTCCGGGGCGTAGGTAGCTGTCAATTGGAGTCCCACTGAATGGCCCGTATTGCAGGCGTTAACATTCCAGATAACAAGCACACTGTTATCTCGCTGACCTACATCTATGGTGTTGGTCGCACTACTGCACAGAAAATTTGTGCAGTGACTGGGGTCAACCCAGCCGCAAAGATCAAGGATCTGAGCGACGAGCAGATTGAACAGCTGCGTGGCGAAGTGGCGAAGTTCACCACTGAAGGTGACCTGCGTCGCGAAATCAACATGAAAATCAAGCGTTTGATGGACCTCGGTTGCTATCGCGGTCTGCGTCATCGTCGTGGTCTTCCAGTACGCGGTCAGCGTACCAAGACTAACGCGCGTACCCGTAAAGGTCCGCGTAAGCCGATCCGCAAGTAATCGCCCCAGCGAATCGACAGGAATTTAATCATGGCAAAACCTGCTGCTCGTCCTCGTAAAAAAGTCAAAAAGACAGTGGTTGATGGCATCGCCCACATCCACGCGTCTTTTAACAACACCATCGTGACCATCACCGACCGTCAAGGTAATGCGCTTTCTTGGGCTACCTCCGGTGGTTCGGGTTTCCGCGGTTCTCGCAAGTCCACTCCGTTCGCTGCTCAAGTAGCTGCTGAACGTGCTGGTCAAGCTGCGCTGGAATATGGCCTGAAAAACCTCGACGTTAACGTCAAAGGTCCAGGTCCAGGTCGTGAGTCCGCTGTCCGTGCATTGAACGGCTGTGGCTATAAGATCGCCAGCATCACCGACGTGACGCCAATCCCGCACAACGGGTGCCGTCCGCCGAAGAAGCGCCGCGTGTAATCCAGGAGATTGTAAAGAATGGCTCGTTACATTGGTCCAAAATGCAAACTCGCTCGTCGCGAAGGCACCGATCTCTTCCTGAAGAGCGGCGTGCGCGCGATCGAATCGAAGTGCAACATTGAAGCAGCACCTGGTATCCACGGCCAACGCCGCGGTCGCCAGTCCGATTACGGCACCCAACTGCGTGAAAAGCAGAAGGTCCGTCGTATTTATGGCGTTCTCGAGCGTCAGTTCAGCGGTTACTACAAAGAAGCTGCCGGCAAGAAAGGCGCTACTGGTGAGAACCTGTTGCAACTGCTCGAATGCCGTCTGGACAACGTTGTATACCGTATGGGTTTTGGCTCTACTCGTGCCGAATCCCGTCAGCTGGTATCGCACAAATCCGTCAGCGTTAACGGTCAGACCGTAAACGTGCCGTCTTACCAGGTTCGTGCTGGTGACGTGGTCGCGATTCGCGAGAAAGCAAAGAACCAACTTCGCATTGTCCAAGCTCTCGATCTGTGTGCCCAACGTGGCCGCGTAGAATGGGTAGAAGTAGACACTGAGAAGAAGTCGGGCGTTTTCAAGAACGTTCCTGCTCGCAGTGATCTGTCCGCCGACATCAACGAAAGCCTGATTGTCGAGCTCTACTCCAAGTAAGGGCTAGAAAATAGGTGCATCCATGCAGATTTCGGTAAATGAGTTCCTGACACCCCGCCATATTGATGTGCAGGTTGTCAGTCCAACCCGCGCCAAGATCACTCTCGAGCCTCTCGAGCGTGGTTTCGGCCACACCCTGGGCAACGCGCTGCGCCGCATCCTGTTGTCCTCAATGCCCGGCTGTGCAGTAGTCGAGGCCGAGATTGACGGTGTGCTCCACGAGTACAGCGCCATCGAAGGTGTACAGGAAGACGTAATTGAAATCCTGTTGAACCTTAAAGGTCTGGCTATCAAGCTGCATGGCCGTGACGAAGTTACGCTGACCTTGTCGAAGAAGGGTTCGGGGGTGGTTACCGCTGCCGATATTCAGCTGGATCATGATGTCGAGATCGTTAATCCCGATCACGTAATCGCTAACCTGGCGTCTAACGGCGCCCTGAACATGAAGCTCACTGTAGCTCGTGGTCGTGGTTATGAACCGGCCGACTCGCGTCAGAGCGATGAAGACGAAAGCCGCAGCATCGGTCGCTTGCAGCTTGACTCTTCGTTCAGCCCGGTTCGCCGTATCGCATACGTGGTGGAAAACGCCCGTGTCGAGCAGCGTACTAACCTGGACAAGCTGGTTATTGATCTGGAAACCAACGGTACTCTGGATCCTGAAGAGGCTATCCGTCGTGCTGCAACCATTCTGCAACAGCAGTTGGCTGCGTTCGTCGACCTCAAAGGTGACAGTGAGCCAGTGGTAATCGAGCAGGAAGACGAGATCGATCCGATCCTGCTTCGCCCGGTTGACGATCTGGAACTGACTGTACGTTCGGCTAACTGCCTTAAGGCGGAAAACATTTACTACATCGGCGACCTGATTCAGCGTACCGAAGTAGAACTGTTGAAGACTCCGAACCTGGGCAAGAAATCCTTGACTGAAATCAAGGACGTTCTGGCCTCCCGCGGTCTGTCCCTCGGCATGCGCCTCGACAACTGGCCGCCTGCAAGTCTTAAGAAGGACGACAAGGCGACTGCCTGATCGTCGTAATCACCGAACGTGAGTTTGGTAAGGAATGAACCATGCGTCATCGTAAAAGTGGTCGTCACCTGAGCCGTACCAGCTCGCACCGCAAGGCCATGTTTCAAAACATGGCGGTGTCGCTGTTCGAGCACGAGCTGATCAAAACTACACTGCCGAAAGCCAAAGAACTGCGTCGCGTTGCTGAGCCGCTGATCACTTTGGCCAAGACAGACAGCCTGGCTAACCGCCGTCTGGCCTTCGACCGTACTCGTTCGAAAGCCATCGTTGGTAAGCTCTTCAACGACCTGGGCAAGCGTTACGCTACCCGTGAGGGTGGCTACCTGCGCATCCTCAAGTGCGGTTTCCGCGCTGGCGACAACGCGCCTATGGCGTACGTCGAGTTGGTTGATCGTGCTGTCGGCGGTGAAGCTGTATCCGCTGAGTAAGACGTCAGACTGAACAAAGAACCGGGCCTAGTGCCCGGTTTTTTGTGTTCGCCATATTAGTAAATTTCTATCGATAGCAATGACTTAATGAATTTGATGGTGTCATCTCGACGGTCAATACTCCCGCTCAGCCGATTAGCCGGCAGTTCAAAGACTGACAGAGGAAGTTTGAGCATGAGCCAGAAAAAAACGCTTACTACCGCCAGTGGTGCCCCTGTAGCTGATAACCAGAATTCTCGTTCCGCCGGCCCACGTGGCCCGCTGCTGCTCGACGACTTTCACCTGATCGAGAAGCTTGCCCACTTCAACCGTGAAAACATCCCCGAGCGCCGTGTCCACGCCAAAGGTTCGGGTGCTTACGGTACATTCACCGTTTCCCGTGATATCACCCAATACACGAGTGCCAAGCTGTTCGAGTTCGTCGGCAAGCAAACCCCAACCTTCTTACGCTTCTCTACTGTAGGTGGTGAGCGCGGCTCGGCTGATACCGAGCGTGATCCACGTGGCTTCGCTTTGAAGTTCTATACCGAAGAAGGCAACTGGGACATTGTTGGCAACAACACTCCAGTGTTCTTTATCCGTGATCCACTGAAATTCCCGGACTTTATCCACACCCAAAAACGCCTGCCGCAAAGCAACCTGAAGAGCGCGCAGATGATGTGGGACTTCTGGTCGCATTCGCCTGAAGCGTTGCATCAGATCACCATCCTGTTCTCGGATCGCGGGATCCCTGACGGCTATCGCCACATGCACGGCTTTGGTAGTCACACCTACAGCCTGATCAATGCCAAGGGCGAGCGGCACTGGGTGAAATGGCATTACAAAACCAGGCAGGGAATCAAGAATCTGGATCCGGCGGAAGCCGCACGGCTGGCCGGTACTGATCCAGACTATGCCCAGCGTGACCTGTTTGGGGCAATCGAGCGTGGTGACTTCCCGAAATGGCGCGTGTGCATTCAGATCATGACCGAGGCCCAAGCCGCGGTGCACTACGAGAACCCGTTTGATGTGACCAAGACCTGGTCGCAGAAGGAGTTCCCGCTGATCGAAGTGGGTGAACTTGAGCTCAACCGTAATCCGCAGAATTACTTCGCTGAAGTCGAGCAGGCGGCTTTTGCTCCAAGCAACATGGTGCCAGGTGTTGGGCTGTCGCCAGATCGCATGCTGCAAGGCCGCGTGTTCGCCTATGCCGATGCGCACCGCTATCGTATTGGCACCAATCACCAGCATTTGCCGGTGAATGCGCCGAAGAGTCCGGTCAACAGCTACCAGCGTGATGGCTCCATGGCGTTTGGCAGCAACGCAGGTGCTACTCCGAACTACGAGCCGAACAGCTACGCTGACGCACCGAAACAAGCGCCGCAGTACGCAGAGCCAGCGCTGGCTTTGAGTGGTGCCGCAGATCGGTACGATCATCGCGAAGATACCGACTATTACAGTCACGCCGGTGCGCTGTTCCGCTTGATGAACGATGAGCAGAAGGCGCTGCTGATCAACAACATCGCGGGGACCATGAGCGGAGTTTCGGCCGATGTCGTTCAGCGTCAACTGCAGCACTTCTCCAAGGCCGATGCCGCTTACGGGGAAGGTATCGCCAAGGCGTTGGGTGTACAGCTTAACTAAGTCTAAGTGATAAACGAAACCGCCCTCATTTGGGTGGTTTTCGTTTCAGTTCGCCGTTTTTTCTCGACAATTTCGTACCTTTCAGGCTTTTTTGAAGTGACCTGTAAGTCAGCTTGGTTCAAACTACAAACTTTCAAGCAGGGAGATGCAGAGCGATGCAAGGCCACCCGGATGTAATTGATTACCTCAACACGTTGCTGACGGGCGAACTGGCGGCACGTGATCAATATTTCATCCATTCGCGGATGTATGAGGACTGGGGCTTCAGCGAGCTCTACGAGCGCATCAATCACGAGATGGAAGAAGAAGCGCAACACGCTGACGCCTTGATGCGTCGGATCCTGATGCTTGAGGGTACGCCGCGTATGCGTCCGGATGACCTGGACACCGGTACCACGGTGCCTGAGATGCTCGCCAGTGACCTGCGCCTGGAATACAAGGTCCGTGCCGCACTCTGCAAGGGCATTGAGCTTTGTGAGTTGCACAAGGACTATGTCAGCCGCGAGATCCTGCGTGTCCAGTTGGCCGACACCGAAGAAGATCACACCTATTGGCTTGAGAAGCAGCTGGGTCTGATCAAATTGGTCGGCCTGGAGAACTATCTGCAATCGCAGTTCTGAATCCCGCCGGTGCTTTGCTCGCGATAGCGGTCTAACAGATACAAAAAAGCCCCTGTCACTGACGAAGTGACAGGGGCTTTTTCATTGGCTTCAGGCCCTGTCGCGTTCCAGCAGCGGCTTCAAGTAGTAGCCGGTGTAGGACTGTGGCATCTCTGCCACTTCTTCAGGTGTGCCGACAGCAATGATCTGTCCGCCCTTTGAGCCACCTTCAGGCCCCAGGTCCACCAGCCAGTCGGCGGTCTTGATCACGTCCAGGTTGTGTTCAATCACGACCACAGTGTTGCCGTGATCGCGCAGGCGATGGAGTACATCGAGCAGTTGCTGGATATCGGCGAAGTGCAGGCCGGTGGTCGGCTCGTCGAGGATGTACAGGGTCTTGCCGGTATCGCGCTTGGACAGTTCGCGGGATAGCTTGACCCGCTGCGCCTCACCACCGGACAGGGTAGTTGCCGACTGCCCCAGCTTGATGTACGACAGACCAACGTCCATCAGCGTTTGCAGTTTGCGCGCCAGGGCCGGAACCGCGTCGAAGAACACTCGTGCTTCTTCGATGGTCATTTCCAGCGTCTCGTGGATGCTCTTGCCCTTGTACTTGATCTCCAGAGTTTCGCGGTTGTAGCGCTTGCTCTTGCAGACGTCGCACGGCACGTAAATGTCCGGCAGAAAGTGCATCTCCACCTTGATCAGACCGTCGCCCTGACACGCCTCGCAGCGCCCGCCCTTCACGTTGAACGAGAAACGTCCCGGACCGTAGCCACGGGAGCGCGATTCCGGTACGCCGGCGAACAGCTCGCGAATCGGCGTGAAGAGCCCGGTGTAAGTCGCCGGGTTGGAACGCGGCGTACGACCGATCGGGCTCTGGTCGATATCCACCACTTTGTCCAGATGCTGCAAGCCGTTGATGCTGTCGTGACCCGACGCCTCAAGGGTGGTCGCCCCGTTCAGTGCCGTAGCGCTGAGGGGGAACAGGGTGTTGTTGATCAACGTCGACTTGCCCGAGCCGGACACGCCGGTGACACACGTCAGAAGGCCGATCGGGATATCCAGGTCGACTTCGCGCAGGTTGTTGCCACGGGCGCCCTTGAGCGACAGCGAGAGCTTTTTGTTACGGGGCGTACGTTTGGCTGGCACTTCAATCTTCACCCGGCCGGACAGGTACTTGCCGGTCAGTGAGTCAGGGTGAGCCATGACTTCAGCCGGCGTACCTTCGGCGACGATATGGCCGCCATGCACGCCAGCGCCTGGACCGATATCCACTACATAGTCGGCCAGACGAATCGCGTCTTCGTCGTGTTCGACCACGATCACGGTATTACCGATATCCCGCAGATGCTTCAGCGTACCGAGCAGTCGATCGTTATCGCGCTGATGCAAACCAATCGACGGTTCATCGAGGATGTACAGAACTCCGACCAGGCCTGCACCGATCTGACTGGCCAGACGAATACGCTGAGCCTCGCCACCGGACAAGGTATCGGCACTTCGATCAAGGGACAGGTAGTCGAGGCCGACGTTGACCAGAAACTGCAAGCGCTCGCGGATTTCCTTGAGAATCTTGTCGGCAATTTCGCCACGTCGGCCGGTCAGTTTCAGGACGCCGAAATACTCACACGCGTCGCCAATGGGCAGGTTGGTGACCGCCGGTAGCGTCTTCTCACCAACCCACACGTGACGTGCCTCCCGACGCAGACGGGTGCCGCGGCAATCCGGGCAGGGTTGGGTGCTGAGGAACTTGGCCAGCTCTTCACGTACGGAGGCCGACTCGGTTTCGCGGTAGCGACGCTCCAGGTTCGGCACGATGCCTTCGAACGGGTGCGAGCGTTTGACGATATCGCCACGATCGTTCAGGTATTTGAAGTCGACGTTCTGCGAACCGCTGCCATGCAGGATGACTTTTTGTTGATCCGCCGGTAGTTCATTGAACGGCACCTCCAGGCTGAAACCGTAATGGGAGGCCAGGGAGCCGAGCATCTGGAAGTAATAAACGTTGCGCCGGTCCCAGCCGCGAATCGCTCCCTCGGCCAGTGTCAGCTCACCATTGACTAAACGCTTGATGTCGAAGAACTGTTTGACCCCCAGACCATCACAGGTCGGGCAAGCGCCCGCTGGATTGTTGAAGGAGAACAGCTTGGGCTCCAGCTCGCTGATGGCGTGGCCACAGATCGGGCAGGCGAAGCGCGCAGAAAAGATGATTTCTTCGCCGGGCTCTTCGTCCATCGGTGCGACCAGCGCAATACCGTCGGCGAGCTTCAAGGCGGTTTCGAATGACTCGGCCAGTCGTTGCTGCAGATCAGCGCGAACCTTGAAGCGGTCGACCACTACGTCGATCGAGTGCTTCTTCTGTTTGTCGAGCTTGGGCAGCTCATCCAGTTCATGGAGCTTGCCATTGACCCGGGCGCGTACGAAGCCTTGGGCACGCAACTCTTCGAACACCGAAAGGTGTTCGCCTTTGCGTTCGCGAATTACCGGAGCCAGCAGCATCAGCTTGCTGCCTTCGGGCTGTGCCAGGACCAGATCGACCATCTGGCTGACGGTCTGCGCCTCCAGCGGGATGTCGTGGTCCGGGCAGCGTGGAATACCGACGCGAGCGTAAAGCAGACGCAGGTAGTCGTAGATTTCGGTGATGGTACCGACGGTCGAACGCGGGTTGTGCGAGGTCGACTTTTGTTCGATGGAGATCGCCGGCGACAGGCCTTCGATGGTGTCGACGTCAGGCTTTTCCATCATCGACAGAAACTGCCGGGCATAAGCCGACAGCGACTCGACATAGCGGCGTTGTCCTTCGGCGTACAGCGTGTCGAAAGCCAGGGATGATTTGCCCGATCCGGACAGTCCGGTGATGACGATCAGTTTGTCCCGTGGAAGGGTCAGGTCGATGTTCTTCAGGTTGTGGGTTCGGGCCCCACGAATCAGGATCTTGTCCAAAAGTGGCCTCGCTCGGCGGGCGTAAACGTAGGAGTATAAGGCCAAATACTGGATGGATGCACACTATCAAATTAGAGTATTTGAGCTACCCATGACAGGGCGCGGCACAAGTGCGCAGAGCAAGCTCGCGACAAAGCGTCGCCCTATACCCCCTCAATCGATGGGACTGGTAGAATCTCCGCCGGTTCACATGAGGTTTATCCATGCACGATCCCCACAGCGAACGCATGAGTGGCAGCGAGACCCGCGCAGCAAGCGGTCTGGCCCTGGTGTTCGCATTCCGTATGCTTGGCATGTTTATGGTATTGCCGGTCCTGGCGACCTATGGAATGGATCTCGCAGGAGCGACCCCGGCCCTTATCGGGCTGGCGATAGGCGCTTACGGCTTGACCCAGGCAATCTTCCAGATCCCGTTCGGGTTCATTTCCGACCGCATTGGTCGGCGTCCGGTGATTTACCTGGGGCTGATCGTGTTTGCGCTTGGCAGTGTGCTGGCGGCCAATGCCGATTCGATCTGGGGTGTGATCGCCGGACGAATCCTGCAAGGCGCCGGGGCGATTTCCGCTGCGGTCATGGCCTTGTTGTCAGACCTGACCCGCGAACAGCACCGCACCAAGGCCATGGCCATGATCGGCATGACCATTGGCCTGTCCTTCGCGGTCGCCATGGTTGTCGGCCCATTGCTGACCCGTGCGTTCGGATTGTCCGGGCTGTTCCTCGCCACTGGTGGCATGGCGCTGTTCGGCATCGTGATCGTGATGTTCATGGTGCCGCGTTCCACCGGACCGTTGCAGCATCGCGAATCGGGCGTGGCGCGTCAGGCCTTGGGGCCGACCTTGCGGCATCCCGATTTGCTGCGCCTGGATCTCGGGATTTTTGTGTTACATGCGATGCTGATGTCCAGCTTCGTTGCCTTGCCTCTGGCACTGGTGGAAAGAGCCGGATTGCCTAAAGAGCAGCATTGGTGGGTCTATCTGACAGCCTTGTTGATTTCATTCTTCGCCATGATCCCGTTCATTATCTACGGCGAGAAGAAACGCAAAATGAAACGAGTTTTACTCGGTGCGGTCAGTACGCTGATGCTCACTGAGCTATTCTTCTGGCAGTTTGGCGATAGCTTGCGGGCCCTGGTGATTGGTACTGTGGTGTTTTTCACTGCGTTCAATCTGCTGGAAGCCTCGCTGCCGTCATTGATCAGCAAGGTTTCACCGGCGGGTGGCAAAGGCACGGCGATGGGGGTTTATTCCACCAGCCAGTTTCTTGGGTCGGCGGCGGGCGGGATTCTCGGCGGCTGGCTGTTCCAGCATGGCGGTCTGTCGGTTGTGTTCCTTGGATGCGCGGGCCTGGCTGCACTTTGGTTGGCCTTTGCTGTTACCATGCGTGAACCCCCATATGTGACGAGCCTGCGCTTGCCGTTATCGCCTGAAGCGATCCGCGAAGCTGGTCTGGTCGAGCGCCTGCTGGCCGTCGTTGGGGTAACAGATGCAGTGGTGGTTGCTGATGAAGCGGCCATTTACATCAAATTGGACACCGAACTATTGGATCGCACGACCCTTGAGCGCCTGGTCAACAACCCGGCGCCGACGATGTGCGAAGCCTAGGAGAACGTTATGGCCCGTGGGGTTAACAAAGTCATATTGGTCGGCACTTGCGGCCAGGATCCCGAAGTTCGCTACTTGCCTAACGGTAACGCCGTGACCAACCTGAGTCTGGCGACCAGCGAACAGTGGACCGACAAGCAAACCGGTCAGAAGGTCGAGAAGACCGAATGGCACCGTGTGTCGATGTTCGGCAAGGTTGCGGAAATCGCTGGCGAGTACCTGCGTAAAGGTTCGCAGGTCTACATCGAAGGCAAACTGCAAACCCGCGAGTGGGAAAAAGACGGTATCAAGCGTTACACCACCGAAATCGTGGTCGACATGCAAGGCACCATGCAACTGCTGGGCGGCCGTCCACAGGGCGACCAACAAGGCCAGGGTGGCATGTCCAACTCGGCGCCGCGTCCTCAGCAGTCGCGTCCGCAGCAATCTCAGCCATCGCAGCAGCCACAACGTGAGTCGCGTCCAGCGCCACAACAGGCCGCACCGCAACCGGCTCCGGATTTCGACAGCTTTGATGACGATATTCCGTTCTAGAGATAAATTTCTCTAACGGCAGACAAAAGGCCCGTAGCTTTCAACCGCTACGGGCCTTTTGTTTTTTGGCGCGTTGATCAGCTCCTGGCAAACGCCAGCATGTCAGCGTTGACCTTTTCCTTGTGGGTGTCAGTCGGGCCATGGGGCGCGCCGGGATAGACGATCAGTTTGGCGTATTCGATCAGCCTGGCGCTTTCCAGTCCGGCGGCCTGGATGGGCACGATCTGGTCATCGTCGCCGGATGATCAGGGGCGGGGGGGTCGATAGTCTCCAATGAGTTTGCGATGGGGAGGCCTAGTGGCCTGTGTGGCTAGCGGCCGGCAGCCAGGAAATCGTCGGTGGACACCACAGTTGCATAGGCAAAGCCCAATGCCGACATGAAGGCGGCATGCACGTGGGCGGCCGGAACAGTCAGGCCGTTGAACTCAAGATCGCGGGTGGCGCAGGCGTCATGGATTACCGTGACGGTGTAGCCAAGGTCGGCTGCGGCTCGAGTGACGCCGTCGATGCACATGTGGCTCATGCTGCCGACGATCACCAGGCTCTCGATGCCCTGCTGGTCGAGGATTGACTGTAGTTCGGTTTCGCGGAACGAGTTGACGAAGTGCTTGAGCACCACCGGCTCGTTGGCGCGGTTGATGACTTTAGGGTGCAGGCGTGCGCCTTCAGAGCCAGGGGTGAAGAACGGCGCCGTGTCGGAGGTGAATTCGTGGCGGATGTGCACCACCGTGTCACCGGTATCGCGAAATGCCTGAATCAGCCGTGCGGCGTTGTCGGCGGCGGCTTCGACGCCCACCAACGGCCATTTGCCGTGGGGGAAGTAGTCGTTCTGGATATCGACTACGATGAGTGCTTGCTTGGCCATGGGTGTTTCCTCGGATGTGTTTGTGTGGCGTGAAGTATTGGGGTTAGCCGGCCGTTCGAGGATTGGCTGCACCGACAATAGAAGGGGGAAAACTGACAATGGGCGTAGAAAGCGCAGTCGCCGAATTGGGCGTGCTGATCTATCCCGGCGCGCAGATGGCGGCGGTACATGGCTTGACCGATCTGTTTGGTGTAGCAAACCGCATTGCGGCCGAATATCAGGCTACGCAGCTGCCGCTGCTGCGGGTCAGCCACTGGCGTACCGATGCCTTTGAGGCGCCGGTGCGGGTCTTCGACAGTCATCCGGGGCCCGACCAGGCGTTGATGGCGGTGTTGATCCCGCCTTCGATCGCCGGGTTTTCTGACGCTCAGGCTCCGTCAGCGTTGACCCATTGGCTTCGCCAGCAACACGCCAGCGGTGCGACTCTCGGCGGCGTGTGCGTGGGTTCTATTCTGATGGCGCAAAGCGGTTTGCTGGATGGCCGCAGCGCGACCACTCACTGGACCTCGGCGAAACAGTTCGCCGAGCGTTACCCGGGGGTCAAACTCAATGCCGACAAACCTATTGTCGACGACGGCGACCTGATCACCACCGCCGGGCTAATGGCCTGGTCCGAGTTGGGATTGCGTCTGGTGGACCGTCTGCTCGGGCCGAGCATCGCGACCGGCACTGCGCGGTTTCTGGTGATCGAGCACAGCGACAGCGCGAGCCGGTGCGGCAGTAACTTTGCGCCACTACTCGGCCATGGCGACCCGGCGATCCTCAAGGTCCAGCATTGGCTGCAAGGTAACGGTGCGGTGGAGGTCTCGCTGACGGCGATGGCCCAGCAGGCCGGTCTGGAGGAACGCACCTTCCTGCGGCGCTTTCGCTCGGCAACCGGTCTGAAACCCACCGAATACTGTCAGCATCTGCGGGTCGGCAAGGCCCGGGAGATGCTCGAATTCACCAACGGGACCATCGACCACATTGCCTGGACCGTCGGCTATCAGGACCCAAGTGCTTTTCGCGCCACGTTCAAAAAAATCACCGGCCTTGCCCCAAGTGATTACCGCGCACGGTTTGGAGTGACGGCACCCGCGCGGGTATAAGTGGGGGCGTACAAAAAAACGCAGCCCGAAGGCTGCGATCTTTTAATGCCCGGCGACAATCTGCGCCGAACCCTGCGCCGGCTCTGGATACACCGGGCCGAGACGATCGAGACGACCACTCCAGGCGGTCAATGCAAGGGCGACCAGCACCACCAGACCGCCGATCCATGCGGTATGAATCAGGCCCATGTGGGCGACGATCAGACCGCCACCCCAAGCGCCGCCGGCGATGCCAAGGTTGAAAGCAGCGATGTTCAGACCCGAAGCCACGTCCACCGCATTCGGGGTGTGATGTTCGGCCTGGCGCACTACATACACTTGCAGGCCCGGTACGTTGCCGAAAGCGACCGCGCCCCAGACCAGTACGGTGGCCAATGCCAGCCAAGGATTACCAGCGGTCAAGGTCAGCACAAAGAGCACAGCGGCGAGCAGGGCGAAGATGAGCTTCAAGGCGCTGATCGGGCCGCGTTTATCGGCCAGTTTGCCGCCCCAGATGTTACCGATGGCCACCGAGATGCCGTAGACCAGCAGCACCAGGCTAACGGTGCTGGCGCTGAAGCCGGAGATGTCCTGAAGAATTGGCGCCAGGAAGGTGAACGCAATGAACGATCCGCCGTAGCCGACCGCAGTCATGGCGAACACCAGCAACAACCGTGGCTGTTTCAGAACTTGAAGTTGCTGTAGCAGCGAAGCAGGTTTGCTGTGGGCAATGTTTTTCGGCACGTAAATCAGGCTGCCAATAAAGGCGATCACCCCCAGGGCCGAAACGGCGAGGAAGGTTTCGCGCCAACCGAAGTGCTGGCCAATGAAGGTGCCCAGTGGCACGCCAGTGACCAAGGCTACGGTCAGACCGGTAAACATGATCGCAATCGCGCTGGCGGCCTTTTCCTTGGGCACCAGGCTGGTGGCAATGGTCGAGCCGATGGAGAAGAACACCCCGTGGGCGAGCCCGGTAACGATCCGTGCAATGACCAGCGATTCGTAGCTGGGTGCTTTCCAGGCCAACAGGTTGCCGAGGGTGAACAGCACCATCAACGACAACAGCAAGAGTTTACGCGGCACTTTGCCGGTCAATGCGGTGAGTACCGGTGCGCCAATGGCCACGCCCAGCGCGTAAAGGCTGACCAAAAGACCGGCGGACGGCAGGCTGACGCCAAGGTCGGCACCGATAGTGGGTAACAGGCCAACGATGACGAACTCGGTCGTCCCGATGGCAAATGCGCTTAGGGTTAGCGCGAGCAAGGCAATGGGCATGGCTGCAACTCCGGTGGGTTTAAATCAGGAGCGCAGTGTCGGTGTTTGACTCGTGTGGAAAAATAGCGGTATCGGCACAAGATATTTGATCGCAAGTCAAATATACGGTCTTGTGTGTTGACCGTTCCCACGCTCGCGCGTGGGAATGCAGCCGGTGACGCTCCGCGTCACAGTAAGAGCGGACGCGGAGCGTCCAGTGAGGCGTTACCACGCAGAGCGTGGGAACGATCACTTACTCAAGAGCGGTGTTGCACCAGTTTGTTGCGCACCTCGGCACTGGCCTGCTGATCCAGTTCCAGCCAGAAATGCTGCTTGCCGGCGATTTCGGCGGCGGCAGGCAAGCCGTCGCGGTACACCAACCGATTGCTGGCCAGCGCAGGGACTTTGCTGCCCGGCAGCAGCGTACCGGCCAGGTTCAACGGGTCGACGCCGCAGACACCAATCAGGCTGCCGTCATGGGGGCGTCGACGTACTTCCCGCAGTAGAGGAATCGCCTCCGGCAACGCGAACTGCTCGCCCGCCAGGCCGCTGACAAATCGCCCACCGCGAATTTCGCCTCGGGCCTCGAGGCGATGGAACGTGCGCAGCAGTTCGCGCCAGACTGGCAGCCAATCAGCCTCGCGCTCAAGCAAACGCCAGAAGACCACGCCATAACGCCGAAGCAGAGTCTTCGCGACATGCTCCAGTGTCGCCGTCGGGGTTTGCCCGGGACGAGTGATTTCGCTTGCCACTGCTGCAGCGGGGCGTCGCAACAAGGCCCAACGTCCGGCATCGTCCATCCCGCCGATAAACGCCCCGCGGCCACGGCGACTGCTGCGGGCCTGGCGTTTGCTGGCGGGGGTGATCAGCGCCCGCAGCCCGGCAAAACTGTCGGCATTCACCAGTCCCGCACCAACCAGCTCCTGCAATGCGCTTTCCAGTTCGCTGCGCAGCAGATGCGCTTCATGCAGCAGTTCGTCGAAGAACAAGGCGCCATGTTGGGTCAGGGCCTGGTGGACTTTCCGGGTTTTTGGCGATAACTCGCTGCTGTCGGTCTGCTCGGTCAAGCCGCTCCAGAGCGCAACCTGGTTGCGTGGCAACAACACGATTGGGGTACTGCGAAGCGCGGCACTCGCGGGCTTGTTGCGCGCGGTCAACCGGGTCCAGACCAGTTTGCCGCTGCGGCACAGGTCATCCAGCCAACTGACTGAATAACCCTTGAGCCGCGCCGGCAAAATATCGCTGTCCCAGGCCGCGGCGGCGGCTGGGTAGCCTTCAAACTGGTTGACGATCTCTGGCAAAACGGCGCTGCCCTGGCCTTGAGTTGTCGTAGACAGATGCTGCCAGTCAAACAGGAATCGCATGAAGTCCTGCAACGCTACCGGCTCGATTTCCCGGCGCAGTCGTCTGACCGTGTAGCGATGAATACGCGCCAGCAAATGCCGTTCGCACCATTGATCGTCGCTGGCGCCCGGGCTGAAGCGTCCGCGCAGCACGTAACCTTCACGTTCCAGTTGCGCCAAGGCCTGAGTGACGCTGGCCATCGGCAGCGCCAGTGGTTCGGCGATCTGGTTCAAAGGCAGAGGCCCGAAACCACTGAGACGGGCGCGGATCACTTCCACCAGCGCCTCATCGACATCCCAGGGTTCATCGAATCCGGGCAAAGCCTGCAACCCAGGCTGCAACGCAGCGTCGGGATACAGCGCCCGCAAACACGTCAGCCGCTCCAGTGCCAACCATAACGACTGCTCGGCATTGAGCTGCAGACGGCAGGCCCGACCACTGTCGGCCAAGGCGTGCAGCCAGGTCAGCCAGTGCTCATTGGTCTGCGCCTCAGCATCGCTGATGCACGCCAGACTCATCAGCGCTTCGTGCATTTCGTCGACGCCCGTGGGCGCGGGCCAGGCTTCGTCGCGCACGGCCTGAATCGCCTCGCTATCCAGCGCGCCCAGATCATCGGTCGATTGCGGGTCGCTCCAGCGGCGGTTGAGCACGGCTTGGGTGCGACGTTCTTCCAGTGGTGCGTCATCGAGAAAGGTGTAGGGCCGGGCGCTCAGAATTTCGGCGGCCAAGGGCGACGGCGCCGGCAGATCGCGGCTGATCAACCGCACTTCGCCGTTCTCCATACGCCGCAGCAGTGCCAGCCAGCCTTCGCTGTCCATGGCGTCATGAAGGCAGTCATCGAGGGTTTGCTCCACCAGCGGATGCTCGGGAATTTCCCGCTCGCCGGCGAGGTTTTCCAGGCAAGCGATCTGATCGGGAAACACACTGGCGATCAGGTCTTCGCTTTTCATCCGCTGGATCTGCGGCGGGACTTTGCGCCCGCCGGAATAACGCGGCAGGGCCAGGGCGACGCCAGCATTCCAGCGCCAGCGCACGCCGAACAACGGGGCCTCCAATACAGCCTGGATCAGGATGTGCTCAGCGCTGTTGCTGTGCAGGTAACGCCAGACGTCGTCCAGCTCAAAGCTGTGACTGGTGGACAGCGAGAGCACGATGGCGTCTTCGCTGGCAGCGGCCTGCAATTCGAAATTGAAAGTACGGCAAAAACGCTTGCGCAGCGCCAGGCCCCAAGCGCGATTGATGCGGCTGCCAAACGGCGTATGGATGATCAGTTGGGTGCCGCCGGACTCATCGAAAAAACGCTCCATGATCAGCGTGTCCCGGGACGGTAATGCACCCAGCGTCAAACGTGCGCGCGCCAGATACTCCACCAGCTGCTCGGCGCTGGAGATGCTCAGGCCCAGGGTGTCGGTCAACCAGTCGAGGCTCGGTTGCAAGTCGCCGGGGCTGGCGCTGAGCAGTTCATCGAGTTGCGCGTGCAGGCGCGCCACGGCGAACGACAGTTCTGCGCTGCGACCGGGCGCTTCACCGAGCCAGAACGGAATGGTCGGCGGTTGGCCTTGAGCATCTTCGACCCGTACTTTGCCGGTTTCGATGCGCAGGATCCGGTACGAGGTATTGCCCAACTGGAAGATGTCGCCGGCGATGCTTTCGACGGCAAAGTCCTCGTTGACACTGCCGATGTTCAGGCTCTGTGGCTCCAGCAATACGCTGTAGTCGGCGTTGTCCGGGATCGTCCCGCCGCTGGTTACAGCGGTGAGTTTGCTGCCGCGACGGCCTCGCAGGGTTCGTGTCACGGCATCGCGATGCAGATAAGCGCTGCGGATTCCCTGACGGCTGTTGTAGCCCTCGGCGAGCATCTGCAATAACGCCTGAAAATGTGCTTCATCGAGATCGCTATAGGGTGACGCACGGCGGAGCATTTCCAGTAGCGCTTGCTCCTGCCATTGCTGGCAACTGACCTCGGCGACGATCTGCTGGGCCAGCACGTCAAGCGGCGCCACGGGAATCAGCAAGGTGTCGAGTTCACCGCGACGCACGCAGTCGAGCAGGGCCGCGCATTCGATCAGGTCGTCCCGTGTGGTGGCGAACAGACGCCCCTTGGGTGTGCCGCCGACCTGGTGTCCGGAGCGGCCAACCCGTTGTAGAAATGCCGCAATTGAACGCGGCGAGCCTATCTGGCAGACCAGATCGACATCGCCGATATCGATGCCCAGCTCCAGTGACGCGGTGGCGATCAGCACTTGCAGGTCGCCACGCTTGAGCCGTTGCTCGGCGTCCAGTCGGAACTCTTTGGCCAGGCTGCCGTGGTGGGCGGCCACCGCCTCTTTGCCAAGACGTTCGCTCAAATGCCGGCTCAAACGCTCTGCCAGGCGCCGGGTGTTGACGAAAACCAGCGTGGTTTTGTGCTCGCGGGCGAGCACGGCGAGCCGGTCGTAGACCAGTTCCCAGACGTCATTGGCCATCACCGCTGACAACGGTACCGGCGGCACTTCGATGCTTAAGTCCCGTGGACGGGCGTGGCCAATGTCGACAATCTCGCAGGCGTGGTCGCGGCCCACCAGAAAGCGTGACACCGCTTCGATGGGTTTTTGCGTGGCCGATAAGCCGATGCGCATCAACGGATCCGGGCACAGCGCCTGTAGACGCTCCAGGCTCAGGGTTAAATGACTGCCGCGCTTGCTGGAGGCAATGGCGTGGATCTCGTCGACGATCACTGTGCGGGTGCTGGCGAGCATGCGTCGGCCGGAGTCCGAACCGAGTAATACGTAAAGCGACTCCGGGGTGGTCACCAGAATATGCGGTGCGCTTTTGCGCATCGCCGTGCGGTCTTTTTGGGTGGTGTCGCCGGTTCGCACAGAGGTGTTGATCTTCAGTTGAGGCAAGCCCATGCAGCGCAATTGTTCGGTAATCCCGGCAAGCGGGTTTTGCAGGTTGATCTGAATGTCGTTGGACAGCGCCTTGAGCGGCGAGACGTAGACCACCAGCGTCTCGTTCGGCAGTTCGCCGTTTTGCTCCAGTCCTTGATGGACCAGGTCATCGATCACCGCGAGAAACGCGGTGAGGGTTTTTCCGGAGCCTGTGGGCGCGGCAATCAACGTCGAGCGGCGCTGGCGGATCAACGGCCACGCCTGAGCCTGGGCGGCGGTGACCGAGGGGAACGTCGCGTTGAACCAGGCTCTGACGGCAGGGTGGAAGCCGGTCAGGGCGTTGTCCGCTGATTCGGGAAGATTCATGAGCAGATTTATGCGACTGACAGGCAGAACTTGCAACCCCTCGCCACAAAGGCCGTATTGTCGGGCCCTGATCTGGCCGTTCTACACTTTGCGGGTGACGGCTGCGCTGGAAACCCGCAAAATGCAACGATTCTGGCAAATGCCAACGGCAAGGCTATATGGCTTGTCCGATATAAACCATCGTTCTAAACAGACTGGGCCTGCTGACTCTATGCGAATGCGCCTTATGTTACTGGGCGGCGGAAATGCCCTTGGGCAAGCGCTGATTCGCCTCGGTGCGGAGGAAGATATTGGTTTCCTCGCCCCCCGTCCGCCGCAAGACGGCTGGGATGCCGCGAGCCTGACGCAACTGCTCGATGACACCCGTCCGGATGCCTTGATCAACCTTGCCTATTACTTCGACTGGTTTCAGGCGGAGACGGTCGGCGAGACGCGTCTGGCCGGGCAGGAGCGGGCGATCGAGCGGCTTGCCGAGCTGTGCCAACATCACAATATCATCCTGGTGCAGCCCTCCAGCTATCGAGTCTTCGATGGCTCGCGAGCGACTGCCTACAGCGAAAAAGACGAACCGGTGCCGCTGGGTCTGCGTGGCCAGGCCTTGTGGCGGATCGAGCAGAGTGTGCGCGCAACCTGTCCACAGCATGTTTTGTTGCGCTTTGGCTGGCTGCTCGATGACAGTGCCGACGGCACGCTCGGGCGCTTCCTGGCCCGGGCCGAGCGACCCGAAGAGTTGCTGATGGCCGACGACCGTCGCGGTAATCCGACCCCGGTGGATGACGCGGCGCGAGTGATTATTTCGGTACTCAAACAGCTCGATTGCTCGGCGCCGCTGTGGGGCACTTACCACTACGCCGGGCATGAAGCGACCACGCCGCTGGCATTGGGTCAGGCGATTCTCGCCGAGGCCCGGCAGTTGCATCCGCTGGCCATCGAGGCGCCGACTGCGCAAGCCCATGCTGCGCGCCCTGATGCTGCTGAAGAGCCGCAACATGCGGTCCTGGCCTGCAAGAAAATTCTGCATACCTTCGGGATCAAACCCCGCGCCTGGCGTGCGGCACTCCCGGGCTTACTGGATAGGTTTTATCGCCATGGCTGACGGCCCTGTTTTAATCACCGGCGGCGCCGGGTTTATTGGTTCGCACCTGGTCGATGCCTTGCTCGCCAAGGGTTACGCGGTGCGGATTCTCGATGACTTGTCCAGCGGCAAACGCAGCAACTTGCCATTGGATAATGCTCGGGTCGAACTGATTGAAGGCGACGTCGCCGATGCTGCGCTAGTGGCGCGGGCGATGGTGGGTTGCCAGGCTGTCGCCCATCTCGCGGCTGTGGCTTCGGTGCAGGCTTCGGTGGATGATCCGGTGCGCACCCACCAGAGCAACTTCATTGGCACGCTGAACGTTTGTGAAGCCATGCGTCAGGCTGGCGTCAAGCGCGTGCTGTTCGCCTCAAGCGCGGCGGTCTATGGCAACAATGGCGAAGGTGAGTCGATCGACGAAGACACGCCCAAGGCGCCGTTGACGCCTTACGCGTCGGACAAACTGGCGAGCGAGTACTACTTCGACTTCTACCGTCGCCAGCACGCTCTGGAGCCGGTGGTGTTCCGCTTCTTCAACATCTTCGGTCCACGCCAGGATCCGTCGTCGCCGTACTCCGGGGTGATCAGCATTTTCAGTGAGCGGGCACAGAAAGGCCTGCCGATCACCGTGTTCGGTGACGGTGAGCAAACCCGTGACTTCGTTTACGTTGAAGACCTGGTGGACGTGCTGATTCAGGCCATCGAAGCGCCGCAGGTCGAAGAGGGCGCAGTCAACGTCGGACTGAATCAGGCGACCACACTCAAGCAGATGCTCGAGGCATTGGCTGAGGTAGTGGGGCAGTTGCCGCCGGTGAGCTACGGCCCGGCACGCTCGGGCGATATCCGTCATTCCCGGGCGAATAATCAACGGCTGTTGCAGCGTTTCAAATTTCCTGAGCAGACGCCGATGAGCGTTGGTCTGGCGCGGTTGCTGGGGCGATAGTGTTTTATTGAATGAAAATGGCGCCTTTCGAGGCGCCTTTTTATTGTCGTCGGACTTCAGGTCCTGGGGGGCGGTCCGACGACTTCGTGGGCAAGCCTGTTCCTACAGATGGCGCGGTGCTCTTGTAGGAGCGAGGCTTGCCCGCGATAGAGGTTGAATCAGAACTTGTAACCAACACCCACCATGTACACCCATGGGGAGACATCCACGTCGACTTTGGTCTGGCCGACACCCAGTGCAGTCGGGCCATCGACGGTGGCTTGGGTGTCGATATCGACGTACCAGACCGAGGCGTTGAACAGCATGTGGTCGGTGATCATGTAGTCAAAGCCCAGTTGCCCGGCGATACCCACCGAGTCCTTGAGTTTCAGGTTGCTGAAACCTTCGCTTTTACGCTGACTGGTCAGGTCTTCGCCAAAGAACATGGTGTAGTTGATACCGACACCGGCATATGGCTGGAACCTGGATGAAGCGTCCAGCGGGTAGTACTGCAGCGACAGGGTCGGTGGCAGTTGCTTGATGTCGGCGAGCTTGCCGTCCAGCGCCGGACCAAGACCTTTTACACCGACTTGGTGCTTGAACGGTGTGGCAGCCAGCAGTTCGAGGCCGATGTGGTCGGTGAACATGTAGGCGAACGCCAGACCCAGTTGCGTGTCGCTGTCCAGAGTCGCTTTGGTACCGGAGATTTTCCTACCGTCGAGTTTCAGCTCGCCGCTGTCTTCGTTGGGCGCGGTGCTGGCAGCACCGGCACGGACGATGAAATCACCGACCTGGTGGGCGTGAGCGAGTGGGGCTGCAAGCGCGAGGGCGAACAGCGAAGCGCGAAGCAAAGACTTGTGCATGGAGGCTCCAAAGGACGATTCAAGTTGGCTATGTCCAATGTTAAGGAGCGTCAAGAACGAGCCTTTGACTCAGCTCAATGGAATGGTGACAGGGGATAAAAGCGCAGAGCCTTCAGGGGGGCGGTGCCAATCCCTGTAGCAGCAGGCTACACCAGCTACAGGGAGAGTCGTTCCTACTCCGGCAATTCGTAAACGTAGATCTTCTCGGCATCCATTTGGTAACCCGCATCGGCCAGCTCGCTGGTGGACGCTTTGACCTGCATCGCGCCCTCGATCCAGTACGGCTGATACAGCTCATCGAGCTTCACCCCCGCCTCGCTTTTGACATGGACGATCTGATTCGACGGCGGTGGCGGTACGTGGATGCAGGCGCCGAAATACGGCACCAGCAAAAACTCGGTGGTGCGGCCTTCTTCGCTGACTTCCAGTGGCACGATATAACCCGGCAAGCGGATCCGCTGCCCGTCGAGGCTCTTGACTACCGGTGCGTTGGGCAGGTCTTGCGTGGCCGCCGGTGCCGCTTCGGCGGACAGGGCGTCGCCCATCTTCGACAGATCGTGCAGCGGCGTCATGTTCGGGACTTGCGGCGCGGCGTCCGGCGGGATCATTTCCAACCAGGTCAGGTCTTTCGGTTGGGCGGCCCACAACGGCATGGCGACCAGCAACAACAGCGCAAGCAGGGCGCGGGGCATGACGTGGCTCCTCATAAACGGGATGGTCATAAACAGATACTTCATAAACGAATGGACAGGCCATCGGCCAACGATTGTCGGTAGGCGCGCCAGGCCGGCACGCTGCCCATCAGCAATGCGGCAAGCAGGATACCGCCGAGCAGCGTCCACTCATACTCGCTTGGCCAGGCCAGCGGCAGGTACAAACCATAAGTCGACTGCACATAGCCTTGCGCCAGGGCGATGCTCAGGTACAACAGCCCCAACCCGGCAATCACTCCGGACAACGCCAGGGCGAAGGCTTCGAGCACCAGTAAGGTCGCGATATGCCAGGGCCGCGCGCCGACCGACCGCAGGATAGCCATCTCCCGACGGCGTTCGTTGAGGCTGGTGAGAATGGCGGTGAGCATGCCGATCAATCCGGTCAGCACCACGAATAACGAAATCACAAACAGGGCTTTTTCAGCCGTGCCCATCATGCTCCAGAGCTCCTGCAAGGCTACGCCCGGCAGAATCGCCAGCATCGGCTCGCCACGAAACTCGTTGATCTCGCGTTGCATGGCGAAGGTCGCGATCTTGCTGTTGAGGCCCAGCATGAAGGCGGTGATGGCTTGCGGAGTGAGGTCCATGTTGCGTGCCTGATCGGCGCTGATGCGGCCATTGCCCTGGGCCGGAGCACCGTTGTGCCAATCGATGTGGATCGCTTCCATGCCGCCGAGGCTGATGTGCAGCGTGCGGTCCACCGGGGTGCCGGTGCGCTGCAAAATGCCAACCACGGTGAACGGTTTGTCGTCGTGTTTGACCAGGCTGATTACCGCCACACCGTGGGCCAGTACCAGTTTGTCGCCGAGTTTGTAATGCAGGGCATCGGCGACTTCGGCACCGAGTACCACTTCAAACGGATCGGTGGCGAAGGCGCGGCCGCTGGCCAGTTGCAGGCTTTGTTGGCGACCGTATTGGTAGTGCTGGAAGTAGGCGTCAGTGGTGCCCATTACTCGATAACCGCGATGGGAATCACCGAGGGAAATCGGAATCGCCCACTTCACTTTCGGGCTGTTTGCGAAGTGCTCGAAGCTGTCCCAACGAATGTTGTTGGTGGCGTTGCCGATACGAAATACCGAGTACAGCAGCAGATTGACCGAGCCGGAACGGGCGCCGACGATCAGGTCGGTGCCGCTGATGGTGCTGGCGAAGCTGGCGCGGGCTTCGGTGCGCACGCGCTCAACGGCCAGCAACAGGCAAACCGACAGCGCGATGGCGAAGGCGGTGAGGATCGCGGTAAAGCGGCGGTTAGCCAGGCTGGCCATGGCTAGACGAAACAAATACATCTCAAACCTCTGCGGGCACTGCGGCGCGATTGAGTTCGGCCAGCGACAGGTTGCGATCAAACAGCGGCGCCAGGCTTTGGTCATGGCTGACAAACAGCAGGCTGGCCCCGGCCTCACGGCACTCGGCGAACAACAACCGGATAAACGCCTCGCGGGCGTCATAGTCCAGGGCCGAAGTCGGCTCGTCGGCGATCACCAGTTCGGGTTGGCCGATCAACGCCCGGGCGGCGGCGACCCGTTGTTGCTGGCCAATGGACAGTGAGTCGGCGCGACGGCTGAGCAGGCTTGGATCTTTCAAACCCAAGTGGGCCAGCAACGTCGCGGCCGCCTGATCGACACTGCCGTGACGCTGGATTGCCCGGTTGGCGCGCAATTTGGAAAAGTGACAGGGCAGTTCGACGTTCTCCCGCACCGAGAGAAACGGTAGCAAGTTGAACTGCTGGAAAATGTAGCCGGTGTGGTCGACCCGGAAGCGGTCACGGGCGCCGGCCGAGAGCTCGGTCAGTTCCTGGCCGAGCAGGCGAATGCTGCCGCGATTGGGCTTCTGCACCCCGCCGAGCAAGCCCAGCAGGGTGGTCTTGCCACTGCCGCTGGGGCCTTTGAGGAACAGCGTTTCGCCGGGCTCGAGGCGGAACGCCGGGATGTCCAGCAACTGCGGATGACCGGGCCAACTGAAGCCCAGGTCGGACAGTTCGATAAGTGCTTGGGTCATTGAGCCGATTTCATGTGTGTTGAGTACTTGTAGGAGCGAGGCTTGCCCGCGATTCAGGCGCTGCAGTCAATCAGACAAGCCGCGTCATCGTTCATCGCGGGCAAGCCTCGCTCCTACGAGGTCGGTGTGAATTCAAAACTTCAGGATTGCAGCCTTCGCTGTTGCTTCAACACCTTGCTGGCCACTTGGGCTGATGAGTTGTACCTGAATTTTCTGGGTGGCGGGGAAGGTCTTGAAGATTTGTGTCAGCTCCAGACTCTTCAGCGCGGTCGGCGTGGCGCAGGTGAATTGGTAGTGGGCGTGGATCTCGCTGTGTTCATGGTGATGCTCATGACCGTCGGCGTCTTTGGCGTCTGCATCATGGTCTTCATCTTCATCGTGATCATCGGCATCCGGCTTGTCGCCGAACAGCGGGCTTTCCAGTTCCTGCTTGGCAACCACGCAGCCGGCGGCTTTTGGCAGGCTGAACAGTACCAATGGTTTCTCAAGCTGGGCACGCACAGCGGTGACTTTGGCTTTGTCCTCATCAGTGCTGGCGACGTGTTCGAAACCCACCAGGTTCATCGCCGGACTTTCCAGTTCCAGCTCCAGACTCTGACCGTCCAGCGCCGCGTTCAAGCGCCCGACGCCATGTTCGTGGGCGCCGAGGCTGCCGTGTTCATGCTCATGATCATGGACCTCGGCGGCATGAGCGATGGCCAGCGGCAGCAGGGTAAACGGCAAGGCGAGAAGCAGACGGCGCATAGCAAGTCTCCGGGAAAGAAGATGAATGTTTTGTTATGTGATCTTATAACAATAGTGGCGGGAGTTTGACCGTCTGCTTGGCGTTGCGCAAGACGCGTGGGAGCATGTTCGTCAGAAACTTGAGGGAAAACCTATGGTGCGGATACGTGGAAGCATCGGCGACTGGCCGGTGGACTTGACCCTGGAGCTGGACGAGGGCGATTGGGCGCAGTTAGGGGCGCAGTTGCAGGTGACCAGGCCCGAGAGCAATACCCCGCAGGCCAAACCAGTGAATCAGGACGATGCACTGTGGCAGATCGCCAAGGATCTGTTGCGCAAGGCAGGGCAGATGAGCGGGCCGGATTTGCTGGAGCAACTGGAAGGACTGACAGGAAGCGCGGCGTCGGGCAAACGCCTGTTGGTGCGCTTGCGCCATTGCGCGGAAGTGAAAGTGGTGAGCGGCGGGGATACGCCGCTCTATAGCTGGGTTGAGCCCGCGTAGGAGCACAGCTTGCTCGCGATGGCGATCTCAAGAATGCCATCGCCGGCAAGCCGTGCTCCTGCTTAATACAACGCAGCAAACAACTTGCGGCGGTACGTGGTCACCAGCGGGTGATCGTTGCCCAGCAATTCGAACACTTGCAGCAAGGTCTTGTGCGGCAAGCCTTCGCTGTAGCCGCGGTTGCGGATGAACAACTTCAGCAACGAATCCAGCGCCGCGTCGTATTGCTGGCGAGCCAGTTGCTGAATCGCCAGTTGATAGACCGCTTCATCGTCCTGCGGGTTTTTCGCCAGGCGCGCCTTCAGGTCTGCCGCATCCGGCAAATCCTTGGCCTGGCCCAGGAACTGGATCTGCGCCTTGGCGCCGGCCAGGGCGGCCTTGTGCTCATCGGTCTTGACCGCGTCGAGCACGGTTTGCGCTTCACCCAGCTCGCCACGTTCGGTGAGGCAGCGGGCGTAGAGGATCAGCGCTTTCGCATTGGTGTTGTCTTCGCCCAGCAGCACTTTGAGGATGGCTTCGGCGTCGGCAAAACGGCCTTCATCGAACAACGCCTGAGCCTGCTCGAAGGGATCGGCAGCGGCCGGTGGTGGCATCTGTACATGGGGCTCAAGCAACGCGCGGACCGCAGATTCCGGTTGCGCACCGGCAAAACCGTCCACCGGTTGACCGTCCTTGAACAGCACCACGGTCGGCAGGCTGCGGATACCGAAGCGCGAAACGATGTCCGGTTCGGCGTCGCAATTGACCTTGGCCAGCAACAGCTCGCCCTGATAGCTCTCGGTAATCTGCTGGAGCATCGGCATCAGCGCCTTGCACGGCGCACACCATTCGGCCCAGAAATCCACCAGCACCGGTTTGTGGAAAGAGTTCTCGATCACCGACTGGTCGAAATCGACAGTGCTGGCGTCGAAGATATACGGCGTGTCCTGACTCATGGGGCATCTCTTGAAAGCGTGAATGGGCTAACTATAAGGGCTTGAAGGCGCTTTGCGTAGCCGTTGCCGAAGGCTGCGTCCGGGTAACTGCTACAGGTGGCTTCTACCGTCTTTGCGCGTGGTACAGGCTCACATGACGAAACTCTTCAGGCTCGGCCAGATCCGGCAAAGTGAAGGCTTCCAGCATTTCCAGCCGTTGATACGCCGGATGCTGGAAATTGCGCACTCTGGAGTCCGCCACCAGAGCTTCCCGGCCACGACTCAAAAACTCATCGAGCAGCGGCAGGTTGCCGCGGTCGTACAGCACATCGGCCACCAGGATCAGATCAAAGCGATCGGCTTCGGCGAAAAAGTCCGTCGAGTAGCTGAGCTGTACATCATTGAGTTCAGCATTCGCCCGGCAGGCCGCAATCGCCAGCGGATCAAGATCACAGGCCACCACTTCCAGCGCACCGGCCCTGGCCGCCGCAATACCGGCAACCCCGGAACCTGCTCCGAAATCCAGCACCCGTTTGCCTTCGACCCATTGCGGGCGTTCGGCGAGATAGCGCGCCAACGCCAGGCCGCTGGCCCAGCAGAAACTCCAGTAAGGCGGTTCATGCAGGATTCGCCGGGTTTCTTCCGGGGTGAAGGCGCGGTCCATGTTTTCGGCGTCAATCAACCAGAGCTTGAGCTCGGTCTCCGGCAATGTACAGGAGACAAGCTTTGCGTCACCGAGCAGCTCTCCCAGAGCCTCTTGCAAGTCGAGCGGTACGGTCATGGCGCTTTGAAAAACTGCAATTGACCCAGTGCCTGGGTGATCGGTTGATCAATGCGTCGCGAAGGCAAATGCAGAATCAGTTGTCCGGACTGGCTGGCGCGGCCGCGCAATTCGACGCGAGCCCCGACCGGAAAGGCTTCCGGATTGAAGCGCAGACGGAACGGCAGCACCTGGTTGTTGCCGATCAGGCTAGAGCTGGCCAGCAATTGTTGCGGCCGGCCGCGCTCGTCGATCACCAGCAGTGCCAGTTCGACTTCAGCGCCGGCCGGCACGCCTAGCAGACTACCGCTCAATTCGCGCTGGAAGGCCGGCAGCGGGCCGAGGTTGGCGGACTCCTGAGCTTTCTTCTGTGCCTGCTGTGGCGCAGGCCCTGGCACCGGTGGCGCGGGTTTGGGCGCACTGCTGCACGCGACCAGCAAGCTGACGAGGCTGAGCAATACGAGCGGTCGTAGCGACATGTGAAGCTCCAGCAAGACTAAATTCGGTGTGTATAAATAGTAGCCGGTCTATATACCGTAAAGCCTATGGCTTGTCTTGCCAGTGGGATGCGCTACCATGGCCCTCCCTTTTTTTGTTGCCTGCCACCATGCACTGTCCCTTCTGCGGTGCCAACGACACCAAGGTCATCGACTCGCGTCTGGTCGCCGAGGGCGAGCAGGTGCGCCGCCGGCGTGAATGCCTGGCCTGCGGTGAGCGTTTCACCACCTTCGAAACCGCCGAACTGGTGTTGCCGCGCCTGATCAAAACCGACGGCAGCCGTCAGCCGTTCGACGAAGAAAAACTTCGTGCCGGTATGCAGCGCGCCCTGGAAAAACGTCCGGTGAGCGTCGAGCGCCTGGAAGCTGCGCTGGCGCACATCAAGCACAAACTGCGGGCGACCGGTGAACGAGAGGTCAAGTCACTGGTGGTCGGTGAGTTGGTGATGGCCGAGCTGCAAAAGCTCGATGAAGTCGCCTACATTCGTTTCGCCTCGGTGTATCGACGTTTTCAGGATCTCAACGAGTTCCGCGAAGAAATCGATCGCCTGGCCCGTGAGCCAGCCAAAGAATGACTATGTCCTCTGAACAAGCCGTCCTCGACGCCCACTACATGGCTCGGGCCCTGGAGCTGGCGCGCAAAGGCCTTTACACCACCCATCCCAATCCTCGAGTCGGTTGTGTGATTGTGCGTGACGGGCAGATTGTCGGTGAAGGCTGGCATGTGCGCGCCGGCGAGCCCCATGCCGAAGTCCATGCGTTGCGTGCCGCCGGTGAGAGCGCCCGGGGCGCTACCGCCTATGTGACCCTCGAACCGTGCAGTCATCATGGGCGCACGCCGCCGTGCGCCGATGCGTTGGTGAGTGCCGGTGTGGCGCGGGTCGTTGCCGCCATGCAGGACCCGAATCCAGAGGTCGCTGGCCGTGGCATGCAGCGTCTGGCGCAGGCGGGCATCGCAATCCATAGCGGCGTGCTTGAAGGTGAAGCGCGAGCCATCAATCAAGGCTTCCTCAAACGCATGGAACAGGGTCTGCCGTTCGTGCGGGTCAAACTGGCCATGAGTCTGGACGGTCGCACCGCCATGGCCAGTGGCGAAAGCCAATGGATCACCGGCCCGGACGCACGTTGCGCGGTGCAGCGCCTGCGCGCCCAGGCCAGCGTGGTGCTGACCGGCGCCGACACGGTATTGGCTGACGGCGCCCGGCTGACAGTGCGCGCTGACGAACTGGGGCTGGATGCCGAGCAGACTGCGCTGGCGCTTTCCCGACCACCCTTGCGCGTGCTGATCGATGGTCGCCTGCGGGTGCCTCTCGACGCACCGTTCTTCAAGGCCGGCCCGGCGCTGGTCGCCACCTGTGTCGCGGTGGAAGAACAGTATGCCAGTGGCCCGGAATGCCTGATCGTGCCGGGCTCCGATGGTCAGGTTGATCTGCGCAAGCTGCTGATCGAACTGGCTGCCCGTGGTGTCAACGAGGTGCTGGTGGAAGCCGGTCCGCGTCTGGCGGGGGCTTTCGCTCAGCAAGGCCTGGTGGACGAATATCAAATCTTCGTCGCGGGCAAGTTTCTCGGCTCATCGGCGCGGCCATTGCTGGACTGGCCGCTGGAGCTGATGAGTGAGGCGCCGTTGCTGAAAATCATTGAAATGCGCGCCGTGGGCGATGACTGGCGAGTCACTGCCATTCCTCTGCCACCAGCGAGCGTATAATTCTCGGCTTTCGCTAAGCGTCGGCCCTGTTCTCGAGGAGGACTCCATGTTTACCGGCATCATCGAATCCATCGGCAGTATCCGTGCGTTGACCCCAAAAGGCGGCGATGTGCGGGTTTATGTAGAGACTGGCAAGCTTGATCTGGCTGACGTCAAACTCGGCGACAGCATCGCGGTCAACGGCGTTTGCCTGACTGCGGTGGAGCTTCCGGGCGACGGTTTCTGGGCGGACGTCAGCCGCGAAACCCTCGACTGCACGGCGTTCAACGAGCTGAAAAGCGGCAGCCGGGTCAACCTGGAAAAGGCCCTGACTCCGACCACTCGTTTGGGCGGGCATCTGGTCAGCGGTCACGTCGACGGTGTCGGCGAAGTGATTGCCCGGGAAGAAAATGCCCGGGCCATCCAGTTCCGCATCCGTGCGCCAAAAGATCTGGCCAGGTACATCGCCCACAAAGGCTCGATCACCGTCGACGGCACCAGCCTGACGGTGAACGCGGTCAATGGTGCCGAATTCGAACTGACCATTGTCCCGCACACGCTGGCTGAAACCATCATGGCCGACTACCGGCCGGGTCGGCAGGTCAACCTTGAAGTCGACTTGCTGGCACGTTATCTGGAACGCCTGTTGCTCGGCGACAAGGCTGCAGAGCCTAGCGCTGGCAACATTACCGAAAGCTTTCTGGCCGCCAACGGCTATCTCAAATCCTGACTCAAGGGGGTGCCGCGTGGCGCTCAATAGCATCGAAGAACTGGTCGAAGACATCCGCCTAGGCAAGATGGTCATCCTGATGGATGACGAAGATCGCGAGAATGAAGGCGACCTGATCATGGCCGCCGAGTGCTGCCTGCCTGAGCACATCAACTTCATGGCCAAGCATGCCCGCGGCCTGATCTGCATGCCGATGAGCCGCGAGCGCTGCGAACTGCTCAAACTGCCGTTGATGGCGCCGCGCAACGGTTCCGGTTTTGGCACCAAGTTCACCGTCTCGATTGAAGCTGCTGAAGGCGTCACCACCGGTATTTCCGCTGCTGACCGTGCGCGCACCGTTCAAGCCGCCGCCGCCAAAGACGCCAAGGCCGAAGATATCGTCAGTCCGGGTCACATCTTCCCGCTGATGGCCCAGGCTGGCGGTACGCTGGCACGCGCCGGCCACACCGAAGCCGCCTGCGATCTGGCACGGATGGCCGGTTTTGAGCCGAGCGGAGTGATCTGCGAAGTGATGAACGACGACGGCACCATGTCCCGTCGTGCCGAGCTGGAAGCTTTTGCTGTCGAACACAACATCAAGATCGGTACCATCGCCGACCTGATTCACTACCGGATGATCCACGAACGTACCGTTCAGCGGATTGCCGAGCAGCCATTGGACAGCGAACTGGGCCAGTTCAATCTGGTGACCTATCGTGATTCGGTGGAGGGCGATGTGCACATGGCGCTGACCCTGGGCACCATTTGCGCAGAAGAACCGACCCTGGTTCGCGTCCATAACATGGACCCGCTGCGCGACCTGCTGATGGTCAAGCAACCTGGCCGCTGGAGCCTGCGCGCGGCCATGGCCGCGGTGGCCGAGGCGGGCAGCGGTGTGGTGCTGTTGCTCGGTCACCCGCTCGATGGTGATGTATTGCTGGCGCACATCCGCGAAACCGCCGACCACACTGCGGTGAAGAAACCGACCACCTACAGTATCGTCGGTGCCGGTTCGCAGATCCTGCGTGACCTCGGTGTGCGCAAAATGCGCCTGATGAGTGCGCCGATGAAATTTAATGCGATATCCGGTTTCGATCTGGAAGTTGTAGAATACGTGCCCTCCGAATAAAGACCGGCTGTTCCGGTCTTTGATTCGCGGTTCAAATATCACTAAAGAGCGCGTACCGAACGCGCTCTGGCTCTTTAAGAGATTTGTCGAATGACCCTGAAGACCATCGAAGGTACCTTCATCGCCCCCAAAGGCCGCTATGCCCTGGTGGTCGGCCGCTTCAACAGCTTCGTCGTCGAAAGCCTGGTGAGCGGTGCTGTTGATGCCCTGGTTCGCCATGGCGTGAGCGAAAGCGACATCACCATCATCCGTGCTCCTGGCGCATTCGAAATTCCGCTGGTTGCGCAGAAAGTCGCTCAACAAAGCGAGTACGCGGCGATCATCGCCCTGGGCGCGGTCATTCGTGGCGGCACTCCGCACTTCGAATACGTGGCTGGCGAATGCACCAAGGGCCTGGCCCAGGTGTCCATGGAGTTCGGCGTGCCGGTTGCCTTTGGCGTGCTGACCGTCGACTCGATCGAGCAAGCCATTGAGCGTTCCGGCACCAAAGCCGGCAACAAAGGTGCCGAAGCTGCCTTGTCCGCTCTGGAAATGGTCAGCCTGCTGGCGCAGTTGGAGGCCAAGTGATTAGCGACGAAAGCGATCGTTTCAACCCGCGCGATCCGAAACCTGCGGACGCTGGCAAGCCATCCAAGAGCGTCAAGCGTCGCGAAGCCCGTCAGCTCGCGACTCAGGCGCTGTACCAATGGCACATGGCCAAAACTTCGCTGAACGAGATCGAAGCGCAGTTCCGGGTCGATAACGATTTCAGTGATGTCGATGCCGCCTACTTCCACGACATCCTGCATGGCGTGCCGGCGCACAAGACCGAGATCGATTCTGCCCTCGCTCCGTGCCTGGACATCACTATCGATGAGCTCGATCCGGTTGAACTGGCGGTCCTGCGCCTGTCCACCTGGGAGCTGCTCAAGCGCGTCGACGTTCCGTACCGCGTTGTGATCAACGAAGGGATCGAACTGGCCAAGGTCTACGGTTCCACCGACGGTCACAAGTTCGTCAACGGCGTACTCGACAAGCTGGCCCCGCGTCTGCGTGAAGCTGAAGTGAAGGCGTTCAAGCGCTGATTCGCGCTTGCAGTGTCCTGTCTTGCCAATACGTTCCTTTTTGGCGCGAGGCTGTTGTTGCCAGACAAGGCGCCGCGACAAGTCATAGCCCGCTATGGCGAGGAGCGACAACGCAGTATGGCGACAGCAGACGCCGCCCAAAAGGAACAGTATTGGTGAGACAGGACACAACGCCATGGGCGAGTTTGAGCTGATCCGTCATTACTTCGCTGCCGCGCCTTGTGCGCAGGGCGGCGTTGGCGTTGCTTTGGGGATCGGCGATGATTGCGCCTTGCTGACTGTTCCCGCTGGGGAACAGTTGGCTATCTCCACCGACACCCTGGTTGCCGGTGTCCATTTCGCAGACCCCTGCGACCCTTTTCTGCTCGGTCAGCGTTCGCTGGCGGTGGCGGTCAGTGACCTGGCAGCCATGGGCGCAACACCCCTCGCATTTACCCTTGCCCTGACCTTGCCGACGGATGCTGCCGATTGGCTGCAAGCCTTTGCCCGTGGTTTGAACGCCATGGCGCAAAGCTGCGGTGTGCGTCTGGTGGGCGGCGACACAACGCGCGGTCCGCTGTGCCTGACCATGACCGTGTTCGGCCGTGTGCCAACGGGTTTGGCCCTGACCCGCAGTGGTGCGCAACCGGGTGATCTGCTGTGTGTTGGCGGCGAACTGGGTAACGCGGCGGGCGCTTTACCGCTGGTGCTGGGCCAGCGCACTGCGGAACCTGCGATCGCCGAGCCGTTGCTGGCGCACTACTGGTCGCCACAACCGCAGTTGGCGTTGGGTCAGGCATTGCGTGGCAAGGCGACCTCGGCGCTGGATATCTCGGACGGTCTGTTGGCCGATTGCGGGCATATTGCCGCTGCTTCAGCTGTCAGTTTGCTGATCGAAAGCGAAAAGCTGCCGCTGTCCAAGGCGCTGCTGGCGTTTCTCGGCGAGAATGACGCCCGGGCGGCAGCCCTCAGCGGTGGCGACGATTACGTGCTGGCCTTTACCTTGCCGCCCGCCGAGCTGTCGCAGTTGTTGGCGGACGGCTGGCCGGTGCATGTGGTCGGTCGCGTCGTGGTCGGGCAGGGCGTCACGCTTTTGGCTGCAGACGGACAAGACATCACCCCGGACACCCGGGGTTATCAACATTTTCGGGAGACCCCGTGACAGATCATCCCAAGCAGGTCCCGGCAGAGTCTGTGCCGCCTTCGGTCTGGCGTAATCCCTGGCATTTCCTGGCGTTCGGCTTCGGTTCGGGCACCCTGCCCAAAGCGCCCGGCACCTGGGGCTCGTTGGTTGCGCTACCCTTTATCCCGCTGTGGCAGATGTTGCCCGGCTGGGGTTACTGGCTGATGCTCGGCATCACCACGCTGTTTGGCTTTTGGCTGTGCGGCAAGGTGGCGGACGATCTGCGGGTACACGACCACGAAGGCATCGTCTGGGACGAAATGGTCGGGATGTGGATAACCCTGTGGCTGGTGCCGCAAGGTTGGTACTGGTTATTGGCGGGCTTCCTGATATTCCGCTTCTTCGACATTCTCAAGCCATGGCCGATCAGCTGGATCGACCGGCATGTGCACGGGGGCGTCGGGATCATGCTCGACGACGTTCTGGCGGGTGTGTTTGCCTGGTTGGCCATGCGAGGGCTGGTATGGTATTTCGCCTGAGGGACCAAGGATGAGTGGTCGCTGGCTGTTGATACTGCTTTGCGTATTGTCGTGCACTGCGGTACGGGCGAGTGAATTGCCCACGACTCCCGCCCAGATTCGTCTGGCCAGTGAAGAATGGAGCGACTACACCGCCGCCGACGGCCATGGTCTGGCCTGGGATGTGCTGCGGGCAGTCTTCGAGCCGGCTGCCGTTACGCTGCAGATCCGCACGGTGCCTTACACACGCTCGGTCGGACTGGTGCAGCGCGGTGAGGTGGATGCCTGGGTCGGCTCTTACCGAGATGAAGTCGGTGGCGTGCTCTATCCCCGTTGGCACTACGACTATGACCATATTTACGCACTGGGTCTGGCCAGCAGCCCGGCGCCAACCGTGGCCACGCTGGGGAACTCTCGCCTGCTCTGGGTACGGGGTTACCAGTATCAAAAATACTTTCCCAACATCCATAACTTCAATGAGGTTCAGCGTCGTAACGGGGTTTTGCCGATGCTGTTGCACGACCGTGCCGATTACTACATCGATGCGTTGACCGAGGTTGATTTCGTGCTCGGTGGGGCGCAGAACCCAGCGCAGTTCCGGCGAACGCATCTGGCCGAACTACCGGTTTTTCTGGGATTCGCCAACAACCCTCGGGGGCGGGCGCTGCTGGCGCTGTTCGATCAGCGCATGGGGTCGTTGGTGAAAAGTGGTCAGTTGCGACCGATCTTCGAACGCTGGAAACAACCTTACCCGTTCGAAAAAATGTAGCAGCTGGTGTTTGCTTGGCTTTACGGGGTAGAGATCAAACTTCTTGATCTTTATGGCCGATAATTCAGCCTAAGCGTCGGCAGGAACCTGCTGTTACAATGCCGCCTCTGCGAATCTCCAGTCCTCATACAGATCAGGAGCACACGGTGCCCGTCGTTTTCGTCGCTGCTTCCAAGCTGCCAACCCCTTTTGCGCAATTCACCATGCATGGCTTTCTCGATGAGGCCACTGGTCGCGAGCACGTTGTGCTCAGTCTGGGTGAGGTCGCCGATGGCTCACCGGTACTCGGCAGGTTGCACTCCGAATGCCTGACCGGCGATGCCTTGTTCAGCCAGCGTTGCGACTGCGGCTCGCAACTCGAGGCCGCCTTGCAGGCGATCGCCCGTGAAGGCCGCGGTGTGTTGCTGTATTTGCGTCAGGAAGGTCGTGGCATTGGCTTGCTGAACAAGATCCGCGCTTATGAGTTGCAGGACGGCGGCGCCGACACTGTTGAAGCCAACGAGCGTCTGGGCTTTGCTGCAGACCAGCGCGACTATGCCATCTGCCTGCCAATGCTTGAGCATCTGGGTGTGAAATCCTTGCGCCTGATGACCAACAACCCGCGCAAGGTCAAAGCACTGACCGAGATGGGCATCGTGGTCGCCGAGCGCGTCCCGCTGCACACTGGCCACAACCCGCACAACAAACTCTACCTGGCCACCAAAGCCAGCAAGCTCGACCACATGATGGGCAACGAGCACCAGGGCGAGGCTGATCGGGCGTGACCCGCGGTCAAGTACGGCGGCGATTGGCCGTCAACTGGTGGCAGTACCTGGCGCTGGCCTTGCTGCCGCTGTTGGTGATCAATGCGGTGTTCGGTCAGACCGAGGCCGTGTTACCGGTTCTGGCAATGCCGTTCTTTATCGCGGGCATGGCGTCGATGTTCGTCAGTCTGCGTTTCTTCGGTGGCTATAAACACGCCTTGATCGCCACCCAGAAAGCCCTCGATACGCCTGAAGAGCCTGCTGCCTGGATTGCTTTGGCTGCCAAACGCCGTGCAGCGTTCCTGGCCGCCGGGCTACCGGCCTGGGTCGGTGCGCTGGCGGTGTTTGTCGGCCTCGAAGCCGTGCCGTTGATTCTGCTGGCGCTGTCCACGACGGTACTGTTCTACCTCTACCGTATTCCGCGCCAGCTCGGTTGATGCGTAGGTGGCTGGCGGTTCTGCTGCTGGCCATCGGTGGCTCGGCGGCTGCCGTGGAGCGGGTGGTCAGCCTCGCACCGTCTCTCTCTGAAATTGTCGTTGAGCTGGGTTCTGCCGATCTGCTGGTCGGCGTGCTCGATGCCGGTGAGCGTCCGTCTGAGTTGAGCGCCGTGCCCTCGGTCGGGCGTTATGGTCAATTGGACATGGAGCGCCTGCTCAGTCTCAAGCCTGATTTGCTGTTGCTCTGGCCCGGCAGTGTCGGCCCGACGCAGCGTGAGCAACTCAAGCGCTTGAATATCCCCACCTACGTTGCCGATCCCCACAACCTTGAACAGCTCATCACGCAGATAGACGCGATTGCCGGGCAACTCGGTCGGCCAGAGAGTGGCCGAACGCTGGCCGCAGACTTGCGCAGACAACTGGCGAATCTGCGCCAGCGCTATCGACGGGACGAGCCGTTGCAGGTGTTCTATCAGGTCTGGGATCAGCCGCTGTACACCGTTGGTGGCGGGCAGATCATCAGCGATGCGCTGGGAGTCTGCGGTGCACACAATGTGTTTTCCAACCTGAATTTACCGGCGCCGCAGGTCAATCTGGAGTCAGTATTGCAGCGCAATCCCGAGGTTATCCTGGCCGGTAGCCAGGCGCAGCTCGATGCCTGGAAAGCCTGGCCGCAGGTGAGGGCGGTGGCGCATGGGCAATTGCTGCTGGTGACGGATAAAGGGCTGGAACGGCCGAGTGGGCAGATGATTGCGGCTACGGCCAGGTTGTGTGAGTTGATAGCGCCAGATCGCTGAGACCCAAAAAGTGCATTCATCGCGGGCAACAAAACTTTTGGCTAGATCTGCGGTGTCCAGGTCACGCCAAACATCCATGCCCGACCTTCTTCCCGATAACCATAGTTATTCCCGTCAAAGCTGTAGAGCGCACGGCTGTATGCCTTGTCCAGCAGGTTGTCGACCTTGAGCTCCAGCTGGATCTGGCGATTCAGAGCCCAACTGCTGCGCAAACCGAATAAGGCATAACCGCCTAACGGATCCTGGTTGTCCTCGTCGTCGTAGCTGCTGCTCACTGCTTGCCAGCTTGCTCCAAGGCTAAACCGATCGAATTGCCGATCCAGGTCCAGGCTCAAGGTGCGTCGGGCGCGGCGGCTCAGGGTGTGGCCGCTGTCGCGGTCTCGCGGGTCGATGATCGCCAGCCCGAGGTTGCTCTGCCAGCCGAACAGCTCTTGTTTGAGCGCGGCTTCGAAGCCATTGATCCGTGCCGAAGCGACGTTTTCCGGGCGAGAGTTTTTGCCGAAGATGATCGCGTCTTCAAGATCGATTCGGTAGAGCGAGGCTTCCAGGCGGTGGGTTTCGCTCAACTGGCTGCGCCATTGCAGCTCGTAGCTTTTCGAGGTCTCGGGTTTGAGGTTCGGGTTGCTGAAATCGGGGTAGTACAGGTCGTTGAACGTCGGCGCGCGGAAGCCTTCGCTGTAGGTCAGCAGCAGATCGTTGTCCGGGTTCAGCGGTAGGGTGAAGGTGCCGCTCCAGCTGTTCTGGCCGCCAAACTGCTGGTTCTGGTCGCGGCGCAGGCCCAGTTCAGTGGAGAAGCTTTCAGCCTGGAAACGGTGCTGAATAAAGGCTGCACGGTTCCAGCGGCTGTCTTCGTCGAATGCGGTGCTGCTGTTGATCCGGTCTTCGTACCAGTCTGCGCCGAGGATCAGGCTGTTGCTGTCGTCGAGCGTCAGGTCATTCTGCCAGTTGAACGAATCGCGATAGGTGTTGAACACGCTGCGCTCGTCACTGAGTTTGTCAAAGGTCTTCTCGCGGTTTTCGCTGTGGCCCAGTTCCAGCCGAGATTCCCACAGATCATTGATGCGCGCCTCAACATAACTGCTGACGCTGTTCACTGTGAAATCGCTGTAAGGCTGTTGGCTGACAGTCTGGAGTGTATTCGTGTCGAAGCGGCCAAACGGGCTGTCGAACTCGCTTTTGCCACGGTTATCCAGCAGGTTCAGGCCCACTTCGAAGTCATCGCTTAAGGAATGGCCAAGGCTCAAACTCAGGGAGTTGTTGCGATACTCGTCGTGGTCGCCGTCGCTGGGGAAGGACTCGTGGGTGCGATTGATCCCGGCGGTTTCATCGAGGCTGGCACCGAGGTTGAAGCGGGTTTGTTCATCGCCGCCGGACAACCCCAGGCCGCGCTCCCAGGTCCGGTTGCTGCCAAATCCCAGGTGCAGACGCGGCTGCAGGCCCTGTTCGGCACCGCGCCGGGTGAAAATCTGAATCACCCCGCCAATGGCGTCGCTGCCGTAGATCACCGAGCGTGAACCGCGCAGGACTTCCACGCGCTCGATCTGATCGATGTTCAGGTGTTGCAGATTGCTGTCACCGGAGGTCGAGCTGCCGATGCGCTGGCCGTCCACCAGCACCAGACTCTGCGCCGACTTGGTGCCGCGGATGTATATCCCCGGCAGGCTGCCACGTCCGCCTGCTTGCGCGACCTGCACGCCCGGCACACGGCTGAGCAGGTCAGTGACGCTGCTCGGTTGCAAACGGTCGATGTCTTCGCGGGTAAATACGGTATTGGCGGCGCTGCTGTCGTTGCGGGCTTCGACCTGGCGATTGGCGCTGATCAGCACGTCCGGCAGTTTAAGGGCTTGTTCACGTTCGAAGGTCTCAGCCAAAAGCTGTCCGGCAGGCCAAAGGGTCAACGTCAAGGCGAGGCGGGGGAGGTTCATGGGCAATCCATTGGCGTTTTGAAACGGATACAAATTCGAGGGGGGACGAAAAACCAATGTGGGAGCGAGCTTGCTCGCGATAGCGTTGTGTCAGTCGACGTTTATGTCGACTGTCAGTCCGCTATCGCGAGCAAGCTCGCTCCCACAGGGTTCTGCATGATTCCAGAGGTTTAGAGGCCCAGCAGCTGCAAGCGCTGACGTACGGATTCTTCGATACCCGCTTCGTCCAGGCCACACTCGGCGAGCATTTGCGCAGGTTTTGCATGCTCGACGTAAGCGTCCGGCAAGCCCAGATGCAGCATGGACTTGAGGATATTCTCTTGGGCGAGAAATTCGCTGACCGCACCACCGGCGCCGCCCATGATCGCGTTTTCTTCGATGGTCACCAGCAGCTTGTGAGTGTTGGCAATTTCCCGAACCAAGGCTTCGTCCAATGGCTTGACGAAACGCATGTCGACTACCGTCGCATCGAGTTTGTCCGCGACTTTCAGTGCTGCGGCCAGTTGCACACCGAACACCAGCAGAGCGACGTTGCTGCCCTGACGGCGAATCACGCCTTTGCCGATCTCAATCGGTTCGAGATTTTTCTCGATGGGCGCATTCGGGCCGGTGCCGCGCGGGTAACGCACAGCGGCCGGGCCGTTGTAGAGGTGTCCGGTGCTGAGCATTTTGCGCAGTTCGTTCTCGTCGCTCGGGGTCATCACCAGCATGCCGGGAATGCAGCGCAGGAACGACAGGTCGAAACTGCCAGCGTGGGTCGGACCGTCTTCGCCCACCAGGCCCGCGCGGTCGATGGCGAACAGTACGTCGAGGTTTTGTACCGCAACATCATGCACCAACTGGTCGTAACCGCGTTGCAGGAAGGTCGAATAGATCGCCACCACTGGTTTTGCGCCTTCGCAGGCCATACCGGCAGCGAAGGTCACGGCGTGCTGCTCGGCAATCGCCACGTCGAAATAGCGCAGCGGGAAACGCTCGCTGAAGGCCACCAGGTCGGAGCCTTCCTTCATCGCCGGCGTGATCCCGACCAGGCGCGGATCGGCGGCGGCCATGTCACACAGCCACTCACCGAACACGCTGGAATACTTCGGCCCGCCGGCTTTCTTCGGCGCAGCGGCCGGGGCATCCAGGGGGTCGAGTTTGGTGATGGCGTGATAGCCGATCGGGTCGACTTCCGCCGGGGCGAAGCCTTTGCCTTTCTTGGTGACTACGTGCAGGAACTGCGGGCCCTTGAGGTCACGCATGTTGCGCAGGGTAGCGATCAGCGTCGGCAGGTCGTGTCCGTCGATCGGGCCGATGTAGTTCCAGCCCAGCTCTTCGAAGAGTGTGCCGGGAACCAACATGCCTTTTGCGTATTCTTCGGTACGACGGGCAATCTCCCAGGCGCCGGGCAGACGCGAGAGCACTTTCTTGCTGCCTTCACGCATGCTTGCGTAAGTACGGCTGGAAAGGATCTTCGCCAGATAATTCGACAGCCCGCCGACGTTGCGCGAGATCGACATGTCGTTGTCGTTGAGGATCACCAGCATGTTGGCGTCAACTTCCGGCGCGTGGTTCAGCGCCTCGAAAGCCATGCCCGCGGTCAATGCACCGTCGCCGATGACTGCGATAGCCTTGCGTTCGCTGTTTTGCAAACGGGCGGCAATCGCCATGCCCAGCGCTGCACTGATCGAGGTGCTGGAGTGACCGACGCCAAAGGTGTCGTACTCGCTCTCGGAACGGCGCGGGAAGGCCGCGATGCCGTCCTTCTGGCGCAGGGTGCTCATGCGCTCGCGACGGCCGGTGAGGATCTTGTGCGGATAAGCCTGATGGCCCACGTCCCACACCAGCCGGTCGTCCGGGGTGTCGAAGACATAGTGCAGCGCAACGGTCAGCTCGATGACGCCAAGGCCGGCACCGAAATGTCCGCCCGTCTGGCCGACCGTATAGAGCAGCTCCTGGCGCAACTCATCGGCCAGGGTTTCGAGCTCGGCTTCACCTAACCGGCGCAGGCCGGCCGGCGTATCGGCACGGTCGAGCAGGGGCGTGGTTGGGCGTTTGCGGGGAATCTCATGAAACGTCGTGGGCATCAGGCGAATCGTTATAGGTATAGAAAGAGGCGGCAGTTTACCTTATGCATCGCAAGCTGCCCACGCAGAGCTTGGAAGTTGGCCGATATGCAGTCAAACAACGCGGCTGATTCAGCTGCGCCGCTCGACTATATAGCGCGCCAGGTCCCGCAACGGCTCGGCCGCCGCGTCAAACGGTCGCAGGGCGTGCAAGGCTTGATCGCGAAGTTCCAGGGCATAGGCTTTGGCCGCTTCAAGGCCGAGCAGGGCCGGATAAGTCGGTTTGTCCCGGGCGATATCGGCGCCCTGGCGTTTGCCAAGTGTCGCGGTATCGCTTTCGACGTCGAGGATGTCGTCCTGCACCTGAAACGCCAAACCGATGGCCTGTGCGTACGTCTGCAAGGATTTCAGTTCGGCTTTTTCGGCACGGCCACTGGCCAATGCGCCCAGCTTGACGCTGGCTTCGATCAGCGCACCGGTCTTGTGCCGATGCATGTATTCCAGCGCCGCTTGATCGAGCTTGAGTCCGACCGAACCGAGGTCGATGGCCTGGCCGCCGACCATGCCCGCCGGGCCTGCCGCCAATGCCAGGGTGCTGACCATGCTCAAACGGGTTTCGGCATCCGAGGCGCTCAGGCGTGGGTCGAGCAAGGCACTGAACGCCAGGCTTTGCAGGCCGTCACCGGCAAGAATCGCACAGGCTTCATCGAACGCTTTGTGAGTAGTAGGCTGGCCGCGACGCAGATCGTCATCATCCATTGCCGGCAAATCGTCATGCACCAGCGAGTACGCGTGTATCAATTCCACCGCACAGGCCGCGCCGTTGGCTTGCTCGGGCGCACCGCCAAGGGCTTCGCAGGCTGCGTAAGCAAGCAGCGGGCGTACACGTTTGCCGCCGTTCATCACGCTGTAGCGCATGGCTGCGTAAAGACGCGACAGCTCGGGGCCTGGAGCGACGAACAGGATTTCCAGCGCAGCATTGACGCGGGCCTGGCTGCTGGCCTGATACGCGGCAATCATTCTGGCTGTTCCGCGTCGAAGGGTTCCTCGGTCAGCTCCCCGTCGCGTTCGAGCAACACCTGAACCTTCTGCTCAGCCTGGGCCAGAGCAGCCTGGCAATCGCGGGTCAGGCCGATGCCTTGTTCGAAGGCTGTCAACGAGTCTTCCAGCGACAGCTCGCCGTTCTCCAGACGCTCGACCAGTGTTTGCAGGTCAGCGAGGGATTGTTCGAAATCTAAGGCAGCTTTTTTGCGGGCCATGGCGGCTATCCCGGTTGACGTTAAACCGGCGCGACACTAGCAGACATAGGGGGTTGGGGCAAATCTGAGGGGTGACCCCGCCGGGTCAGGTTTCAGTGTCTCCCGAGTAATTGACCTGATATCGGGTGCTGCGACCACCGCCGGGCAGACGAACCAGGCAGCCTTTGTCCAAAAGATCGGTCAGATGACGGGTGGCAGTGGCTTTGGAGACCTTTGCTACCGCTTGGTACTGGGCCGCGCTGATGCCTTCCTCAAAACCGTTCTCACCACCATCGAGCAGGCGATTGAGTACTTTGACTCGTTCTGAAGACAGGATCTGCTGTCGATGCAGCTGCCAGAAACGAGCCTTGCCAAGCACCCGACCGATACGAGCCATCGCCTGTTGAAGGCTTTTCAATAGTGAGCCGAATAGAGGGCTTATTCGGCTCATTTTGTGAGCCGTTTGTGTTGGGGGTTTAGCTCAGGGTCCAGTGTTTTGCTGCAACGCTACTCATTGAATTCCGAGGGGCGCGAACCAAAGTGCCTCGTCGGCCAACTTGGGCAGCAGGCTGCGTCATCGATGGCATTGGAGAAATTGCCAGGCAACGGCTGTACAGATGAGTTATTCACAAATAAATCCCCTTTTCCCCTGCTTGGCGATGCGGCGTTCCAGATCCCCTTGGGCTGGCTCTCGGACAAATCTGGCGTGCGGCGTACTTTCGCTGATCATCGGGGGTGTGCCTGCCGTGGCTGATGAACTATCCACTTCTGCTCTGGCCTGGTGGTTCTCGGGGCGATCGCCGGTGGGGTCTATACCCTGGCGATCATCCTGATTGGACAGGGTTTCAAGGGCGCAGACCTGGTGACGGCCAATGCCAGCGCAGGTTTTTTGTGGGGCGTGGGCAGCTTGCTCGGGCCTTTGATCAGCGGCGCGGCGATGTCTACCAGTACTCATGGTCTGCAGTTGGCGTTTTCTGCTGCGGAGGCGCTGTTCAGGAGGACGGTTCAGGTCAAAGTGCTTGACTGACAGAATGCCGCTTTTGGAATTGGGGGGGGCATACATGGGTGGCGAAAAACTTAAGACATTAAAAAGCCGGCTTGTGGCCGGCTTCTCGGGGACTGGCTTGGCTTATTTTTGGTAAGCCGCGCCAGCCTTCAAAACGTACATCCAGATCTGGCGTCTGGCTGTGGGACTTGGCGAGAAAATTATCTGCCGCGTCGGGCAATCTGGCCGTTGGAAACGGTCGATGCGCAAATGTGGGGCGCAGCATACTGATTTTTTTGAAGAATTCCCAGCCCAGAGGGCGTTCCAGGGTGATCGGGTTCTCAATAACCTGCGCAGGAGCTATTTGAAAGGTACCGGTGGGCGGCGTTTGTGGAGTGTCGACCACCAGAATACCCAGCCCAGTATCTGAATGTTTTGCGCCTCAATCTGCTCGGCGCTGAATACTTCGTCCGGGTATTCGGCGCTGTTGTGGCTGCGCAGGCGCAAGGCCCCGGCGGGGAGGCGGTGGACGTATCTCAGCCGGAGCATGCCGTCGTGTTCGAGGGCGTAGATCTCGCCATCCACTATGTGGGTCAGGCCTCGGTCGATGGCGAGGATGGAGCCGTCCTGGATCTTTTCCGCCATGCTGTTGCCGATCATCGGTGCGCAGATGGCTTGGGCGGGATCAACGTCCAGGATTTCCAGGTGACGTCGCGGCAAGCGCACGCTCTGCCCGGGTATTTCAATGACCTGTGTTTCGCTGGAACCTGGAGCGGTGGACGCTTCTTTATAAAACGGGATTTCTACGTCTGCCAACTGCGCATTCACACTATAGGTGCAGTGAGTTTCCGCTGATTCAAAAGTGTTGCTTGAGGTATCGGCAAGTTGCAGGCGATTGGGGTATTTCGGACCTTCGCCGGTTCGCAGCCATTTGCTGTTGACGGATAACAACGCCGCAATCTCATCCATTCGGTAAGACGGTACTCCGCGGTTGTACCAGTTGTTCACGTGCTGCGGCTCTACGTTGCAGAACGCAGCAAATTCCGAGGATTTGATGTTCACCTCTTTAAGGAGCGCTTTAAAGCGAGAGCCGCATGTCGTTTTCATGGGTACGGAGTTTACGGATGAGCGCCACGTGTTCAAATAAACAAGTAGTTCAATTTGTGAGGGTAAAAATTGCTGAATGCAGGATGTTTTTAGCGTTGTTTAAACCTTATTAAACAGGTCTGTCTATTTGTTAAGCCGTTCGCTTGATTTGTGTTTGTCCAGACATGAAAAACCCCGGATAACCGGGGTTTTTTGAAACCGTCAGTGGCGATCAGCCAATGCCGTCTCAGCCTTTATAGGCAGCAACCGACTTCATGATCGCGGCGCGGGCGGCGTCTGCGCCGTCCCAGCCTTCGATCTTCACCCATTTGCCTTTTTCGAGATCCTTGTAGTTCGCGAAGAAGTGCTCGATCTGCTGAATCAGCAGCGGTGGCAGGTCGGTGTATTCCTTCACGTCCACGTACAGCTGGGACAGCTTGTCGTGTGGAACGGCGATGACTTTGGCATCGCCGCCGCCGTCGTCGGTCATGTTCAGGATGCCGACTGGACGCGCACGGATCACCGAGCCTGGAGCAACCGGGTAAGGGGTTACCACCAGCACGTCGAGGGGATCACCGTCGTCCGCCAGGGTGTTCGGGATGTAACCGTAGTTGGCCGGGTAGAACATTGGGGTGGCCATGAAACGGTCAACGAACAGGCAATCGCTGTCTTTGTCGATTTCGTATTTGATCGGCGCGTGGTTGGCCGGAATCTCGATCGCGACGTAGATGTCGTTCGGCAGGTCTTTGCCAGCCGGAATCTTGCTGTAGCTCATTGGGCGGTGCCCCCGTAAGTGGCCAAATGACTTGGCCGGATTGACCAAAAAGTGGCGGCGATTATAGGCATATTCCGCAATCAACGCCACGTACCAGAGGTCGCGTAGACCTTAGTCGTATGTCTGGTAAGCCGGATGTGTGGCTTGCAGTTGCTTGAGCCTGGCCAACGGGTCCTGACGGTAAAACAGCTGCAGTTGCTGATAGACCTGTGGGTAAGCCTGGTGCAGCAAATCCGGGGCGCTGAAGAAGTATTCGCTGGTGACGGCGAAAAATTCGGCCGGATTTTCCGCTGCATATGGGTCGATGACGGAGTCGGCGTGCGGGTGGCGATCCAGTTGGCGATTGAGGTCGTCGTAGGCGTGTTGCATCACCTTCGCCCAGTCACTGACGCGCATGTCGCTGTGCAGCGGCGGCAGGCCGTTGGCGTCGCCGTTGAGCATGTCGAGTTTGTGCGCCAGTTCGTGGATCACCAGATTGTAGCCTTCCCAGCCACCACTGGCCATCACGCCCGGCCAGGCCAGAATGATCGGCCCCTGTTGCCAGGCTTCACCGCTGTGCTCGCCGTCCCACTCATGGACGACGCCACTGGCATCGCGATGACGCTGCGGGCTGAGGAAGTCGTCGGGGTAAAGCACGATTTCGTGAAAACCCTGATACCAATTCAGATCGCCCAGATGCAGCAGCGGTAATTGCGCCTGTGCGGCGAGCAGCAGGCGTTGCTCTTGGTGAAGTTCAACACCCGACAACGTGGTCAGGTGCTTGTCTTGCAGGAACAACACGCTGGACTCGCGCAGCCATTGGTCTTCGGCGTCGCTCAAACCATCGAGAAAGCTCAGGTGCTGACGCACCCGCTGCCACATTTCAGGGGCAACGGGATGTTTGGCCAATGTGCGCCGCCGGCGCCAGGCGCTGAGCGACCACATGGACGTTCAGCGTGATTCGGCTTTTGAGGTCGAACGGTTGAGGCGGTTGCGTACGACACTGATGATCATCGGCAGCAGTGACAGCAAGATAATTGCGACGACCAGCAGCGAAAGGTTCTTCTTGATGAATGGCACGTTGCCGAAGAAATAGCCCAGGGTGACCAGCCCGCCGACCCACAGAATGGTGCCGGCAACGCTGAAAGAGACGAACCGCGAGTAAGGCATTTTGGCGACGCCGGCGACGAACGGAGCGAAGGTCCGAATGATCGGAAGAAAGCGCGCCAGAGTCACGGTCTTGCCGCCGTGCTTATCGTAGAAGTCGTGGGTTTGCTGCAGATAGTCGCGGCGGAAGATTTTCGAGTTCGGGTTGCTGAACAAGCGTTCGCCGGCTGTTCGACCAATCACGTAATTGGTGCTGTCACCGAGGATCGCCGCCAGCATCAGCAGTCCGCCCAGCAGCACCGGGTCCATACCGCCACCAGCGGCTACGGCGCCGGCGATGAACAGCAGCGAATCGCCCGGCAGAAACGGTGTGACCACCAGACCGGTTTCGCAGAAGATCACCATAAACAGGATGGCGTATATCCATGACCCGTAGTTGGTTACCAGCAAATCGAGATAGACATCGAGATGCAGAATCAGGTCGAGCGGGTTGAAATCCATGGATGGCACCTGTGGTGATGGCCCGACTCAGCAGGCCTGTGCGAGGCTTTGGGCAATGAGACTACAGGAAGGTGTAGTTTTTCTTACGGCCCGGGAAGGTCGGCATTATACGATTTCAGATGTGAATTGCGTGTTGAGTTTGTAGCGGGGAATGTCGAGGATGCAACGCGGACTTCCGGGCATTTGACTATTTACCGTGGCGAGGGGCCTGCCGCCGCCAGTCGGTCCGCGCTCGGGCAAAACAATCGTAAAACCGGAACACGGGTTCTGACCGAGCGAATTCATTGCCTGACTTCAGGACCGCTTCGCGGACGAGCGCGCCCCGGTCCAGCGGGAGCAAGCTCCCTCGCCACAGGGCTTGCGTTTCAATCTTCGCTGATGGGCAGTATGTAGTTCTTGAACTCGGTGTCTTCGCGAAAACCGATGGATTCGTAGGTTTTCTGCGCCACTTCGTTGTTGCTGCTGGTGGAGACCCGCATGCGTACGGCATGGGTTTCCTTGGCCATTTTTTTTGCGGTGCGGATCAGGTTATCGGCCACCAGTTGTCGGCGGGCGTCTTCGGCGACATAAATGTCGTTGAGGATCCACACACGTTTTAGCGAGAGGGAAGAGAAGCTCGGATACAACTGACAGAAACCCAGCAACTTGCTGTTGTCTTCATCGGACAGGGCCAGGTAGATCACCGATTCCTTGCGCCGCAGACGTTTTTCGAGAAAGGCACGGGAGGAGTCAGGAAACGGTAGCGAGCCATAGAACTCGCGATATTTGACGAACAGTGGGGTCAGCAGGTCCAGATGTTCCAGGGTCGCTTGAGTAATCCGCATGATAAGCCTCAACTTCAAGTGGGTAGACGGCAAACAGGGCATTACTCGGGCAGCCGTGGTTCGATGCTGCCTAAGGCCTGTAAAAAGCGTAGTCAGGATGCCGTCAATTACACCTGTTTTGGAAGTAGGAAGTTGCCATTTGAGTGTACGGCTGCGTCCGAATCCAATGTATGAACTTGTGCTTCGTCCTTTAAATTAACCCCAGACAGCTGCCGGCGACAGGCCTCACGCATCAAATACAGCAAGCGATGGGTGGCCATTCCATAACTTAACCCTTCCAGCCGGACATTGGAGATGCAATTTCGGTAGGCGTCAGTCAGGCCGATCTTGGGATTATAGGTGAAGTACAGACCGAGACTGTCCGGCGAGCTGAGGCCCGGGCGTTCACCGATCAGAATGACCACCATTTTTGCACCCAGCAGTTCACCGATTTCATCGGCCACCGCGACCCGCCCCTGTTCCACCAGCATCACGGGAGACAACGACCAACCTTCGGCCAGGGCCTGCTCCTCCAAGCGCGCCAGAAACGGCAGGGTATGCCGATGCACGGCCAGCGCCGAGAGGCCATCAGCCACTACCACGGCCAGATCCACGCCACCGGGGTGTTCCACCGCATAATCTTGCAGCTTTTGTGCCGACTCGTTGCTCAGTCGTCGGCCGAGGTCGGGACGTTGCAGATAGCTGTTGCGATCGGTGGCGGCACTGTGGAGCAACAAGCTGTCGCGCCCACGTTCGGCCAGTTGCGTGCTGAGCCCGGCATGATCGAAGGGCAGATGCACCGCATCGCGGGCCTGGGCGTGGGCGTATTGGAAGTCCAGTTGCGCACCGGTCGGCAGGCTGGTGCCGGTGCGGCCGAGGGCGATCCGTGCCGGGGTCAGGCGACGCAGTTCCAGCCACGGATTCTGGCTATCGGTAGGCGGTTTATCCATCACTCGATCACTCATCCCAGTTGCGCCATAGCCTGGCGGAAGGCTGGCGGCAGGCTGTTGCCGAAATGCACCTTGCCATCAGCCTGAGTAAAGATGCCCATGTGCGCCAGCCATCGCTCGAATTCCGGTGCCGGCTTCAGGCCCAGGGTCTGCCGGGCATAGAGCGCGTCGTGGAACGAGGTGGTCTGGTAGTTGAGCATGATGTCGTCGGAGCCGGGGATACCCATGATGAAGTTGATCCCGGCCACGCCGAGCAAGGTCAGCAGGGTGTCCATGTCGTCCTGGTCGGCTTCGGCATGGTTGGTGTAGCAGATGTCGCAACCCATTGGCACGCCCAGCAGCTTGCCGCAGAAGTGATCTTCCAGCCCTGCACGGATGATCTGCTTACCGTTATAGAGGTATTCCGGGCCGATGAAGCCGACCACGGTGTTCACCAGAAACGGTTTGAAATGCCGTGCCACGGCATAGGCGCGGGTTTCGCAGGTTTGCTGGTCGATACCATGGTGGGCGTTGGCTGACAGGGCGCTGCCCTGGCCGGTCTCGAAATACATCAGGTTCTGTCCCAGCGTCCCGCGGTTCAGGCTCAAACCGGCGTCGTAGCCTTCCTGCAAGACATTCAGATTGATCCCGAAACTGGCGTTGGCCGCTTCGGTGCCGGCAATCGACTGGAACACCAGATCCAGCGGCACGCCACGGTTGATCGCCTCGATGGAGGTGGTGACGTGGGTCAGCACGCAGGCCTGGGTGGGGATTTCGTAACGCTGAATGATCGCGTCGAGCATTTCCAGCATGGTGCAGATCGAGGCGATGCTGTCGGTGGCCGGGTTGATGCCGATCATTGCGTCACCGTTACCGTAGAGCAGGCCGTCGAGGATGCTTGCGGCGATCCCGGCCGGCGCGTCGGTCGGGTGGTTGGGTTGCAGGCGGGTGGACAGGCGCCCGCGCAGGCCCATGGTGCCGCGAAACTGGGTCACGACGCGGATCTTCTGCGCCACCAGCACCAGATCCTGCACGCGCATGATCTTCGATACGGCGGCGGCCATTTCCGGGGTCAGGCCCGGCGCCAGGGCGCGCAGGCTGTGTTCGTCGGCCGCGTCGCTGAGCAGCCAATCGCGAAAGCCGCCGACGGTGAGGTGGCTGACCACGGCAAAAGCTGCGCTATTGTGGCTGTCGATGATCAGTCGGGTGACTTCATCGCTTTCATAAGGGATCAGCACTTCTTCGAGAAAATGCTTGAGCGGGATGTCAGCAAGGGCCATCTGCGCAGCGACCCGTTCGCCATCGTTGAGGGCGGCGACGCCGGCCAGAAAGTCCCCGGAGCGCGCCGGGCTGGCCTTGGCCATGACTTCTTTGAGGCTGTCAAAGCGGTAGGTCTGGGCGCCGACGGTATGGGCAAATGCGGCCATGGGCGGTGTCCTCCTGATTTCTGTGAAGTGTTCTCTGTAGGAGCGAGCTTGCTCGCGATTGCGGCCTGTCAGTCAACATTGATGTTGAATGTGACGGCCTCATCGCGAGCAAGCTCGCTCCTACATAGGGCATGCGCCGGGGATCCGCCCGGCGCAGGTGCATCTTAGATTCCTGTCAGCATGGCGTCAGCCGGGGCGTCGGAACGTTGTTTGGCGGTCAGCTGGAAGTAAATGAAGCCTGCCGCCATGAAACCCAGGAAGATCAAACCGATCAGCGTGTTGAACCAGGCCATCGCCACCAGACACACCACCGCCAGGAACAGCGCGATCGCCGGGACCACCGGATAGCCCGGCGCACGGAAAGTACGCTCCAGCAGCGGCTCGGTTTTACGCAGTTTGAACAGGCTGAGCATACTGATGATGTACATCACGATGGCGCCGAACACCGACATGGTGATCATCGCCGCAGTCAGGGTCATGCCTTGCAGGTTGACCAGGCCATCACTGTAGATCGCCGCGATGCCGATCACGCCGCCAGCCAGAATCGCCCGGTGGGGGGTTTGGAAGCGGTTGAGCTTAGCCAGCCCTGCGGGCAAGTAACCGGCACGGGCCAGGGCGAAGAATTGCCGCGAGTAGCCGAGGATGATGCCATGGAAACTCGCCACCAGACCGAACAGACCGATCCACACCAACATGTGCATCCAGCTGGAGTTGTTGCCGACCACGGCTTTCATCGCTTGCGGCAGCGGGTCGTTGATGTTCGACAGTTGGCGCCAATCGCCCACGCCGCCGGCCATCACCATTACGCCAATCGCCAGGAACACCAGGGTCAGAATGCCGCTGACGTAGGCCCGTGGAATGGTGCGTTTCGGGTCCTTGGCTTCTTCGGCGGCCATGGCCGCGCCTTCGATGGCCAGGAAGAACCAGATGGCGAAGGGGATCGCGGCAAAGATGCCGGGGATCGAGGCAGCACTGAATTCGCTGGAACCGGACCAGCCATTAAGCACGAAGTTGCTGAAGCTGAAGCCCGGCGCGACTACGCCCATGAACACCAGTAGCTCGGCCACCGCCAGAACGGTCACCACCAGTTCGAAGGTCGCGGCAATGCTGACGCCAAGGATGTTCAGGCCCATGAACACGAAGTAGGCGCCGACCGCGGCTACTTTCGGGTCCAGATCCGGGTATTGCACGTTCAAGTAGGCGCCGATGGCCATGGCGATAGCCGGTGGCGCAAAGACGAACTCGATCAGCGTGGCGATCCCGGCGATCAATCCGCCTTTTTCGCCAAACGCCCGACGGCTATAGGCAAACGGTCCGCCAGCATGGGGAATGGCGGTGGTCAATTCGGTGAAGCTGAAGATGAAGCAGGTGTACATCGTCGCCACCATTAACGCGGTGACGAGAAAGCCCAGTGTGCCGGCCGTACCCCAGCCGTAGCTCCAGCCGAAGTACTCGCCGGAAATCACCAGACCAACGGCAATGCCCCATAAATGCAGGGTGCCGAGTGTGGGTTTGAGCTGTGTGGTAGAAGTCATAAGTCCTCTCTGTATTTTTATTGTTGATCTGTTGGACTTTCAGTAGCGGTTGTTTGAGTCAGGGGACGCTGTTCACGCAGCGGTTTATCTGTAGAGCAGGCACGCAATGCCCGTGCCAGAGCGGCAGGGCGATGTTCGTTGTGTCAATGGAGGCGCCATCGCTGGCAAGCCAGGCTCCTACTGATACGACCTGATCCTGTAGGAGCGAGGCTTGCCCGCGATAGCCGTTACGCGAAGTCGCGCCGGGTTAGAAGAAGCCCAGCGGATTGATGTCGTAGCTCACCAACAGGTTTTTTGTCTGTTGGTAGTGGTCGAGCATCATTTTGTGGGTTTCACGACCGACACCGGATTTTTTGTAGCCGCCGAACGCGGCGTGAGCCGGGTACAGGTGGTAGCAGTTGGTCCAGACGCGGCCGGCTTTGATCGCCCGGCCCATGCGGTACGCGCGGTTGATGTCGCGAGTCCAGAGGCCGGCGCCAAGGCCGAACTCGGTGTCATTGGCAATCGCCAGGGCTTCGGCTTCGTCCTTGAAGGTGGTGATGCTCACCACCGGGCCAAAGATTTCTTCCTGGAACACGCGCATTTTGTTGGTGCCCTTGAGCAGGGTCGGCTGGATGTAGTAACCGCTGGCCAGATTGCCTTCGAGTTTTTCCACCTTGCCGCCGGTCAGCAGCTGGGCGCCTTCGCCCTTGGCGATTTCCAGGTAGGACAGGATCTTGTCGAATTGCTGTTCGGACGCCTGAGCGCCGACCATGGTGTCGGTGTCCAGTGGGTCGCCGCGCTTGATCTGTTCGACCTTTTTCATCACTACTTTCATGAAGTCGTCGTAGATCGACTCTTGCACCAGTGCCCGAGATGGGCAGGTGCAGACTTCGCCCTGGTTGAAGAACGCCAGCACCAGGCCTTCGGCCGCTTTCTCGATGAAGGTTGGTTCGGCTTGCATGATGTCGGCGAAGAAGATGTTCGGCGACTTGCCGCCCAGTTCAACAGTCGACGGAATGATGTTTTCGGCCGCGCATTTCATGATGTGCGAGCCGACCGGGGTGGAGCCTGTGAAGGCGATCTTGGCGATGCGTTTGCTGGTGGCCAGCGCTTCGCCCGCTTCTTTGCCGAAACCTTGCACCACGTTGAGCACGCCCGGCGGTAGCAAATCGCCGATCAGCTCCATCAGGACGGTAATGCCCAGCGGGGTTTGCTCGGCAGGTTTGAGCACCACGCAGTTACCGGCAGCCAGGGCCGGGGCGAGTTTCCAGGCGGCCATCAGGATCGGGAAGTTCCACGGGATGATCTGCCCGACCACGCCCAGTGGTTCATGAATGTGATACGCCACGGTGTTGCCATCGATTTCCGCGGCGCTGCCTTCCTGAGCCCGCAGGCAACCGGCGAAGTAACGGAAGTGGTCAGCGGCCAGCGGGATGTCGGCGTTCAGGGTTTCGCGCACGGCTTTGCCGTTGTCCCAGGTTTCGGTGACGGCCAGCAGTTCGAGGTTCTGTTCGATACGGTCGGCAATTTTCAGCAGGACCAGCGAACGGGCCTGAGCCGAAGTACTGCCCCAGGCCGCAGCGGCAGCGTGGGCGGCGTCCAGCGCTTTGTCGATATCTTCGGCGGTGGAGCGCGGGAATTCTGCGATAGGTTGGCCGTTTACCGGCGAGGTATTGGTGAAGTATTGACCTTTGACAGGCGCGACGAATTCGCCACCGATGTAATTACCGTATTTGCTTTTGAACGAAACGATAGCGCCTTCAGTACCGGGGTGAGCGTAACGCATGATGGGTATCTCCTTGGCTTTTGTGCTTATAAGGGAGGACGCGCTGTTGCGCTGCATAAGCGTAGAGCAAAGGTCGGGCCAGTGCTTTGCAGGCCAGGTAAATCAAGGGGGTACGGGTTTTTCAGGGGCTGGCGGAACGAAGCTTGTGACAGAGGCGGTACAGGTCTTGTGACAGTTTGTACCGCTTGTGGCACAACCTGAGACTTGCCCGTCAGGCCGGCATTGCAATACTCGCGGCGCTGGAGGATGCTCGGCCTCACGCGATTGCCTTGCTTCGCCTTTGTAGCCGCAGCCTACGGCAGCTACTACGAGAACGAACCAGGCCCTACGGGGAGAATAATAAGAAATGCAGAACAATCATCTGAGTCGGCACGCCCAGCAGGTGCTGACCGTGACTCAGGGCAAAGCCCACTTGCAGGGGCCGGGTAGCGATCCGTCCATTGCCCGTTCATGGCTGCGTTGCCTTGAGGACTATCACCTCGATCCGGCCCTGAGTATTGCGCCGACGGTGCTTGAACATGGTCGCGTGCTGGAAAGCCGCGAGCGTTTGCAGCAAGTGCTGCAGATCGCCGGCAACGAAATGACCAGCCTCCATCAGCAACTCTCCGGTGCCGGTCATGCGGTGCTGCTCACCGATTCGCGTGGGGTGATCCTCAACTGCGTCACCGCGCCCGCCGAGCGCAAGATTTTCGAGCGCGCCGGCCTCTGGCTCGGTGCGGACTGGAGCGAAGCCTGCGAAGGCACCAACGGCATCGGCACCTGCCTGGTGGAGCGCCAGTCGCTGACCATCCATCAGGACGAACATTTCCGCGGTCGCCACACAGGGCTTACCTGCTCGGCGAGCCCGGTGTTCGACCCCCATGGTGAGCTGCTGGCGGTGCTCGATGTGTCGTCGGCGCGCCATGACGTTTCGCGTCAGAGCCAGTTCCACACCATGGCGCTGGTCAATCTCTCGGCAAAGATGATCGAGAGCTGTTATTTCCTGCGTTACTTCGACAACCAGTGGTTGCTGCGCTTTCACTTGCAGGCCGAGTCCGTTGGCCTGTTCAGCGAAGGGCTGCTGGCATTCGATGGGGAAGGGCGGATCAGCGCGGTCAACCAAAGTGCCTTGAATCTGCTGGGGCATGTGCGCGGCGGGCTGCTTGGCAAGCCGGTAGAAGCCTTTTTCGATTGCTCTCTGGATGAACTGCTCGGTCGTGCCAGTGTGAACGCCAACGCCAGTTGGCCGCTGTGCACCCGTGACGGGCGCGGCTTGTTCGCGGTGTTGCGTGGCCAGCCGCGTAGTGTGCCGAGCCCGGTGATACAGACTCCGCCGGTGGCCGAGCGTGCGCGACTGTCTGGTATCTGCCTGGGCGATGCAGCGTTGCAAAACGATTTCCGCAAAGCCTTGCGGGTGTTCGAGCGCGATGTACCGCTGCTGATCAACGGCGAAACCGGTTCCGGTAAAGAAGCCTTCGCCAAGGCTGTGCATCACGCCAGTCAACGGGCGGATAAAGCCTTTGTCGCGCTCAATTGCGCGGCGATCCCTGAAAGTCTGATTGAGAGCGAACTGTTCGGCTATCGCGGCGGCAGTTTCACCGGAGCGCGCAAAGAAGGTATGCGCGGCAAGTTGCAACAGGCCGATGGCGGCACCTTATTCCTCGATGAAATCGGCGACATGCCGCTGGCTTTGCAGACCCGTCTGTTAAGGGTGTTGGAGGACCGGCTGGTGGTGCCCATCGGCGGCGAGCCGCAGGCGGTGAACGTTCGGGTTATCAGCGCGACCCACCGTGACTTGCTCGATCGGGTGCAGGACGGCAGTTTCCGCGAGGACTTGTATTACCGGCTCAACGGCCTGGAGATCGGCTTGCCGGCGTTGCGCGAGCGTAGCGACAAGTCGCAGTTGCTGGACTTCCTGCTGGCCGAGGAGGCCGGCGAGCACAACGTATTGCTTGACGGACCGGCGCGACAGGCGTTGCTGGACTTCGCCTGGCCGGGCAATGTGCGGCAATTGCGTAATGTGCTGCGTACCCTGGCGGCGCTGTGCGACGACGGGCGGATTGGTCTGCAGGATTTGCCGGTGATGATCAGGCAGAGTCGGCCAGTTCTGGCGCTAACGACCGTCGAAGAGTCCTCCGGGCATCCCCTTGATGACGCCGAGCGTCTGGCATTGCTCGACGTCCTGGAACAGCAGCGTTGGCACATGACCCATACTGCCGAACAATTGGGGGTCAGCCGCAATACCCTTTATAGAAAGCTGCGCAAGCATGGAATAGCGCGCTAGCGAAAAGATGATCGTTCCCACGCTCTGCGTGGGAATGCAGCCCGTGACGCTCCGCGTCACATTCACGAGCGGACGCAGAGCGTCCATTGAGGCATTCCCACGCGGAGCGTGGGAACGATCAAGCGCCCTCGCCACAGGGGAACGATCAATTGAGGCAATCCTACGCCGGAGCGTGGGAACGATCACTCAAACACAAGGTGCGATTTGCGGTCCTCTACGCTAACCTGCCTCGATGTTTTACGAGGTCGACTATGCACATTCATATTCTTGGTATTTGCGGCACATTCATGGGCTCGTTGGCGGTACTGGCCAAAGAGCTGGGTCATCGCGTGACCGGCTCCGATGCCAACGTTTATCCGCCGATGAGCACTCAATTGCAGGCTCAGGGCATTGAGCTGACACAGGGCTACGATCCCGCCCAACTCGATCCGGCGCCGGATCTGGTGGTGATCGGCAACGCGCTCTCGCGTGGTAACCCTGCGGTTGAGTACGTGCTGAACAAAGGCCTGCCGTATGTTTCCGGTCCGCAATGGCTGGCCGATCATGTGCTGCAAGGTCGCTGGGTGCTGGCGGTTGCAGGAACTCACGGCAAAACCACCACCAGCAGCATGCTGGCCTGGGTGTTGGAGCACGCCGGGATGAGCCCGGGCTTCCTGATCGGCGGTGTACCGCAGAACTTTGCCGTGTCGGCACGCTTGGGCGGTACGCCGTTCTTCGTGGTCGAGGCGGATGAATATGACAGTGCGTTCTTCGACAAGCGCTCCAAGTTCGTTCACTACCGCCCGCGCACGGTGATCCTGAACAACCTCGAGTTCGATCACGCTGACATCTTTCCCGATCTGCCCGCCATCGAACGTCAGTTCCACCACTTGGTGCGGACCATCCCGAGCGAAGGTCTGGTGATCTATCCGACCACTGAACCTGCGTTGCAGCGAGTGATCGAAATGGGTTGCTGGACTCCGGTGCAAACCACCGGTGTTGGTGGCCAATGGCAGGTCAAGCTGCTCAGCGAAGATGGCTCGAAGTTCGAGGTCATGTTCGACGGTGTCGCCCAAGGTGTGGTCGACTGGGGCATGACCGGCCAGCACAACGTCGCCAACGCCTTGGCCACTTTGGCGGCTGCGCGACACGTCGGTGTAGTGCCATCCATGGGCATCGCCGCGTTGAGCGCATTCAAAAGCGTCAAGCGCCGAATGGAAAAAGTCGCTGAAGTCCATGGCGTCACCATCTACGACGACTTCGCCCACCACCCGACGGCGATTGCCACCACCCTCGATGGCTTGCGCAAACGCATCGGTGACGCGCCGTTGATTGCGATCATCGAGCCGCGCTCCAACTCCATGAAACTCGGCGCGCACCGTGATGGTTTGCCGGAAAGCGTGGTCGATGCCGATCAGGTGATCTGGTACTCGCCGGCCAACCTCGGTTGGGATCTGGGCGCTACCGCAGCGTTGTGCACAGTGCCGTCGATTGTCAGCCATTCATTGGAAGGCATCATCGAACGGGTGAAAAGTCAGGCCAAACCCGGTACCCACGTGGTGATCATGAGCAACGGCGGCTTCGGTGGCCTGCACGGCAAACTGGCCGAGGCGCTGCAATGAGCAACAGCCCTGAACGCATCACACTGGCGATGACCGGTGCCTCCGGCGCGCAGTACGGCTTGCGCCTGCTCGACTGCCTGGTGCGTGAAGATCGCGAGGTGCATTTCCTGATCTCAAAGGCCGCGCAACTGGTGATGGCCACCGAGACCGATGTTTCGCTGCCGTCGAAAACCCAGATGATGCAGGCCTTCCTTACCGAATACACCGGCGCTGCCGCCGGGCAAATTCGTGTGTATGGCAAGGAAGACTGGATGTCACCTGTGGCCTCCGGTTCCGGTTCGCCAAGTGCAATGGTGGTGGTGCCGTGCTCTACCGGAACCTTGTCGGCAATCGCCACGGGCGCATGCAACAACCTGATCGAGCGCGCCGCGGACGTCACCTTGAAGGAGCGTCGTCAGCTGATTCTGGTGCCCCGTGAAGCGCCGTATTCCAGTATCCATCTGGAGAACATGCTCAAGCTGTCGAACATGGGCGTGACCATCCTGCCTGCATCACCGGGTTTCTATCACCAGCCACAGACCATTGATGACCTCATCGATTTCGTCGTGGCGCGGATTCTCAACCTGCTGAACATCCCGCAAGACATGCTGCCGCGTTGGGGCGAACACCATTTGAGCAGCGATGAATAAGCTATTGAGCATTATCCTCGCCCTGCAATTGGGTGGCTGCGCCACGGCGCGAACCCTGGATGCTGCCAAGCCGGGCGCGCCAGTGGTGTATTCGGGAACACGCCTGGACGTGTATGCGATGCAGGGCGGTTGCTGCGCCATGGACCGTTTCGGCGCCGAGGCCCCGAGCTACCCGGGCGTCGACCTGCCGGCCAGCGCCTTGCTCGACACCTTGTTGTTGCCACTGTCGGTGTTGACGGTGATGGGGGTAGGGTTTCAGGCGACAGGTGGGTTGTAGGGGGGAGCACCGAACCCGCTTTCGTAGCAGCTGCCGCCAGGCTGCGTTCGGCCGCGAAGCGGTCGCAATCCAGGCTATTGGATCTCTACCCAGAAATGCGATATGGCATTCACGACCGCTCCGCGGCCGAACGCAGGCTTCGCCAGCTGCTACGGGATCTGTGTTGTTACTTACCCAGTTTGCGCAACTCATCCGACTCGACGATTCGAACCCCATCCTGCTCTTCCAGCGCCAGGCGCCACATGGCTCGGGCCAGTTGGCAGGCTTCGATACCGTGGTATTTACCGGGGAGCAACTTGGAAAACGGTGCTGCCAGTTGTTCCACCAGGCGCGGTTCCAGGCGATCGCCGATCAACAGGGAAGGGCGCACGATGGTCAACTGCGGCCAGTTCTGAGCCTTCAAGGCATACTCCATTTCGCCTTTGACTCTGTTGTAGAGCACCGAGGACCTCCGATCGGCGCCGATGGCGCTGATCACGATCAGATGCCGCGCACCCATCTCCCGGGCGCGTTTGGCGAAGGCCACGACCAGGTCGAAGTCCACCGCCCGAAAGGCTTGCTCGGAGCCGGCCTTTTTGATGGTGGTGCCCAGGCAGCAGTAAGCGATGTCGACGCGCCCACTGAGCTGTGGAAGAAAGACTTCCGGGTCACCCACCGGATTTTCCAGGTGGGGATGCTCGGCCAACGGCCGGCGTGAGGGCGCTAATACACGGTTGACTGTCGGCTCGTTGAGCAGCCGGTCGAGTAGATGTTCACCGGTCAGGCCGGTGGCTCCGGCAAGCAAGACATGCTGAGGCGTCAAGTACATAGTGTTTCCCCCTTGATACTGTTTCAGCTTAGTTGCTCTTTGTTACCTTGTTGTTCAAGGAGGCGCTTTCGAGAGCCTTTCGTGCTTGCTGTTTGCGCAACAACTGCCAGCGCGCGAGGACGCCCTTGGGCGCCCAGATTTGTGGCTCCGACGCTTCGAAGCTGTCTGCCTGCTCGCGTGCGGCGACAGTCGCCTTGGCCAGGGTGAAGGCTTGCTGCAGGTCGTCGGTCTGGTTCAATGCCTGGGCGAACAGTGCGTCGCCGAAGTAGGTGAAGTCAGCTTCTTCCGAGCAGCCAAAGGACACCCTGTCAGCCCGTGAGGCCGTCATGATCAAGGTTCTCTCATCTTTGAGCGCCGGGATAAAACCGCCGGAGTAACAGGCCGAGATCACAATGATCTTGTCGCGATTCTTCAGCGGTGCGAGCACTGCGGCCAACTCGTCGGCCGGCAGGTCGGCCAGCTCCAGACGCGGCTGGTCCAGCACCAGCTCGTGTTCGTGGGTGCCGTGACTGGTCAGGTAAATGAACAGCAAATCTTCCGGACCGCTGCGCTCGGCCAGAGTCAGGACCGCACGCCGCAGACTCTCTCGGGTGGCCATGGGCCGATCACCAAGGTGGTCGCGGTGGTTGACCAGGCGGATCTGGCCATAGGCGCCAAAGCGGCTGGCGAGCATGTTGCTGACGTAGTCGGCCTCACGCAGGAACACACTTTGTTTGCCGTCACCGGCCAGCGTCAGGCTGTACAACTCGACCGCCGGGGTGGACGCGGGCACGTTGGCCAAGGCTTGTTCGAGCAGGCGACCTTGAGCCAGCAAGCCGAGTTCCAGCGTGTCCGGCAATAGTTTGCCGTCGGCATCACGCACCCGTTGGCCATTGACCCAATAACCGCTTTGCACGGTGCCATCGCGCAGCACCAGCGTGCCGTTGCCCTGATAGCTGTCGCTATCGAACTGGCCAATATAGAAACTGCCATCGCTGAGGTTCAAGCGGCCCAGGCCGGTGAAGCGCCAGTCACTGAACTGCCCGATGTAATGGCTGCCGTCGACGCCGATCAGTTCCCCTTTGCCATTGAGTGCACCTTCTTTGAACTGGCCGATCCAGACATCGCCATCGGCGTTTTCGTAGCGGCCCTTGCCGTGCAACTGGTTCTGCTTGAAGCCACCGATGTACATGTCACCTTCGGCGCTACTGAAGGTGCCGTTGCCTTCCAGTTGACCATCGACGAAATGGCCAGTGAACTGGTTGCCGCTGGCATCGCCGCGCTGGCCTTCGCCATTGGGTTTGCCATGGGCGAACTGGCCCTGGTATTGACTACCGTCTTCGAGCTCCAGACGACCGAGCCCTGAATACTGGTCGGCCTTGAACTCGCCGCGGTAGGTCATGCCGTCTTCTTTGAGCGTGCCTTCACCGTCGCGACGACCCAGCTTGAAACCGCCGGTGTAACTGCTGCCACTGGTGGTCAGGGTGCCCTGGCCATCGAACAGGCCTTGCTGGAACTGCCCGCTGTAAACCTCGCCATTGCTGCCGTGCCATTCACCCTTGCCATGCCACTGACCCTTGTCGAACTGACCGGCGTACCAGCTGCCATTCGGGTAATCGACGCGGCCCTGCCCCTGCAATAAGCCGTTGACCACATCGCCGTGATAGCGCCCGCCATCTGGCAAGCGGGCATCGGGCGGCAACAGCGATTCGCCGTCGCCGCACGCGGTGAGCAACAGGGTTAAAACGAGGGGTGCAAGTGAGCGCATAGCAGGATCCGGGCAATTAGGCGACCGAGTATGCCGCAGCTATGTGTCTGATATATAGAGACGCGGTGCGAAACAGCAGGAACTGCTTCGCATCCGGGAGGGGTTAAACGAACGCCAGCGACAGCGGTTCAGCAATGTACGCCGGTTTTTCCGATCCTTCTATTTCCAGGGTGGCTGTGGCCTTGAGCAGCCATTGGCCGGGTTTCTTTTCGATGGCTTCCGTCAGGTCGACCTTGAGCCGGACTTTGGAGTTGACCTTGACTGGCTGGATGAAACGCACGCTGTCCAGTCCATAGTTGACGACCATTTTCAGACCTTCAGGCAATACCAGAAGGTCTTCCATCAATTTCGGGATCAGCGACAGCGACAAAAAGCCGTGGGCGATTGTGCTGCCAAACGGCGTTTGCGCCGCCTTCACCGGATCAACGTGGATGAACTGATAATCGCCAGTGGCTTCGGCGAACAGGTTGATGCGGTCTTGATCGATCGTGAGCCATTCGGAACGTCCGAGTTCCTTGCCGACATAATCTTTGAGCTCTGCAACTGGAACATAGGGCATTGAGACTCTCCTTGGGTTCATCGGTTTTATAGTTTTTTAAATGATGGGGTTGGCCCCCTGGCAACCACTTTAGATCATCATGGCCACTTGCTCCGGTCAACCATTTATGGTTTTTGCGAATGCCGGTTCATAGTACGCGGCATGCTTATAATGCCCGGCGCGTTTTTTGCGGGAGACGATGAATGTTGTTACGCGGCCTGACCTGGCTGGTGCTGTTTCAATTGCTCGGCACGGCCATCAATCACCTGTTTTTGCCGGTTCTACCTGGGCCGATTGTGGGGCTGCTGCTGTTGCTGGCGTTTCTGATTTCGCGTGGCGAGGTCGCTGAACCGTTGAGCCTGGCGGCCAGCAGTTTGTTACGTTATTTGCCATTGCTGCTGGTACCGCCTGCGGTAGGGGTGATGGTTTATGCCGCCGACATTGCCGCGGACTTCTGGGCGATCGTCGGCGCGCTGGTGTTGTCGCTGGTGATCTCCATGGCTTTCGTCGGAGTGCTGATGAACAAGTTGGTCAAGCGCCAGGCGCGTCGGGAGGATACCCAATGACCTTCAATTGGCAGGGGGCCCTGGCGGCGGTCATTCATCACCCGTTGTTTGGCATAGGCATTACCTTGGGCGCCTACCAACTGGTGTTGGCGGCGTTCGAGAAAACCCGATGGATATTTTTGCAACCGGTGCTGGTGTCGATGCTGTTGGTGATCGGCGTACTGGTCGGTTGCGGCCTGACCTACACCGAATATCGCAAAAGTACCGAGATCCTCAGCATTCTGCTGGGGCCGGCAACGGTTGCCCTGGCAGTACCGCTCTATCTCAATCTGCGGCGGATTCGGCAGCTGTTCTGGCCGATATTTACTACGCTGGTGATAGGTGGTGTGGTGGCGACAGGCCTCGGTGTGTTTCTGGGCTGGTGGTTCGGCACCGGACACATGGTTCTGATGACCATGGCACCCAAGTCGGTGACCTCGCCAATCGCCATGTTGGTGGCTGAACAGATTGGGGGTGTCGCGGCATTGGCGGCGGTATTCGTGTTGATCACCGGGGTGATCGGGGCGATTTTCGGTCCGGGTCTTTTGACTCGTTTAGGTGTCCATAGCCCTGAAGCCCGCGGTATGGCGCTGGGCATGACGGCGCATGCGGTCGGCACCTCGGTGGCGTTGCAGGAAAGTGAAGAATGTGGCGCTTTCGCCGCGTTGGCGATGAGTTTGATGGGTGTAGCCACGGCGGTGTTCCTGCCGTTGGCAGTGTCGATGGTGGTTTAAGGAAACCTTTATGAGTCTGGCGCTATTCCCTCTGAACACAGTGTTGTTTCCAGGGTGCATCCTCGACTTGCAGATCTTCGAGGCGCGTTATCTGGACATGATCGGTCGCTGCATGAAACAGGGCGGTGGCTTTGGCGTAGTGTGCATTGTCGAAGGCGATGAAGTCGGTGTCGCCCCCGAGGGCTATGCCCGGGTCGGGTGCGAGGCGGTGATCACCGACTTCAAGCAGCAGGACAACGGCCTGCTGGGGATTCGTGTGGAAGGCCGGCGTCGGTTTCGCGTGCTGAGCGCCGAGGTCCAGCGCGATCAGCTGACCGTGGCCGAGATCGAGTGGCTGGGCGAACTGCCCGAGAAGCCCTTGCAGAATGAAGATGCCGACTTGATCGCTTTACTCAAGGCATTGGCCGAGCACCCGATGGTCGAAGCCTTGAACATGGGCACCGAGGCAACGGGCCAGCAATCATTGGCCAATCAGCTGGCTTATCTGTTGCCCTTTTCCGAACTGGACAAGATCGATCTGCTGCAACTGGACGATCCGCAACAACGCCTGGACGCGATCCAGGCGTTGCTTGATGAGTTGCAGGGGGAGTTGTTTGCCTAGCCTTTGACCCTGGTGTGATCGTTCCCACGCAGAGCGTGGGAACGATCGAACTCCACAACCAAGCGTATGGCTTCCGCTTTTTCCTCAGAGGTAACAACCCGATATCCCATGACGCTTCCTTAGGTCGACACTCCTACATCATGGTCCAAAAACATTGAGCCACAACAGCCTCGCTCCTACGGGTATTGCGCGGTCCTTGTAGGAGCGAGGCTTGCCCGCGAAGACGTCCTCATGGCTCGCATGGATTTCGATTGGAGCCCAATCCGCAAGCTCGTCTCAATACGCATACCGCGCCATCGCATAAGGCAAATGCCACAGCGCGAAGAAACCAAACAACGCTACCAGCGCCGGCAGTACCAGCCACCAGACTTTGCGCGGCATTACGCCCAAGGGGCGCTGGCGTTGGCTCAGGGCCAGGCTGGCCGCGCAGAAGCAGGCGGCGAGCATGGCGCCTGCCAGGATATCTGTCGGCCAATGGGCTCCGAGATACACCCGCGACAGTGCGATCGACGCCGCAGGCAAACAACCCAGCAGCAGCCAGGTCAGGCGCATCCGCGGTGGCTGGCCGCGTCCGGCGAGCACCGCCAGAGTCAGGAACAGGGCGAACGAACCGGAGCTGTGGCCGCTGGGCATGCTGTAGCTGGTCAGCGGATCAGTCAGCACTTCCGGGCGCATGCGGGCGAAAAACCACTTGGTCGCGGTATTGGCCAGGGCGGTGCACAGTAGCGTGGCGCCGGCGAAGGTAGCGTGTCGCCATTGCCGGGTGGCCAGCAGCAGGATCGTCACCAGAGCGCTGGCCAGCAGCATCGTGCGAAATTCGCCGAGCTGCGTCAGGGCCACCATCACCTCATCCATCGACGGGCTGCGGTGTTCTTGTACCAGCGTCATCACGCCATGATCGAGCTGAGCCAAGTATGGATAGCCGATAAACAGTCCTGCCAGAATCATCAGGCTCAGGCCTGTTATCAGCAGCGTGACCTTGCGGTGGCGGCGCAGGGTACTGTTGATACTCAGACCCACCAGCACCGCGATGCTGCCCGCGACGATCCCGGCTTGTGGCCAGAACCCTTCGGGCAACGGCAGGCGAATCGCTGCGCCAGTGGCCCAGCCCGGCAGCAAATAGGCAACCGTCCAGCCTGCTGCGGCCAGCACGCTGACGGCAATAAAACGTGGAAATGGCATGTCGAACATCCCCGCAACCATCGGCAGCATCGGTCGCAACGGGCCAATAAAGCGCCCGACCAGCAGGCTGGCGATGCCATAGCGCTGGAAATACGCCTCGGCGCCGCTGATCCACTCAGGGTGATGGTGCAGCCCCGGCAGGCGACGAATGTTCTGGTGGAAGCGTCTGCCGAGCAAATAAGACGCCGCATCGCCAAGCAAGCCACCGAGAAAACCCATTAGCAGGGTCTCGCCCAGGGACAACGCGCCACTGCCGGCCAGCACGGTGATGGCAAATAACAATACCGTGCCCGGCACGATCAGCCCGGCAATCGCCAGGCACTCCACGCACGTCACTATGAAGACCGCCGCGGCCAGCCATTGCGGGTTTGCCGTCAACCAGCCGGTCAGGCTATCGAGCCATGGGCCCATCGATTCAACTCCATTGGATTGGTGTCATATTGGCACTGCCTACGGCTGCGATCTTTTGATCTGGCTTTTGTACGTGCCAGAGAGAAGATTGCAGGCGTCGCCAGCCCCTACAGGTTTCAGATCAGAAAATAGTCGCAACCTTCGACCTGGCCACGGCGTAGCGGGTTTCGGGTGCAGTAAGGCGCGTAGGCGGCATCGACGAAGCGGTACATCAAGTGTTCGTCGCGCCCGTGCGGGATGCCCAGACGAGTGGTTTGAATGACGTGCGCCGGTGGTGTGCCGACATCTTCGACAAACAGCAGCTCATGATCGAAGCGTTTGGCATCCCAGGCGGGTACTTTCAGGCCGAGTGCCTTGCATAGCAGGGTCTGGCCGGCGCAAAGCTTCTGCGACGGGCGCGGTCGACCATTGGCGTCGGGGTTGTTCAAGAGCATTTGTGCCAGGCTCGCGGGGCCGGACAACTCGTCGACCCACGGATAGGCCGATTTGATCAGGACGGCATTACCCGGCCCGTGCGCGCTGAAGTTCAGCGAATCGCCGCCACGGGCGTAGTACATATAGATGTGGCCGCCATCCAGAAACAAAGCCTTACGTTTTTCCGTGTAGCCAAGGGAGGCATGGCTGCCTTTCTCGGCACAGTAATAGGCTTCGGTCTCAATGATTCGCGCCGAAAGCCACAGATTACCGACCCGATGGCGGATGACTTTACCCAGTAAATCGCGAGCAAGTATCTGAGCGTCTCGGTTGAAAAACTGGTCAGGCAGGGCGTTGGGCGGGTTCTCGGTGATCAGATTGGACATGATGGCCAAGGGCAATTCGGCTAAATGTGACCGAATGATAACAACTTAAGCCTTAATCGAGGCTGAACAGTGGGTATTTGCACCCCATTTCGACCATCCGCCCGTCACCGCTGTTAGTAGGAGAGCGCGACAGCTATAATCTGCCGCTTTCCTCTTTGCCAAGACCATAGAGACCATGACTGAGTCCGTTCTTGACTACATGACCCGTTTGGGTCGCGCTGCCCGCGAAGCCTCCCGCGTGATCGGCCGTGCCAGCACCGCGCAGAAAAACCGCGCGCTGCACGCTGCCGCCGCGGCTTTGGATGCCGCTCGCGCCGAGTTGACCACCGCTAATGAACTGGACCTGGCCGCTGGTCGGGCCAACGGTCTTGAGCCGGCCATGCTTGAGCGTCTGGCGCTGACTCCGGCACGGATCGACAGCATGATTGTCGGTTTGCGTCAGGTGGCCAGCCTGCCGGACCCGATTGGCGCGATCCGCGACATGAGCTATCGGCCATCGGGTATTCAAGTCGGCAAGATGCGCGTGCCGCTGGGCGTCGTGGGAATTATCTATGAGTCGCGTCCGAACGTGACCATCGACGCCGCGAGCCTGTGCCTGAAGTCGGGCAACGCAACCATCTTGCGTGGTGGCTCGGAAGCCATTCATTCCAACCGCGCAATCGCCGCGTGCATTCAGCGTGGCCTGGCCGAAGCCGGGTTGCCGGCTGCCGTGGTGCAAGTGGTTGAAGTCACTGATCGCGCAGCCGTTGGCGCGCTGATCACCATGCCCGAATACGTCGACGTGATCGTGCCCCGTGGCGGCAAGGGTCTGATCGAGCGCGTCAGCCGTGACGCCCGCGTGCCGGTGATCAAGCACCTGGACGGCATCTGCCACATTTATGTCAGTGCCCACGCCGAATTGCCCAAGGCCCAGCGCATCGCGTTCAACGCCAAGACTTATCGTTATGGCATCTGCGGCGCCATGGAAACCTTGCTGGTCGATCAGGCGGTGGCCACCGATTTCTTGCCGGCGATGGCCGAACAGTTCCGCGCCAAGGGTGTCGAGCTTCGGGGTTGCGAGCGAACTCGCGCAGTCATCGACGTGGTCGCGGCAACCGAAGAAGACTGGAACACCGAATACCTGGCACCGATCCTGTCGATCCGCGTGGTCGACGGGCTGGATGAGGCCATCGAACATATCAACCATTACGGCTCCCATCACACCGACTCGATCGTTACCGAGCATCAGGGCGAGGCCCGGCGTTTTGTTGCTGAGGTCGACTCCAGTTCCGTGATGATCAACACCCCGACCTGCTTCGCCGATGGCTTCGAGTATGGATTGGGTGCGGAGATTGGCATTTCTACTGATAAGCTGCACGCCCGCGGTCCGGTGGGGCTCGAAGGTTTGACGTGCGAGAAGTACATCGTGGTCGGTGATGGCCAGTTGCGCGGTCAGGAGTCGGTCTGACTTGGCCGATAAACGCCAGTCAGCTACCGTGACCCCAAGCGAACCCCTGCCTCGACGCATTGGCGTGCTGGGCGGGACCTTCGACCCGGTACACATCGGCCATTTGCGCGGTGCACTGGAGGTTGCCGAATCGCTGGCGCTCGATGAGCTGCGTCTGACACCCAGTGCCAGGCCGCCGCATCGGGATACGCCACAGGTTTCGGCCCCCGACCGTCTGGCGATGGTCGAATGTGCGGTAGCGGGCGTTGCACCGTTGGTGGTGGACGCTCGTGAGCTGCAACGGGACAAACCGTCCTACACTATCGACACCCTGGAACTGATGCGGGCCGAGTTGGCCGCTGATGACCAGTTATTTCTACTTTTGGGCTGGGACGCATTTTGCGGCCTGCCCACTTGGCATCGCTGGGAAGAGTTGCTCCAGTATTGCCACATCCTGGTGCTGCAACGCCCGGATGCCGACAGCGAACCGCCGGATGCCCTGCGCAACCTGCTGGCAGCGCGCTCGGTGAGCGACCCGCTGGCCCTCAAGGGGCCGAGCGGACACATTGCATTCGTCTGGCAGACGCCGCTCGCGGTATCCGCCACCCAGATCCGTCAACTGCTGGCCAGCGGTAAGTCGGTACGTTTCCTGGTGCCTGACGCGGTCCTGGCCTACATCGATGCGCACGGACTTTACCGTGCGTCGAACTGAAAAGGAGCGCTTCAAGGCACGAATAAACGTGTATTGAAGCGCCCGAACATACGAGCTGAACGAGTTTTATATGACGAACAAAGTACAAATTAGCGGCGAAGAAGTAGTCAAGCTGACAGTAGCGGCTCTGGAAGACGTCAAAGCGGTAGATATCCACGTAATCGATGTGCGCGAAAAGCACAGCATCACCGATTACATGATCATCGCGACCGGTACCTCTTCTCGCCAGATCAACGCGATGCTCGACAAGGTTCGCGAAGAAGTGAAAAAGCATGGCCTCAAGCCGTTGGGCGAAGAAGGCAAAGGCAACAGCGACTGGGTTCTGCTGGACCTGGACATCGTCATCGTGCACATGATGACCGCCTCTGCACGTCAGTTCTATGACCTTGAGCGTCTGTGGTCTGGCGCTGAACAGAGCCGTGCTCTGAACGCTGCTCACCACAGCCCGGAAAACTCCCACGAGCACTTCATCAAGCTCAACCGCGACCAGGAATAAGGGGCCGCTGTGCGACTGCGTCTGATCGCCGTCGGTTCCCGCATGCCCAAATGGGTGGAAGAAGGCTGGCATGAGTATGCCAAGCGTCTGCCATCCGAGCTGGCGCTGGAGCTGGTGGAAATACCGCTCAACACCCGTGGCAAGAACGCTGACGTGGCGCGCTTCATTCGCCAGGAGGGCGAAGCCATGCTGGCCAAGGTCGGCCCGAACGAGCGCGTCGTTACCCTCGAAGTGCACGGCAAGCCCTGGAGCACCGAGCAACTGGCGGTCGAGCTCGATCGCTGGCGGCTGGATTCGCGTACGGTGAATTTCATGGTCGGCGGCCCCGAGGGGTTGGCGCCTGAAGTCTGCGCGCGGGCCGATCAGCGCTGGTCGCTGTCGCCGCTGACCTTGCCGCATCCGCTGGTGCGGATTCTGATCGGTGAACAGCTGTATCGCGCCTGGACAGTGCTGTCCGGGCACCCTTACCACAAGTAGTTCAGCGCCCTCATGTCTCAGCCGATCCGCATCAAGGACCACGAGAAAGACGCCCGTCTGGTGCGTGGCCGGGTCGTGTTCGGTGCAATTGCGGTGGTAACGCTGATCGGCGTGCTGATCGCGCGGCTGTATTTCCTTCAGGTGATCCAGTACGAGTATCACTCCACGCTGTCGGAGAACAATCGCGTTCATGTGCAGCCGATTCCGCCGTCCCGCGGGATGATCTTCGACCGCAATGGCGTTGTGGTGGCCGATAATCGGCCCAGCTTCAGCCTGAGCATGACCCGCGAGCGTTCGGGTGACTGGAAGCAAGTGCTCGATGTGATCGTTGAAGTGCTGCAACTGACGCCCGAAGACCGGGTGGTCTTCGAAAAACGCATGAAGCAGGGGCGCCGACCGTTTGAGCCGGTGCCGATCCTGTTCGAGCTGACGGAAGAGCAGATCGCCCGGATTGCGGTGAATCAGTTCCGCCTGCCGGGCGTCGAAGTGGTTGCGCAGCTGGTGCGCCACTATCCGCAGGGCGCGCATTTTGCACACTCGGTCGGGTACATGGGGCGGATCAACGAGAAAGAGCTCAAGACTCTGGATCCGGTGGGTTACAGCGGCACCCATCAAATTGGCAAAACCGGCATCGAGCGCTTTTACGAGCCCGAATTGCACGGTCAGGTCGGTTACGAAGAAGTCGAGACCAATGCCCGTGGTCGCGTGTTGCGGGTACTCAAGCGTACCGATCCGATTCCCGGCAAGGACATTGTCCTGAGCCTGGACATCAAATTGCAGGAGGCCGCCGAACTCGCCCTGGGCGGTCGACGTGGCGCGGTGGTGGCTCTGGACCCGAATACCGGCGAGGTTCTGGCGATGGTCAGCCAGCCGAGTTTCGATCCGAACCTGTTTGTCACCGGCATCAGCTTCAAGGCTTACGCCGAGTTGCGCGACTCCATCGATCGCCCACTGTTCAACCGGGTCCTGCGTGGTCTGTATCCGCCGGGGTCGACGATCAAACCGGCGGTGGCGATTGCCGGGCTGGACTCTGGCGTGGTCACCGCCTCGACCCGGGTCTTCGACCCGGGTTACTACATGTTGCCCAACTACGACCACAAGTACCGGAACTGGAACCGCACCGGTGACGGCTATGTGGATCTGGATACGGCGATCATGCGTTCCAACGACACCTACTTTTATGACCTGGCGCACAAGCTGGGGATCGATCGACTGTCCTCTTACCTGGGCAAATTCGGCATCGGTCAGAAAGTTTCCCTGGACATGTTCGAAGAGTCGCCAGGGCTGATGCCAACGCGTGAATGGAAGCGGATTACCCGTCGTCAGGCCTGGTTCCCGGGCGAGACGCTGATTCTGGGTATCGGTCAGGGCTACATGCAGTCGACGCCGTTGCAATTGGCTCAGGCCACGGCGTTGGTGGCCAACAAGGGCAAGTGGAATCGCCCGCATCTGGCGAAAACCATCGAAGGAGAGAAACCGGTCGATGCGAACCCGATGGCGGATATCGTCCTGCGCGATCCGTCCGACTGGATGAAAGTCAATCACGGCATGCAGCAGGTGATGCACGGTGCCCGCGGTACCGCGCGCAAGGCTGCCATCGGCTCGCCATACCGGATTGCCGGCAAAAGCGGTACGGCCCAGGTGGTGGCGATCAAACAGGGCGAGAAGTACGACCGTTCCAAGGTTCAGGAGCGTCACCGCGACCACGCCTTGTTCGTCGGTTTTGCTCCGGCCGATAACCCGAAAATCACAGTGGCGGTCATGGTCGAGAACGGCGAGTCCGGCTCCGGCGTCGCCGCACCGGTAGTGCGTCAGGTGATGGATGCCTGGCTACTGGGCCAGAACGGCCAGCTCAAGCCTGAGTTTGCCAGCCCTACAAGCGCGGAGGCTACGGCCCGTGAAGAGTAACTTTGATCGCATCCTCTCCAGTGAGGATGTGATGCGTCGCCGCGCGACGCTATTGCAACGCATGCACATTGATGGCCCCTTGCTGATCCTGCTGCTGACGCTCGCGGCGGGCAGTCTGTTCGTGCTGTATTCGGCCAGTGGCAAGAGCTGGGATCTGCTGATCAAACAGGCCACCTCGTTTGGCATCGGTCTGGTGTCGATGGTCATCATTGCTCAGCTGGAGCCCAGGTTCATGGCGCGTTGGGTGCCACTGGCCTATGTGCTGGGTGTCGTGTTGTTGGTGGTGGTGGACGTCATGGGCCACAACGCCATGGGCGCCACACGCTGGATCAACATTCCTGGGGTGATCCGCTTCCAGCCCTCGGAATTCATGAAGATCATCATGCCGGCGACCATCGCCTGGTACCTGGCCAAGCGCACCTTGCCTCCGCAACTCAAGCATGTGGGCATCAGCCTGATGCTGATCGGGGTTCCGTTCATTCTGATCGTGCGCCAGCCCGACCTTGGCACCTCGTTGCTGATTCTGGCGGGCGGCGCGTTTGTGCTGTTCATGGGCGGCCTGCGCTGGCGCTGGATCCTCAGCGTGATCGCCGCAACCGTTCCCGTGGCGATCGCCATGTGGTTCTTCATCATGCATGACTACCAGAAGCAGCGGATCCTGACCTTCCTCGATCCGGAGAGTGACCCGCTCGGCACCGGCTGGAACATCATTCAGTCCAAAGCGGCCATCGGTTCAGGTGGCGTATTCGGTAAAGGCTGGCTGCTCGGTACCCAGTCCCATCTAGACTTTTTGCCGGAAAGCCACACCGACTTCATCATCGCGGTCATGGGCGAGGAGTTCGGTCTGGTGGGCATCTGTGCGTTGTTGCTGATCTATTTGCTGTTGATCGGTCGTGGGCTGGTGATTACCGCTCAGGCGCAGACATTGTTCGGCAAATTGCTCGCCGGCAGCCTGACCATGACGTTTTTTGTTTACGTTTTCGTCAACATCGGTATGGTCAGCGGCCTGTTGCCGGTAGTGGGGGTGCCATTGCCATTCATTAGCTATGGAGGAACTTCGCTGGTGACGCTGCTGTCAGCGTTTGGGGTTTTGATGTCGATCCATACCCATCGTAAGTGGATCGCGCAGGTTTGAATAAGGTGAAGATTTCAATGCAGGTAATGCGTCGCTGGGCTGCTCGATACGCTCCGTGGGTCGGCCTGGTAGGCATTCTTGGTGCGGCGCAGGAAGCGTTGGCCGGCGATTATGAAGGTTCGCCGCAAGTGGCCGAATTCGTCGGTGAAATGACCCGCGACTATGGTTTCGCCGGGGAGCAGCTGATGGGCGTGTTCCGTGAAGCCGAGCGCAAACAATCGATTCTCGACGCGATTTCCCGGCCTGCCGAGCGGGTCAAGCAGTGGAAGGAATACCGCCCGATGTTCATCACCGACGCGCGCATCGCCCGCGGTGTGGATTTCTGGCGTCAACACGAAGCTGTGCTGGCCCGTGCCGAGCAGGAATATGGGGTTCCGGCTCAGGTGATCGTGTCGATCATCGGCGTTGAAACCTTCTTCGGCCGCAATACCGGCAACTATCGGGTGATCGACGCCTTGTCGACCCTGAGCTTTGACTACCCGCCACGCGCCGAATTCTTCCGCAAAGAGTTGCGTGAGTTCCTGCTGCTGGCCCGTGAAGAACAGCTCGACCCGTTGACCCTCAAGGGCTCTTACGCCGGTGCCATGGGCTTGCCGCAATTCATGCCGAGCAGCTTTCGCGCCTATGCTGTGGATTTCGACGGTGATGGCCACATTAATATCTGGACCAACCCTGACGATGCCATCGGCAGCGTTGCCAGTTACTTCAAGCGTCACGGCTGGGTCGCGGGCGAGACAGTGGTCAGCCAGGCCACAGTGCGTGGCGATCAGGTCGACGATGGGTTGAGCCCGGGAATCGAGCCGGTCAAAACGGTCGGGGAGTTGCGGGCGCTGGGCTGGTCAAGTCATGATGCGCTGCGCGATGATATGCCGGTCACGGCTTTTCGCCTGGAAGGCGACAATGGTCCAGAATACTGGATGGGTCTGAATAATTTTTACGCAATCACGCGCTATAACCGCAGCGTGATGTACGCCATGGCCGTGCATCAGCTGTCTGAACTGCTGGTCCAAGCACGGGGCGTCAAGTAATGCGGGCAATGCCGATTCGTAAACCCCTGAAGCTGATGGCTTTCGCCGCACTATCGTTGCTGGTGGTCAGTTGTTCGACCAGTCGCTCACCGCAGCAGAAATCATCGTCCGGCGTTCGCGCAATGCCCGGTCTGGATATCAATCGCGCCCATAAAGACGGCGCGCCGTGGTGGGATGTCGATATTTCGCGCATTCCGGACGCCACGCCTACCTTGCACCAAGGGCCCTACAAGGCCAACCCGTACACGGTGCTGGGCAAAAACTACTTTCCGATGAACGAGTCGAAGAACTATGTCGCCTCGGGCACGGCGTCCTGGTACGGCACCAAGTTTCACGGCCAGAACACCGCCAACGGCGAAGTCTATGACTTGTACGGCATGAGTGCCGCGCACAAGACCCTGCCGTTGCCGAGTTATGTCCGGGTGACCAACCTGGACAACAACAAGAGCGTGATTCTGCGAGTCAACGATCGTGGGCCGTTCTACTCGGACCGGATCATCGACTTGTCTTACGCTGCTGCCAAGAAGCTCGGCTATGCCGAAATCGGCACTGCGCGGGTCAAGGTCGAGGGCATTGACCCGCAAGAGTGGTGGGCCCAGCGCGGCCGGCCGGCACCGTTGATGCTGAACGAACCGCAAGTGGCGCAATCTGCCGCGCCCGTGCTGACGGCTTCGGCCGGCACGGTCGAGCAATGGACGCCGCCACCACAGCAACATGCCGCGGCCGTTGTGCCCGCGCAGCTGGATGCGAAAAAAAGCGCTTCTGCACAAGCCTCTGGCCAGTATCTTCAGGTGGGCGCCTTCGCCAACCCGGACGCTGCAGAACTGCTGAGGTCGAAGCTGAGCGGGATGGTGCAGGCCCCGGTCTTCATCAGCTCGATCGTACGCAATCAACAGACGCTACATCGGGTACGCCTGGGGCCACTCGGTACTCAGGGTGAAATCCAGCAAGTGCAAAACAGCGTTCGACTGGCCAATCTCGGCCAGCCTAGCGTCGTAACAGCAGAATAAGTGACATCGGATTGAGGGCCTGGCCTTTGCAGGGTCGGGTTCCGGTTGTTGGCTCGTCGAACAACAAAAGCTCGTGAAGGGCCATAGAGTGAGCAACTGAACACGCGACAACCGGGTAACGGTTGTCAGATTAGTTTTGCCCGTGCGGGCAAGTTTCCATTAGCAATTTCGAGAGACGGATGAACATCACCACCTTTGCCAAACGCCTGTGCCTGCTTGTCCCGCTGATCATCACACCTGCTGCGTGGGCGGCAGAGATGATGCCGTCGCCACCGCAACTGGCTGCCAAGGCCTATGTGCTCATGGACGCCAGCAGCGGTAACGTGCTGGTCGAGAACAATGGTGACCAGCGCCTGCCACCGGCCAGCCTGACCAAACTGATGACGGCCTACATCGCGACCCTGGAAATCCGTCGCGGCCAGATCGGCGAAAACGATCCGGTGACCGTCAGCGAGAACGCCTGGCGTACCGGTGGTTCGCGGATGTTCATCAAGGTCGGCTCTCAGGTAACGGTCAGCGACCTGCTGCACGGCATCATCATTCAGTCGGGTAACGACGCCAGTGTTGCGCTCTCCGAGCACATCGCCGGTAGCGAAGACGCGTTCGCCGACATGATGAACAAAACCGTCGCCGATCTGGGCATGAGCAACAGTCACTTCATGAACCCGACCGGTCTGCCGAACCCGGAGCACTACTCGTCGGCCCACGACATGGCGCTGCTGGCCCGCGCGATCATCCACGAAGATCCGGCTCACTACGCGATCTACTCGCAGAAAGAGTTCTTCTGGAACGGCATCAAGCAACCGAACCGCAACCTGCTGCTGTGGCGTGACAAGACCGTCGATGGTCTGAAAACCGGTCACACCGATGAAGCCGGCTACTGCATGGTATCGTCGGCTGTACGTGAAGGCATGCGTTTGATCGCTGTGGTGTTCGGCACCAGCAGCGAAACGGCTCGTGCTGCTGAAACCCAGAAGCTGCTGACTTACGGTTTCCGTTTCTTCGAAACCCAGACCTTCTACCAGAAGGGCGCCGAGCTGGCTCAGGCTCCAGTCTGGAAAGGCACCACCAATCAGGTTAAAGCCGGTTTGGCTGAAGACCTGACCATGACCATGCCTAAAGGTCAGTTGAAGAAACTGGCTGCGAGCATGAGCATGAACCCGCACCTGGTTGCACCGATCGCCAAGGGCGACGTGATTGGTAAAGTCGAAGTGAAACTGGACGATAAAGTCGTGCACAGTGCCGACCTGATCGCACTGGACGCTGTTGACGAAGGTGGTATCTTCCGCCGCATGTGGGATAGCATCCGTCTATTCTTCTACGGCTTGTTCAACTGATTAGTGTGGACCTGCATGGCTGCGTTCCAATCTGGAGCGGGGCCATGTCCGTTGCCACGGCTTACGAGGCCGTTACGCCATGACAGACACAGAAGTAAAGGCGCCAAAGATCGAATTTCCCAACGTTGATTATCCGGTTAAGGTGATCAGCGATACGGGTGTAGGCAACAAAGACAAGATCATCGAGATCGTCAAGAAACACGCAACGATCAACCATGACCGTGTGGATGAGCGCCAAAGCACCAACGGCAAGTACACCACGATTCAGTTGCACATCGTCGCCACCGACCAGGACCAGCTGTACAACATCAACAGCGAGTTGCGTGCGACCGGTTTCGTGCACATGGTGTTGTGATGTCCGAACCGCTGGGCTTTCGCGAGCTCGGCCAGCTGGCTTACGAGCCGGTCTGGCATGCCATGCAACGGTTCACCAACGAGCGCGGCAGCGACCGCGCCGATGAAATCTGGCTGGTCGAGCACCCGCCGGTTTTCACCCAGGGCCAGGCCGGCAAGGCTGAGCATCTGCTGCTCCCCGGCGATATTCCGGTGGTGCAGGTTGACCGTGGTGGTCAAGTGACTTACCACGGCCCGGGTCAGTTGGTGGCTTATCTGCTGCTGGACGTGCGCAAGCTGGGTTTCGGCGTGCGCGACCTGGTCAGCCGGATGGAGCAGTGCCTGATCGAGCTGCTGGCCAGCTACGGCGTAACCGCTGTAGCCAAGGCCGATGCACCGGGCGTCTACGTCAACGGTGCAAAAATCGCTTCTCTGGGTCTGCGGATCCGCCACGGTTGCTCCTTTCATGGCCTGGCCCTGAACGTGGATATGGACCTGGAGCCGTTTCGACGGATTAACCCCTGTGGATACGCCGGGCTGGCCATGACCCAGCTGCGCGATCACACCGGGCCGATTGAATTTGCCGAGGTTAGTGCCCGGCTGCGTGCGCAGCTTGTCAAACACCTCGACTATGCTGAGCAGACGACCCTAACGGGCGGAATCGACTGATATGACTACTGCGCAAGACGCTGTGCAAACCATGATCCCGACGCTGGATGTTACCGAGCGCCCGGCCCCGCGTGCCAAAGTGGAAGCTGGCGTAAAGCTGCGCGGTGCCGAAAAGGTTGCGCGCATTCCGGTGAAGATCATTCCGACCACCGAGTTGCCGAAAAAGCCTGACTGGATTCGCGTACGCATCCCGGTTTCCCCGGAAGTCGACCGCATCAAGGCCCTGCTGCGTAAACACAAGCTGCACAGTGTCTGCGAAGAAGCGTCCTGCCCGAACCTGGGTGAGTGTTTCTCCGGTGGCACCGCGACCTTCATGATCATGGGCGACATCTGTACCCGTCGTTGCCCGTTCTGCGATGTTGGCCACGGTCGTCCGAAGCCACTGGACGTCAACGAGCCGCAAAGCCTGGCCATCGCCATCGCCGACCTGCGTCTGAAGTACGTGGTGATCACCTCGGTAGACCGCGACGACTTGCGTGACGGCGGTGCCCAGCACTTCGCCGACTGCATCCGCGAAATCCGCAAGCTGTCGCCGGATGTACAGCTCGAAACCCTGGTCCCGGACTACCGTGGCCGGATGGACGTGGCGCTGGAAATCACCGCCGCCGAGCCGCCGGATGTGTTCAACCACAACCTGGAAACCGTACCGCGCCTGTACAAGGCTGCACGTCCGGGTTCCGATTACCAGTGGTCGCTGACGTTGCTGCAGAAGTTCAAGCAAATGATGCCCCATATTCCGACCAAGTCTGGCTTGATGCTGGGGCTGGGCGAAACCGATGAAGAAGTCATCGAAGTCATGAAGCGCATGCGCGAACACGACATCGACATGCTGACTCTCGGCCAGTACCTGCAACCCTCGCGCAACCACTTGCCGGTCCAGCGCTTCGTGCACCCGGATGTGTTCGCCTGGTTTGCCGAAGAAGGCTACAAAATGGGCTTCAAGAACGTTGCGTCGGGCCCGCTGGTGCGTTCCTCGTACCACGCCGACGAACAGGCGAAACTGGTTAAGGCCGAGTTGATGTCGTCCTGATCGACAATGCCCGCAAGGCTTACGCGTTGCGGGCATTTTTGTTCCCGGGCACTGACCACGGTGATACGTCACATTCAGTCATTTCCCGCCTCTTGCGGGGCGGCTGACCCTCTTCTGTTTGTTCCCGTTCCTGACTACTGTGTGTTGAAACATTCACGCAGGGAGAATCACGGATGACCACTCGCTCGACCCCTATCGTTTGTGAGCACGCTCCGGTCCCGGCATTGCCTGCCGAAGGGTTGATCGGCGTTATTGCACCGGCAGGGCCGGCGGCACTGGATACCGAAAAGGCCCTTCAATGGATGCATGCACGGGGGTATTCGCTACGGATTTTCCCGGGCGTCCTGGAGACAGACGGCTACCTGGCGGGCAGCGACGACGTTCGCCTGAAGGATCTGCATGATGCTTTTGCCGACACGGCCATCGATGCCATTCTCTGTCTGCGCGGTGGTTATGGCAGCCCCCGGTTGCTGGACCGAATCGATTTCGAGCTGCTGCGATGCAACGCAAAGCCGTTTGTCGGCTACAGCGACATCACTGCGCTGCACCTGGCCATCAGTCGCTACGCAGGTTTCGTGACCTTCCATGGGGCGATGCTCAATGCCGATCTGCTGGGGGATAAACAGCAGCCCACTGAGTCATCGCTGTTCAACCTGCTCAGCGGGCAGCTGAAGGCCGGAAGCCTGTTGGCACACCCAGTGGCCTACCCCTTGACGACGATCGAGCCAGGTGTCGCTCATGGACGTTTGCTGGGCGGCAACCTGTCGATGATCGCTGCGTCCATGGGCACGCCCTATGAGATTGATGCCGAAGGCGTGATTCTGTTCATCGAGGACGTCAACGAGCCGCTGTACCGCATCGACCGGTTGCTGACCCAGCTGCGCCTGGCCGGAACCCTTGGCAAGTTGCGTGGGGTGCTGGTGGGCGATGTGGCGGGGGTGGATGGCGAGGCGTTGGCGCGGTTGCTCAAGCAAACCTTTGAACCGTTACGTATTCCGGTGTTGGCTGGCTGGTGCAGCGGCCATTGCGATCCCAACCTGACGCTGCCCATGGGCGCACTGGTCCGGCTGGATGCAGGGCGCAAGGAGCTGGTGCTGGAGCAGGATGTGGTAATCAAACCTTAGATTTTCGCTGTCTGGCAGGCCGCTATCGCGAGCAAGCCCGCACTCTTCAGCGAACACAGCATTTGTGTGCGACCTGAATCCCGTGTGGGGGCTTGCTCGCGATGCGGTTGTAGCCATAGGCTGACTAGCGGTTACGCAAACCTTCCAACAGCTTATGCGTCGGATAGCCATCAGCCGGCAAGCCAAAAGATTGCTGTGCGGTGCGAATCGCCTTGCGGGTATTGGCGCCGATGATGCCGTCGGCATTGCCTGCATCGTAGTTGTTGGCGCTCAGCAGGTTTTGCAGCTCGATCCGCTCGGAGCGGCTCAATGGCAGGTCATCTTTCGGCCATTCGCCGCTGATCAGGCCGGCACCGTTAAAGCGCTCGGACAGCAGGCTTACAGCCAAGGCATAAGACGACGAATTGTTGTACTTGAGAACGGCGCGGAAGTTGTCGAGGATCAGGAACGCCGGACCGCGATAACCCGCTGGCAGCAACAGGGCCGCGGACAGTTGTTCGGAACCGAGCGGTACCTTCACACCGCTGGGGAGTTTAAGCCCCAATTGCAGCCACTCGGCGACTGTCTTGCGGATCGAGCCATCGGCCAGTGCATAGTCGAAACCGGTCGCCATTTGTACTTCGAACCCCCACGGCTGACCTTTCTGCCAGCCGGAGCTTTGCAGGTAGTGAGCGGTCGAGGCCAGGGCGTCGGTCGGGCTGCCCCAGATATCGCGTCGACCATCACCGTCGAAGTCCACCGCGTGGGTGTTGTAGGTGGTCGGCATGAACTGGGTTTGCCCCATGGCGCCCGCCCAGGAGCCGAGCATCTTCTCGGGCTCGATATCACCCTGCTGGAGAATCTGCAGAGCTGCCAGCAATTGGCTGTGGGCAAACTCTGGCCGCCGGCCTTCGTAGGCCAGGGTCGCCAGTGAGCGGATCACCGACTTGTCACCCTGGAAGCTGCCGAAGTTACTTTCCATACCCCAGACCGCTACCAGTGCCTGGCGATCAACGCCATAACGTTGCTCGATGCTTTGCAGGATCCCGGCATATTGGTTGAGCAGTGCCTGGCCCTTACGTACTCGCGAGGCAGACAGTGCGCCGTCGAGGTATTCCCAGACCGGACGAGCGAATTCCGGTTGGCTGCGGTCGGCGCGGATTACGCTCATGTCCGGCGTGATACCCGCGAAGGCCCGGTCGAAAAGGTCGGGGTTGATGCCAGCGGCCAAGGCGTCTTTGCGAAAGGCTGCCAGCCATTCGGCGAAAGTCTGCGCTGGCTGAATGTCCAGGTCCTCGCCAGTCTGGGCGATTGGAGGAGTAACGGCGGGAGCGGGGGCAGCAGGAGCGGTCTGAAGCGGTTGGGCGTCGGCGGCGGTCGGTTTTTCCGCGCAGGCGACTAACAGAACAAGGCTGGAGGCAGCAATCAATTGGCGTAAGTGCCAACGACGGGAAATACAAAAGGGCATGCACAGGTCCAGAGAATACGAATCAGGTGTCGACCTTATCACGCCAAGGGATTCTCTGCCTTCAAGCGGCCAGAAAGTAAGAAGCCTCCCAGCTTTTAGACTGGAAGGCTTCGCGGCGGTAGCTGCCTTTGCCCTTGCCGGCTCGTTCCTGACGGCTGCGGAACAGTGGCTGGGCGATGATGGATTTGGCCTTGTTGGGGCCATGCTTTGATGGCTTGCTCATGGTGAGATCTCTACTGTGGATGGCTTTTGCGGTGCAGATCATCGGACAGAGTCGAGATTCTGTCCAGCCCCTACAATGTGTAGGACCATTCGTCCGTTTCCGAGCGCGGACCGGCCCGGCGGGAGCAAGCTCCCTCGCCACTATGTCCGATCACTCGGCCGGCAATGCCAACCGCTGGCCGGCCATCAACAATGACAACCGACTCAGGCTCATCCACGGTGAGCCCGCAGCCTGACCTTTGATCTGCGCATCGATACGCTGGGCATCGAGCAGAAGTTGTCCCCAACGCTGGGCTGAGTGACGTTGCAGGGCTTTGCTCATCAGGGGCTTGCGTTTGTCCCAGACCGGTGGACGCGCCAAGCCGAAGGCTTTGTCCAGCGGCACCCCTTGGCTGTATTGCAGCGACAGGTTGGCCAGCAGGCGCAGCTCTCGGGCCAGGGCCCAGAGAATCACCGGCGGTTCGACGCCTTCGCCGCGCAGGCCTTCGAGCATGCGCAAGGCGTGGGCGGCTTCACCGTTGAGAATGGCATCCACCAGCCCGAAGACATCGAAGCGTGCACTGTCGGCAACCGCGGCTTGCACCGTATCGACGGTGATCTGACCACCTTCGGCCATCAGTTTGAGCTTTTCAATTTCCTGCGCGGCGGCCAGCAGGTTGCCTTCCACTCGCGCGGCAATCAGTTCGACAGCGTCCTGGCTGGCGGAAAGACCGGCCTGAGACAAGCGTTGACGAATCCATTGTGGCAGCTGGCTGGCATCCACCGGCCAGATCTGCACGAACTGGGTTTGCTGACCTTCGATCAGCGCTTTGCCCCACTTGGTTTTCTGCGCACTGGCGTCGAGCTTGGGCAGACTGATCAGCAGCAGGGTGTCTTCGGCAGGGCGTGAGCAGTATTCAATGAATGCAGCAGCGCCTTTGTCACCGGGCTTGCCAGAAGGCAGACGCAGTTCCAATAAGCGCTTTTCGGCGAAGAGCGACATGCTGGCGCCCGCTTGCAGCAGCGTGCCCCAATCGAAGCTGGCATCGGCGCTGAACACCTGGCGCTCATCGAAGCCTTGCTGGCGGGCAGCAGAACGGATGGCATCGGCGGCTTCCTGGCACAGCAACGGGTCATCGCCACTGATAATGTACACAGGCGCAAGGTTGCCTTGCAGATGTTTGGCGAGCTGGGCGGGGGCAAGCTTCATAAGAAGAGGCGAACGGGGCGCTGGAGCGCCCCGTAAGGCTTATTGGTTCTGCAATTGCAGAGGCGATTGGCGAGGCGTTTCCGCTTCAGCCTTTTGTGCCGCTTTCAGTGCTTCGGCGTCAGCCTTGGCTCTGGCATCCGCGGTTTGCTGCAGTTTATCCAGTTGTTCCGGGCTCAGCTGTTGCAGACGCAGCACCATGCGCTGTACGAGGTCACGACGCATTTCCTGACGTGTTTCGGCCGCTTCCTGGTCGGAACCTACCAGGTTGTTACCGTCGTGGAGGAAGACTTTCTGCACTTGCAACTTGTCACTGAGTAACGACAGATTATCGTGACCCTGAATATCGTAGTACAGCACGGAGGTCAGCTCGTATTCGGCCGAGCGGCCTGCACCGGCATAGCTGAGGGCGCGCTGGGATTCCTGTTCATCAGTCAGCGTCAGCTTGTACGGCGCGCCGGCGTAGACTTTGACGCCGCTGTTCTGAAGTACCTGACGCAGTTGCGTGACGGTCTCACCGTAGGCGTTGCGGGCATTCAAGTCGAGTTCTTTGATAGCGAGCTCGGTGGTGCCGGTGCCGCGCAGCTGGAAGCCGCAGGCGCTCAGCAGTACCGCGAGGCCCATAACCAGCAGATTGCGTTTGATCATCTTGGTGCTCCCCTTCAAACCATGTGGGTCGACTGTGCGGCCCTGGAGGATTTGTTCGGCGCCAGGTCAGCGACCTGGCGCCTGATCCAATTAGCTAGCGACGATATTGACCAGTTTGCCGGGCACTACGATCACTTTACGAATAGTCAGGCCTTCGGTGAAACGCAGCACGTTTTCATTGGTCCGCGCAGCGGCTTCAACTTCTTCGCGGCTGGCGCTGGCAGGCATTTCGATCTGACCGCGCAGCTTGCCGTTGACCTGAATCACCAGTTGCAGGCTGTCTTGCACCAGCGCGCTGTCATCCAGAACCGGCCAGCCGGCGTCGATCACTGGATCGGCGTGACCCAGTCGATGCCACAGTTCATGGCTGATGTGCGGCGTGATGGGCGCCAGCAACAGGGCAACGGTTTCCAGGCCTTCGTGAATCAGTGCGCGATCCTGATCGGTGCCTTGCGGGGCTTTTTCCAGCACGTTCATCAGCGTCATCACCTGAGCGATGGCGGTGTTGAATTTGTGGTACTGGCCGACGTCCTGGCTGGCCTGTTTGATTGCCAGGTGGATAGCCCGACGAATGACTTTTTGTTCGTCGTTCAGCGTACCGAGATCCAGTGCGCCCGGCAGGCCTTGGCCAACGTGGGTCTGCGCCAGGCGCCAGACACGCTTGAGGAAACGGTGCGAGCCCTCGACGCCGGAGTCGGACCACTCCAGGCTCATGTCGGGCGGCGAGGCGAACATCATGAACAGGCGGCAGGTGTCGGCGCCGTACTGGTCGATCATCGACTGCGGGTCAACGCCGTTGTTTTTCGACTTGGCCATCTTCTCGGTGCCGCCGATTTCGACGGGCAGGCCGTCGCTGATCAGCTTGGCACCAATGATCTTGGCCTTGCTGTCGCGCTCGAGTTCAACGTCCGCCGGGTTGTACCAGGTGAAGCTGCCATTGGCTTCGCGACGGTAGTAAGTCTCGGCGATCACCATGCCCTGGGTCAGCAGGTTCTTGAATGGCTCGTTGGAGCTGACCAGGCCTTCGTCGCGCATCAGTTTGTGGAAGAAGCGCGCGTAGAGCAGGTGAAGAATGGCGTGTTCGATGCCGCCGATGTATTGATCGACCGGCAGCCAGTGGTTGGCAGCAGCCGGGTCGACCAAACCACCTTCGTAATGCGGCGAGGCGTAACGGGCGTAGTACCAGGACGACTCGACGAAGGTGTCCATGGTGTCGGTTTCACGCTTGGCCGGTTTGCCGCATTTCGGGCAGCTGCATTCATAGAACTCGGGCATGCGCGCCAAAGGCGAACCGGCGCCGTCGGGTACGACGTCTTCGGGCAGCACGACAGGCAGCTGGTCTTCCGGCACCGGCACGTCACCGCAGGTATCGCAGTGGATGATCGGGATCGGGCAGCCCCAGTAACGCTGACGGCTGATGCCCCAGTCGCGCAGACGGAACTGGGTGCGCGAGGCGCCGAGATTTTTCTTGATCAGGGCAACTTCCATGGCGTCGAACGCGCCAGCGAAGTCCAGGCCGTCGAATTCACCGGAATTGATCAGCGTGCCGTATTCGCCGTAGGCGTCTTGCCATGGGGCCGGGTTCTCGTCGCCTGCGCTGGTGCGCACCACGGATTTGATCGGCAGACCGTACTTGGTGGCGAATTCGAAGTCACGCTCATCGTGAGCCGGCACAGCCATAACCGCGCCATCGCCGTAGTGCATCAGTACGTAGTTGGCGACCCAGACCGGCAGCTTTTCGCCGGTCAACGGGTGCTCGACGAACAGCGAGGTCGGCAGGCCTTTTTTCTCCTGGGTGGCAACGTCGGCTTCGGCCACGCTGCCGCCTTTGCATTCAGCAATGAACGCTTGCAGTTCAGGGTTGTTCTGCGCCGCCAGGGTCGCCAGGTGGTGCTCGGCTGCCACGGCAACGTAGGTCGCACCCATCAGGGTGTCCGGACGGGTGGTGAAGACTTTCAGTGCGCCGGCTTCGCCAATCGAGTCGACGTTGTATGGGAACTGCACTTCCATGCCGCGGGATTTTCCGATCCAGTTGCGCTGCATGGTTTTGACTTGCTCAGGCCAGCCTGGCAAATCGTCGAGACTCTCCAGCAACTCATCCGCGTAGGCGGTGATCTTGAAGTAGTACATCGGGATTTCGCGCTTCTCGATCAGCGCGCCGGAACGCCAGCCGCGACCATCGATCACCTGTTCGTTGGCCAGAACGGTCTGGTCTACCGGGTCCCAGTTGACGGTGCCGTTCTTGCGATAGATCACGCCTTTTTCGAACAGGCGAGTGAACAGCCATTGTTCCCAGCGATAGTAATCAGGTTTGCAGGTGGTGACTTCGCGCGACCAGTCGACCGCCAGGCCCAGGCTTCGCAGCTGGGTCTTCATGTAGGCGATGTTTTCGTAAGTCCACTTGGCCGGTGCGACGTTGTTTTTCATCGCGGCGTTTTCTGCCGGCATGCCGAAGGCATCCCAACCCATGGGTTGCAGGACGTTTTTGCCTTGCATGCGCTGATAGCGGGAGATCACGTCGCCGATGGTGTAGTTGCGCACATGCCCCATGTGTAGCTTGCCGCTGGGGTAAGGGAACATCGACAGGCAGTAGAACGTCTCCTTGCCTGGCTGTTCACTGACTTCAAAGGACTTTTGCTCGTCCCAGAACGACTGGGCGGCGGCTTCGATTTCACGGGGCTGATATTGTTCGTGCATGGCTACTTTTGAACTGAATAGGGGTGGCCTAATCCTCTTCAATGCGACGCTGGGCGGTGACGACGCCAAATGTGGCGTTTTCGGTGCCCAGTCGAGCTGGAAGTGGAGTTACAGGAAGCGCCGTAGCATACATGACCGCGCTCTACCGAGGGAAACCCTGATTGCACCCGGCAGGGCCTCAGGGGCCGTTGGTCGCGGCAACAGGCCGGTTTTCTCAGTGGGACTAAGCTCTTAAAGGGGAGTGAGTCTTATGTTCAATGAGGTGAACGGATGGTTGAGTCGCAGCGAAAAGAAACAAAACCCGAGTTGTACGAACGGCTGATTGATCGTCTTGGTCTGGCCCTGGATGCGGCAAGAACGGCAGGCCAGTTGCGCGATGAACGTCCTGTCGAGTTGGAGCTGCGTGGTTTGAGTCGCGCTGAGTTTGAGTTGATCAAGGCCTATCTGGACCGCAGCATACGTGAGGCACATTCAAACGTGTTGGAAGCCGTAAAACATAAAGAAGTACCACATACGGCCAAAATCATCTGGTTGAGAGGCAAAGCACCTGTTGGGGACGCGGCAAAACTCCGGTCCCAGCTGTTCAAATAAGAGTCTGCAGCCCCGCTCAAGTGCATTGCATGACGTCACACGTTCAGGCTTTTCGATTGAAATGCCTACAGAACCTGTTGTTGCTTTGCTTCAACCCACTTAGGCTTCGGGCATCTTTGGAGATGCTCGATGCCTTTTCGTTATTTCGTCAAACAACTTTTTTTGCCGCCCGGCATTTTTTTGCTGTTGCTTCTGGCTGCCTGGTGGTTCCGTCGCTCCCGACCCCGCTTGGCAGGCGCTTTTTTTGCGCTGGGGGTTGGTGGTTTTTGGTTGATGAGTTTGCCGGTTGTCGTGGAATGGAGTGCCCGGGCGCTTGAGCGCGATCCGCCACTGGCCCGTAGCGAATGGGCGACGCTGGCCGAGCGCGCGGATGCGATTGTGGTCTTGGGCTCGGGGCGGGAACGGGGCGATCCGGCGTGGGGCTCTGACCAGCCTACCGGCGTGGGGCTGGAGCGCGAGCGTTATGCGGCCCGCCTGGCCAAGGCCTCGGGTTTGCCGGTGTTGACCAGTGGCGGCTTGCATTACGGAACACCGCCCACTGAGGCGGCAATGATGGCCGAGTCCATGCAAGATGATTTTGGTGTGGCGGTCAGTTGGCAGGAAGGGCGCAGTCGCACGACCTGGGAGAACGCTCAGTTCAGCGCTGAGGTGCTTGTGCCGCTGGGTATCAAACGGGTGGTTGTGGTGACCCAGGCCTGGCATATGCCGCGTTCAGTGTGGAGTTTCGAGCGGGCAGGTTTCACCGTCGTGGCTGCACCGGTGGGCTTTTTGGGTGTTGATAATGCCCAGCCGTTCGGAGGCTGGATGCCCGAGTTCAAGTCGATTTGGCAAAGTGGCCTGTTGCTGAATGAGGCCGTAGGGCAGATCGGTTATTCGTTGTTCTACCGCTGAAAGTCAAAAGATCGTCCGAACGCGTTCGGACGATCTTTTTGCGGGCACCCGGATCCTGGGTGTTAAACCGTCTTGGCAATCCGGCTGGCCAGTAGCGCCCAACCGAACAGCAGCATGCACAGAATGATCAGCGGCCACGAACGCCATTGCAGGTAAGGGGTCAGGTTGTGCATTGGCACCACTTCGCCGTAGAGGATGCCGCGTTCGAATTGCGGGATCTGCACGGTGATCCTGCCAAATGGGTCGATCAAACCAGTGACGCCGTTGTTGGTGGCGCGAATCATCCAGCGTCCGGCTTCCAGGGCGCGCATCTGTGCCATCTGCAAGTGTTGCAGCGGGCCGATGGAGGTGCCGAACCAGGTGTCGTTGCTGATGGTCAGCAGCAGGTCGCTGCGGGCCGAAAGGCTGGCTGCGAATTCCGGGTAGACCACTTCGTAGCAGATGAATGGTGCAATCTGATAGCCCTTGGCTTGCAGCAACGGCTGATCAGCCGGACCACGGGCGAAATCCGACATTGGCAGGTCGAAGAACGCAATCAGGCCTCGCAGCACTTCTTGCAGTGGTACGTACTCACCAAACGGCACCAGTTTCTGCTTGAGGTAAGTACCGTCGCCTTCGCCTACCACGGTGATGCCATTGAAGTAGCGTTTTTCGTGGCGCACTTGTTGGCGGATCGGCACACCGGTAATCAGTGTCGAGTTACGTTCGGCGGCGAAGCTGCCCATCATGTTCAGGTAGCCCTCGGCAGACTCCTTGAGCACCGGGACCGCAGTTTCCGGCCAGATTAGCAGGTCGACGCGTTTGGAGCTCAAGCTCATGTCGCGGTACAGCGCCAGCTGCTTGTTGAGCTGCGCCGGGTCCCACTTCATGCTTTGTTCGATGTTGCCTTGAATCGCCGCGACGCTCAGCGGGTTGCCCGAAGGGCTGGTCCAGGCGTGGCCCTTGAGCGACAGGCCGATGACCCATGGTGCGGCCAGCAACAGCAGGCCTGCGACGATAAACCCTTTGCGTCCGGCCTTGATCAGGCGTGGCAGGTTGTACACAAGCGCGGCGGTCAGCGCCAGACTGAAGGAAATCAGCCACATGCCTCCCAATGGTGCGAGCCCGGCCAGCGGGCCATTGAGTTGGCTGTAGCCGGAATAAAGCCACGGGAAACCGGTCAGAAACCAGCCACGGAACGCTTCCTGGGCCAGCCACAACGCGGCAAAGGCCAAGGCATCGGCCAGCGGCGCTTCGTTACGGCGCAGCCAGCGCGCCCAGAGCCAGGCGGGCAGGGCGAAGAACCAGGCAATCGCAGCGGTGAAAGCCAGCATCAGCAACCCGGCCAGCAGCACCGAAGCGCCGCCAAAGTTGTGAATGCTGTAGTAGATCCAACTGGTGCCGGCGCCAAACAGGCCAAAGCCGAAACACCAGCCACGCCCCAGCGCCTGACGGGGCGTCAGTTCACGCAAGCCGGCATAGAAAAAACCGGCAGCCAGTAATGCCAGTGGCCAGATATCGAACGGCGCCAACGCCAGGGTGGTGAGTGCACCGGCCGCCACGGCCAGCAGGTTACCGGGCCAGCCGGGGCGGGTGATCCAACGCATTTCAGTCCTTAACGGGCAATAGGAGTCAGGCGCAGCAGGTGAATCCGGCGGCTGTCGGCATTCAGAATGCGGAAGCGATAGGCGCCAATTTCGGTAATTTCATTGCGTTTAGGCAGATGCCCGAACGCGCTCATCACCAGGCCGCCGACGGTGTCGAATTCATCGTCGGAGAATTCACTGTCGAAGAACTCGTTGAAGTTCTCGATCGGGGTCAGCGCCTTGATCAGGAAGTCACCGCTGGGCAGCGGCTTGATGTAGCTGTCTTCCTCGACGTCGTGCTCGTCTTCGATATCGCCGACGATCTGTTCCAGCACGTCTTCAATGGTCACCAGGCCAGCCACGCCGCCGTATTCGTCGATGACGATGGCCATGTGATTATGGTTGGCGCGGAATTCGCGCAGCAGCACGTTCAGGCGCTTGGACTCGGGGACGAAGGTCGCCGGACGCAGCAAATCCTTGACGTTGAAGCTGTCGCCGTTTTCCTGAAGGATCAGCGGCAGCAGATCCTTGGCCAGCAGGACGCCCATGACGTCGTCGTGGCTTTCGCCAATCACCGGGTAGCGCGAGTGCGCGGAATCGATGACTGCCGGGAGGAATTCGCGGGGTGTATGGGCCGCCTTGATGCTGATCATCTGCGAGCGCGGAACCATGATGTCCCGTACTTGCAGGTCAGCGACCTGGATGGCACCTTCCACGATGGCCAGCGCTTCGCTGTCCAGCAACTTGTTCTGATGGGCTTCGCGCAACAGCTCCAGCAGCTCCTGACGGTTTTTCGGTTCGTGGGCAAAAGCCTGGGTCAGTTTGCCCAGCCAGGACTTTTGCCCGCTGCTCGATCGGTCTTCGCTCATAGCGATTACTCTAAATCCTTGGTTATTACAGTTGGAGGTTCGCAGGTTTCGTCATCTGCATACGGGTCAGGATGACCCAGTTCAGCAAGCAACGTTCGTTCCAGTGCTTCCATTTCTTCGGCTTCGTCGTCATCGATGTGGTCGTAACCCAGCAGATGCAAGCAGCCGTGAATGACCAGGTGTGCCCAATGGGCGTTGAGTGCCTTGCCTTGTTCGGCTGCCTCGCGGACGACCACGGGCACGCAGATCACCAGATCGCCGAGCAGCGGGATGTCCAGCAGCTCGTCCGGCACATCGGCAGGGAAGGACAGTACGTTGGTGGCGTAATCCTTTTGCCGCCAGGTGTGGTTCAACTCACGGCCTTCTGGCTCGTCGACCAGGCGGATGGTCAGCTCGGAGTCGGCGGTGCGTTGTCGCAGGGCCAGCCCGCACCATTGGCGGAACTCGGCTTCGCTGGGGGCAGGGGCATCGGTTGCCAGTTGCAGATCAAGCTCAAGCATCGCGGCGACTGTCCTTCGCAGAGGAAAATTTGACCGGCTCGCCTTCAGCGCGATGCTCGAAACGCTCGTAGGCTTCGACGATGCGTTGCACCAGCGGATGGCGCACGACATCTTTGGAGGTGAAGTGGGTAAAGCTGATACCCGGCACATCCTTGAGCACATCGATCACGTGGGTCAGACCCGAGCGCGTGCCTTTGGGCAAGTCGATCTGGGTGATGTCGCCAGTGATGACCGCGGTGGAGCCGAAGCCGATCCGCGTCAGGAACATCTTCATCTGCTCGACGGTGGTGTTCTGGCTTTCGTCGAGAATGATGAAGCTGTTGTTCAGCGTTCGTCCGCGCATATAGGCCAGCGGCGCGATCTCGATCACTTGACGCTCGATCAGCTTGGCGACGTGTTCGAAACCCAGCATTTCGTACAGCGCGTCATACAGCGGACGCAGATACGGGTCGATTTTCTGTGCCAGATCGCCGGGCAGGAAGCCGAGTTTTTCGCCGGCCTCGACCGCCGGACGCACCAGCAGGATGCGGCGTACTTGCTCGCGCTCCAAAGCGTCGACCGCGCAGGCCACCGCCAGATAGGTCTTGCCGGTACCGGCCGGGCCGATGCCGAAGTTGATGTCGTTGCCGAGAATTTCCTTCACATAGCGCTGCTGATTCGGGCCGCGAGGGCGAATCATGCCTTTTTTGGTGCGCAATGCGACGGCGGGTTCGGCGGCCGGAAAGCTGTCCAGCTCTTCCACCGCAGATTCCTGCAGGAACAGGTGAACCATGTCCGGCGACAGCTCGGTACCCTTGGTTTCCCGGTACAGACGGCGCAGGAGGTTTTCCGCGGAGGTGGTGTGTTTGGGTTCGCCGATCAATTCGAACTGGTTTCCGCGGTTGCGGATCTCGATGGTCAGGCGCTGTTCGATCAGGCGCAAATGCTCGTCGAATTGCCCGCACAGATTGGCGAAGCGGCGAGCCTCAAAGGGCTCGAGGATGAAACGATGCGGTGCTATGGGTGCGTTCAAGGTCGTTTTTAGCCGCCCTAAGGCAATTGATATGGAATCAAGGATAACGCCAGTGGCCTGGGTGCGAAAGCTCTTAAATGGATGAGCGCGTCCTCAAGAACAACGCAGTTACAATGTGGGAGCGGGCTTGCTCGCGATAGCGGTGTATCAGGCAACATCAATGTTGAATGAAAGTCCGCTATCGCGAGCAAGCCCGCTCCCACATTTGATCTCCAGTGTCTTGACGATTACCGCAGCAGCGAACCACGCAGCGAGTGCGGTTGCGCGGCATCGATACGCACGTCAGCGAACTGGCCGATCAACGTGGGATTGTCGCAGCGGAAGTTGACGATACGATTATTCTCGGTGCGCCCCTGCAGTTCGCCCGGGTCTTTCTTCGAATAATCGGTCACCAGAATGCGCTGGGTGGAGCCAACCATTTGTCGGCTGATCTCGAAGCCTTGCTGGTTGAGACGATGTTGCAGGGCGTTCAGGCGCTCTTTTTTCAGCTCTTCCGGAGTCTCGTCGGCCAGATCCGCGGCCGGGGTGCCCGGGCGTTGGCTGTAGACGAACGAGTAGGAAAAGTCGAAACCGACGTCTTCGATCAGCTTCATGGTCTGTTCGAAGTCTTTTTCGGTCTCGCCGGGGAAGCCGACGATGAAGTCCGAACTGATGCAGATGCCCGGCACGGCGGCCCGCAGCTTGCGCAGTTTGGACTTGTATTCCAGTGCTGTGTGGTTGCGCTTCATCGCCGCCAAAATGCGATCCGAGCCTGATTGCACCGGCAAATGCAGATGTTTGACCAGCTCCGGGACTTCGGCATGGGCCTGGATCAGGCTGTCGGAGAACTCCAGCGGGTGCGAAGTGGTGTAGCGAATACGTTCGATACCATCGACGGCGGCGACCACGCGGATCAGTTCGGCCAGGTCCGCCAGACGACCGTCATGAGTCTGGCCGCGATAGCCGTTGACGTTTTGCCCAAGCAAGGTGACTTCACGTACGCCGTTCTCGGCCAGGTGAATGATTTCGGCCAGCACATCGTCGAATGGCCGGCTGACTTCTTCGCCGCGGGTATAAGGCACTACGCAGAACGTGCAGTACTTGCTGCAGCCTTCCATGACCGAGACATAGGCGCTCGGGCCGTCGATACGCGGTTCTGGCAAATGATCGAATTTTTCAATTTCCGGGAATGAAACGTCAACTTGCGGCAGCTTGGTGATGCGCGCGGCGTCGATCATTTCCGGTAGGCGGTGCAGGGTCTGCGGGCCGAAGACCACGTCGACATAGGGTGCGCGGTCGCGGATTGCCGCGCCTTCCTGGCTGGCCACGCAACCGCCGACGGCGATGACCATGTCCGGGTTGGCCAGTTTCAACTCGCGCCAGCGGCCGAGCTGGGAATACACCCGGTCCTGGGCGCGTTCGCGGATCGAACAGGTGTTGAGCAGGATGACGTCCGCGTCTTCGGCGCGTGCGGTGACTTCCAGGGCCTGATGTTCACCCAGCAGATCGACCATGCGCGAGCTGTCGTACTCGTTCATTTGGCAACCGTGGGTTTCGATGTAAAGCTTCTTGGCCATGGGAGTTCATCAAGTGATTCAAAGAACCGCGCATTATAGTGGTCACGACCCGAGGTTCCTAGCGTTGTGCATCGGGTGGCTATGCTATAGTTTGCGCCCTCTTTTATATCCCCCGATTTGTTACCCGCCCACCATGACCAAACGTGAAGCTCCAATCTACAAGGTGATTTTCCTCAACCAGGGCCAAGTGTTCGAAATGTACGCCAAGCAGATCTATCAAAGTGATCTGTGGGGCTTCCTGGAAGTGGAAGAGTTCGTCTTTGGCGAGCGCACACAGCTGGTCGTCGACCCGGGCGAAGAGAAGCTCAAGGCGCAGTTCGAAGGCGTGGTGCGCAGTTTTGTGCCAATGCATTCGATCGTGCGCATCGACGAAGTCGAGCGTCTGGGCACGCCGAAGATCACTGAAGCGCGCGGTATGAGCAATGTCATGCCGTTTCCGATGCCGATGCCGGAGAAGTAACACCCGAGACCGAATCGCAGCCAATCGCGGGCAAGCCTCGCTCCTACGGATCACATACAACCGTAGGAGCGAGGCTTGCCCGCGATGGCGTCAGAAAGGCGATGCAGAGCTTAAGGCAGTGGCGAAAACGGTGAGCGCCCATCGGCGCTTTGCAGTTCCAGCAGGTATTTGCGGAAAATCTGCCCGAGCACCTGCGTCGCGACTTCCAGCTCGTCACGCTGCATGTGTTGAGCGACTTCGTCGGCAGTGTCCAGAGCATCCTCGGCGCCATTGACTGCCGCCATCTTCAGTACGATATACGCCTGAATGTTATTGGCCGGAACGCCTTCTCCGTGGAAAAACATGGTGCCGAGTTTGAATTGCGCCTGGGCATGGCCTTGCAGAGAGGCTTTTTCGAAGTAGCTCAGGGCTTGATTGAGGTCACGCGGCGCATTTTTGCCCTCGTAATAGAATTCACCCAACTCGTATTGTGCTTGCGCATCCCCGGCATCCGACGCTTTCTTGCAGGCGGCAAGCGCCTCTGACTGGTCTTGTGGCTGAGTATTGAGGGTGCAGCGACCCATCGCTGGGATCAACAACGAGTTGCCGCCTGCTTGTGCTTGCGCGAGCAGGGGCTGAAGGAGCAACAGGCAGCCCAATGCAAGGGCGCGGCCGGTGCGGTTCATGGGAATCGACTTACCTCTGAGGGGCGCGCGGACCCATCGAGGGATCCAATAAGCGCGCATTATGAAATAAGCAGGGCCAACCTTACAAAGTCTTTACTCGTTTTTCTGCTGCGCGGCCCGATATCGTCCGGTTTGTAGGAAATTTCGTACCTTAAAGGGCGGAAAAGAGACGTAAAGGCCTGGGAAAAATCCGGACGCCGCGCAAGCAGCGTCAGATTGGTCATTGCTCGGCTTATTTCAAAGCAGCAAATGCACGCTCAGCAGCATCCAGAGTCAGTTTCAGCTCGGCATCGCCATGGGCTATCGAAGTGAAACCGGCCTCAAAGGCACTCGGTGCCAGGTAAACGCCGCCTTCGAGCATCAGGTGGAAGAAGCGTTTGAACAGGCCAGCGTCGCTGGACATGACGTCGTCGAAGGTCACGATATCGTCAGCACCGCTGAAGTACAGCCCGAACATGCCGCCGGCCTGAGTGGTCACGAACGGAATACCGGCTGCGTCGGCGCGCTGTTGCAGGCCATCGAGCAGGCGAGTGGTGTAGTCGCTCAACTCTGCGTGGAAGCCTGGACGGCTGATCAGGCGCAGGGTGGCCAGGCCCGCAGCCATGGCCAGGGGGTTGCCGGACAGAGTACCGGCCTGGTAGACCGGACCCAACGGGGCAATGTGCGACATGATTTCGCGTTTGCCGCCGAAACAGCCCACCGGCATGCCGCCGCCAATGATTTTTCCGAAAGTGCTCAGGTCCGGGGTCACACCATAGTGCGCCTGGGCGCCACCGAGGGCGACACGGAAACCGGTCATCACTTCGTCGAAAATCAGCACCACGCCATGTTTGTCGCAGAGCGTGCGCAGACCTTCGAGGAAGCCCGGCGCCGGTGGTACGCAGTTCATGTTGCCGGCCACTGGCTCGACAATGATGCACGCCACTTCCTGACCGACTTCACTGAGCATTTGCTCGACTGCGCCGATGTTGTTGAACGGCAGGGTCAGGGTATGTTTGGCGAACGCGGCGGGTACGCCGGCAGAGCTTGGAACGCCTTGGGTCAGTGCGCCGGAACCGGCTTTGACCAGCAGACTGTCAGAGTGGCCGTGGTAGCAGCCTTCGAACTTGATGATGCTGTCGCGGCCAGTGAAACCACGGGCCAGACGGATCGCGCTCATGGTCGCTTCAGTGCCGGAGCTGACCATGCGGACCATCTCCATCGATGGCACGATGGAGCAGACCAGATCGGCCATCCGGGTTTCCATCTCCGTCGGGGCACCATAGGAAAGGCCGTGTTCGAGCTGCTTGCGCACTGCATCGAGCACCTCCGGGTGGCTGTGGCCGAGGATCATCGGGCCCCAGGAACCCACGTAGTCGACATAGCGTTTGTCATCCTCGTCCGTCACATAGGCGCCTTCGGCGTGCTTGAAGAACAACGGCGTGCCGCCGACGCTCTTGAATGCACGAACGGGCGAGTTTACGCCGCCGGGAATGTGTTTCTGGGCATTGGCAAACAGGGTTTCGGAACGAGACATGATCGGGCTCTCTGAATCAGGATTCGGCTATTTAGATATGAAGCAGGGCTTTGAAGGCACGGGCGCGACGCGTCACTTCCTGGGTGTTCTCGGCGCCGAACAGGCCGTGGACCACGGCCAGCAGATCAGCGCCGTGGGCCACCAATGGGGCGGCGTTTTCCAGGGTGATGCCGCCAATCACGCAAATCGGCAGGTGCAATTTGGTCCGGGCCTGGTCAAGCAACTCAAGGGTTGCCGCCGGCGCGCCGGGCTTGGTGTTGGAGTTGAAGAAGCGACCGAAGGCGACATAGCTGGCGCCTTCTTTGGCGGCTTGTTCGGCGAGTTCGAGCTGACTGTGGCAGGTGGAACCGATGATCGCCGTGCGCCCGAGCAGTGCCCGGGCCGGTGTCAGTGGGCCGTCGGTCTGACCCAGGTGTACGCCGACGCCAAGGCGCGCAGCCAGTTCGGCATCGTCATTGATGATCAACTGGGCGTTGTATTGCTCGCACAAGGTGCGCAGGGTTTCGGCTTCGCGCAGCCGACGGGCTTCGTCGCTGCTCTTGTCGCGGTACTGCAGCAGCGTGACGCCGCCATCCAGCGCCGCTTCCACATAGGGCAGAAATTTGCCGGCCAGCAGTTGGCTGTCGGTAATGGCGTACAGGCCACGTAGTTTCATCGAGCAAGCCTCATGCGTTACGAGCAAAAGTCCAGCGGCAGACGGCGCGGGACGAACTGGCCTTTGCCAAGCTGTTCGGCATCACGCAGGGTGCGCCATGTGTAATTCAGAGCGGATTGCACGGCACTGGCGAGGTTTTCGCCCAAGGCCAGGCGACCGGCCAAGGCGCTGGCCAAGGTGCAGCCCGAGCCGTGATAACTGCCCGGCAAGCGCTGACAGGTATAGGTTTGACGACTGCCATCGCGGCTGTAAAGGCGATTATGCACTTCATGTTCATCGCCATGGCCGCCGGTGATCAGCAGGTGTTCGCAGTAGGCCAGGAGTTTCTCTGCGCACTCGTCAGGAGAGCCTTGCGGCAGTTCAGCGAGGATACGGGCTTCGGGAAGGTTAGGTGTCGCGATAGTCGCCAACGGCAACAGTCGTTCGCGCATGGCGTAGCCGACTTCATCTTTACCCAGACGACCGCCGCCACCGGCACGCAATACCGGGTCACAGACCAGCGGCAGATGCGGGTGCGCCTGGAGCAGTTCGACCACGGTGTCGACCATCTGCAGCGAGCCGAGCATGCCCAGCTTGACCGCTGCGACGGTCGAATCGTTGAGCACGGCATTGGCTTGAGCCAACACCCACTCGCGATCCAGGACGCGGAAATCGCTGACGTTGACCGTGTCTTGCACGGTCAGGGCGGTAACGGCGGGAGCCGCATGACAACCCTGAGCAAGCAGGGCTTCGATATCTGCCTGCAAGCCGGCGCCACCACTTGGGTCGTGGCCGGAGAGACAGAGGACAACGGGGCGAGAGCTATAGATATTCATGGTGCGCGAGCTTACCACCAAACGCTTTTTTCCGGGGCTGTCTGCGTGTTGTCGAATTTCCTTGCGCAGGCTTCGGCACGCGTTGATAGCTCAAACAGCTCTAGATCAACTTATTTCGCTGAGAAGCCCGTTCTAGAGCCTTTAAACTAAAGTTTTTAATGGTGTTCAATGGCCATCAACGGCTATGCTAGAGTGGATCCAAACCAATAACAGGTAATGCCGGTTTTACGTCTACTCAAAGGGAATGGGGGGCTTCCTGACACAACCGGACAGGCCACGCTGGGGCTTTATGCGCTATTTGCTGATGTTGCTGTTGAGCTTGCCGATGCTGGCAGGCGCGACCGAGTTTGATGAGTTCACTCAAAGCCTCCCTTTGGGCCGGGTGATGCAGGTGTTCGAAGACGTGGGCGGCGAGGCCAGTATTGACGATGTCAGTTCGCAGGCGCTGGCCGGCAGCTTCAAGACTCACGATAAAGCCACCCTCAATGCCGGTTACTCTCACTCGGCATTCTGGCTGAAAATTGATTTGCATTACCGCCCGAACAACCCTGCCGCTCAGCGCAACTGGTTGTTGGAATTGGCCTATCCGCCCCTTGATCACCTCGACTTGTACCTCCCCGATGCTGCAGGCCGCTATCAATTGGTCCAGCGTACGGGCGACGCCTTGCCGTTTTCCAGCCGGCAGATCCGCCAGAATAACTATCTGTTTGACCTGGATTTCGCGCCGGATCAGCACAAAATCGTGTATCTGCGCCTGCAAAGCCAAGGCTCGATCCAGGCTCCGCTGACCCTTTGGTCGAGTACCGCCTTTGTGGAAGAGCAACCGGTGCGTCTGTATGTACTGGGCCTGATCTATGGCGTACTGCTGGGCATGCTGGTCTACAACCTGTTCATCTACCTCGCTGTACGTGACACCAGCTATCTCTACTACATCCTCTATATCGCTTCGTTCGGTTTGTACCAACTGTCGGTGAATGGTGCCGCGGTCGAGTATTTCTGGCCGAACAACCCTTGGTGGGCCAACGCCTCGACACCTTTCTTCATCGGTGCTGCGGGTTTGTTCGGCAGTCAGTTTGCCCGCAGCTTTTTGCAGATGGCCCGCCACAGCCGCTGGCTCGATCGGCTGCTATTGCTGCTGATCGCGTGCAGCGCGGTGGTGATTGCACTGTCGTTGATGACCAGCTATGCCCTGGCCTTGCGTTTGGCGACGGCGTTGGCGTTGGCCTTTACCGTGACGATCTTCGCAGCAGGGATTTTTGCCTGGTGGCGCGGTCTGCGAGTGGCGCGGTATTTCATCATCGCCTGGTCGGCGTTTCTGTTTGGTGGCGTGATCAACACGCTGATGGTGTTGGGTTATCTGCCTAACGTGTTCTTGACCATGTATGCCAGTCAGATCGGTTCGGCAATTGAAGTGGCATTGCTGTCGCTGGCGCTGGCCGATCGTATCAATTCGATGCGCGAACAGCAGGCCCAGACTTTGTTCGATGCCGGTCAGAAACTCGAAGTGTTGAACCAGGCGTTGGCCCACAGCAACCGGCTCAAGGATGAGTTTCTTGCGACCCTGACCCATGAGTTGCGCACGCCAATGAACGGGGTGATCGGTTCATTGGAACTCATGCAGACCATGGATATGGAACCGGAGCTGGAGCAATACCAACAGACTGCCGCCGGCTCGGCGCGGGACATGATGCGCATGGTCAATGGCATCCTGACCCTGACGGAGTTGCAGGCCGGCAGGCTCAAGGTGCAAACGGAAGATTTCAGCCTGCGTGGCGTGCTCGACAGGCTGCGAATGCAGTTCGCCGCCAATGCCATGAGCAAGGCGCTGGATTTTGAGTTCGAGGTGGCGACGGGTCTGCCAGACCGCCTGCAAGGTGACAACACAAAGCTGATTCAATGCCTGGAGTGCTTGTTGGACAACGCCATCAAGTTCACCCGCGTGGGTGGGGTGGTGTTGCGGGTGACCGGAAAGTCGGCGGACGAGGGGCGGATGGAGCTGTCCTTCGCAGTGATCGACACTGGTATCGGGTTCACCGATCTGGATGAAGCCACCCTGTATCAGCGATTCTTCCAGCTCGACGGTTCGATGACCCGCGAGTACGGCGGGTTGGGAGTCGGTCTGGCAATTTGCCGGCAGTTGATCGAACTGTTGGGCGGGCGTTTGACCCATCAATCGGAGCCTGGACGCGGCAGTCGTTTCCAGTTGGACGTCGAGTTCGATGTTCGCAGCGTGCAGCCGTCCCCGGCTGAGCAAACCTTCAAAGGGCGTGCGCCGATTGTTCGTCGTGTGCCTCAGGAGTGCACAGTGTTGTTGGTCGATGACAACAGCATCAATCAATTGGTGGTGCGCGGCATGCTGCTCAAGTTGGGTTATCGAGTGCGCACGGCGGACAGTGGTCGGGCGATGCTGGAGCTGTTGCGGCGAGAATCCTTTGATGCGGTGTTGCTCGATTGTCAGCTGCCGCAGCTTGATGGCATCTCGATCTGCGGCCAATTGCGCGCTCTGCCAGGTAGCGCAGAGCTGCCGGTGCTGGTGGTGGCCCAGAGTGCCGAACGTGAGCATTGCCAGGCGGCCGGGATGACGGATTATTTGAGCAAACCGGTGAAATTCGAGGAGCTACAGGCGGTTTTGTATCGCCGGGTGCTGTGTCCTGGGTATGGTGAAAGCGCCGATATTTAGGCGCATATGCCACTTTGTTCGGGCGGGGGGCGGTGATTAACTGGAGTTCTGGTCCACCCCCAAGGAGCCCCGTCATGAACCTGCATCAGTTCGCCGAAACCCACGAGGTCACCAATCAGCCGCCACCGCTGGATGGCACTAACCTCTATCGTATCGACCTGCCGCTACAGGAGTGGGCGCGGCGATTTGGCGCTGGCTGGGCCGAAGCACGGATTGATGGCTATGGCGCGCTGGCCGGTGGGCCGTTGATGGCGGCGGGTTTTCTGGCCAATCAGAACAAACCCGTGTTCTCGAGTCATGACCGTTATGGCCATCGCATCGACCTGGTGGAGTTTCACCCGGCCTACCATGAACTGATGCGTACGGCAGTCGAACATGGCCTGACTTCATTGCCCTGGACCGATCCGCAGTCCGGTGCACACGTGGCCCGAGCGGCCATGAGCTACCTGCACAGCCAGGCCGAGGCCGGCAGCGGTTGCCCGCTGACCATGACCTTCGCCTCTGTGCCGGCGCTGCGACTGCAACCGGACATCGCCGAGCAATGGTTACCGAAAATTCTTGCCACCGAATACGACCCACGCAACGTCGGTATCGCCCATAAGGCCGGCGCCACCATCGGCATGGCCATGACCGAAAAGCAGGGCGGCACCGATGTGCGGGCCAATACCACCAAGGCTTATCCGGTAGGGGCTGCAGGTCCGGGCCAAGCCTATGAACTGGTCGGACACAAATGGTTCTGTTCCGCGCCGATGTGCGATGCGTTCCTGACCCTGGCCCAGACCGATAAGGGATTGACCTGTTTCCTGCTGCCGCGCCACCGTCCGGATGACACCCGCAACCAGTTCTATATCCAGCGCCTGAAAAACAAACTCGGCAATTGCTCCAACGCCTCCAGCGAAGTGGAGTTTCGTGGTGCTCTGGCCTGGATGGTCGGTGAGGAAGGGCGCGGTGTGCCGACCATCATCGAGATGGTCGCCATGACCCGTTTCGATTGCATGGTCGGTTCCAGCGCGCTGATGCGTCAGGCGCTGACTCAGGCCGCTCATCATTGTGCGCATCGAATGGTCGGCGGCCGTTTGCTTAGCGAACAACCCTTGATGCAAAACGTACTGGCCGATCTGGCGCTGGAAAGTGAAGCCGCATTGGCCTTGAGCATGCGCATGGGCCGCGCTCTGGATCATCTCGACGACTCACAGGAAGCCAGGTTCGCCCGGCTGGTGACGGCGGTGGGCAAATACTGGATCTGCAAACGTGCACCGGCCATGATCAACGAAGCCGCTGAGTGCATGGGCGGTGCCGGTTACGTCGAAGACAGCATCCTGCCGCGTCTGTACCGTGAGGCGCCGGTGAACTCGACGTGGGAAGGCTCCGGTAACGTGCAATGCCTTGACGTGCTGCGGGCCTTGTCGAAAGAGTCGGGCGTGCTCGACGCACTCTTTGCCGAATTGGGCGATGGTCATGGCGACAAGCGCCTGGCCGGGCATATCGCCCATCTGAAAGCCGCGTTTCAGGACTTCAGCGACATTCAATACCGCGCTCGGCAGCTGACAGAAGACATAGCGCTGGGCTTGCAAGCCAAGCTATTGCTGGAAGCGGGCAATGCCAGTGTCAGCGATGCTTTCATTGCCAGCCGCCTGGGTACCGCCGGTCGAGTCTATGGCACGTTGCCGCGAGGCCTGGATGTGCAAGCGATTGTCGCGCGTTCTACACCTCAGGGCTTCTGATCGCGCTGACTTGCAGGCAAGATGAAGGCCTGCAAGTCAGAACACAGGATGCTTATCGTGACCGAAGCCTTTATTGTCGTTCAAACCGCCGAGCAGGCCGTGGATCGGCTTGCCGCTCTGCACGAGCGTGCCACCACCGCACTGAGCCAGGCCCTCAAACGCTACCTGAAGGATCGGGTCGAGCCCGATGCCGAGCAGCGCGCCTTGTTTCGCTACCCCGAATTGCGCTTGACCTACCTCTGCCAGGGCGAAGTCCCGCAGACCACTCGGGCTTACGCCAAAGTCCAGTTGCCAGGCACCTACAGCGTGACCGTGACCCACCCGGCAGCTTTTCGTAACTATCTGCTGGAGCAACTGGTGCCGCTGATGCACGACTTCACCGTGACGGTGGAAGTGGGTGTCAGCGAGCAGAACATTCCTTATCCGTACGTGGTTGAGCAGGGCGATGAGCTCGGCGGTTCGGGTGTCACCGCTGCGGCGCTGGCGCGGGTGTTCCCGAGTACCGATTTGTCGGCCGCCAGCGACGGTATCGCCGATGGCCTGTACGATTGGGAAAACACCGATCCGCTGCCGTTGGCGTTGTTCGACGCGGCGCGGGTCGACTTCTCGCTTCGTCGTTTGGTGCACTACACCGGCAGTGACTGGCGGCATGTCCAGCCGTGGATCTTGCTGACCAACTACCACCGTTACGTCGACCAGTTCATCCTTCACGGCCTGGAGCAATTGCGCACTGATCCACGCTTCGTGCGTATGGTGTTGCCGGGTAACGTCATCATCGAAAAAAGCATGGATCACGGCGAAGCCTCGGCGATTGCCGCTGGAGTGGTCTGGCATCGCTACCAAATGCCGGCCTATCACCTGCAAGCCAGTGACGGTCATGGCGTGACCCTGGTGAATATCGGTGTCGGCCCATCCAACGCGAAAAACATTACCGACCATTTGGCCGTGCTGCGTCCGCACTGCTGGCTGATGATTGGCCACTGCGGCGGCTTGCGTCAGTCGCAGACCATTGGCGACTACGTGCTGGCTCACGCCTATATGCGTCGCGACGGGATTCTTGACCGGGTCGTGCCGCCGAATATTCCAATCCCGGCCCTGGCGGAGGTGCAGTTGGCGCTTCAGCAAGCAGCAGCCAACATCACCGGCGAGAAGGGCGAGGATCTGAAAAAACGCCTGCGTACTGGCACTGTGTTGACCTATGACGACCGTAACTGGGAACTGCGTTGGGCTCAGGAGCGCCCGCTGATCAACCTGTCGCGAGCCGTGGCGGTGGACATGGAGAGCGGCACCATCGCTGCCCAGGGTTATCGCCTGCGAGTGCCTTACGGCACCTTGCTGTGTGTTTCGGACAAGCCGTTGCACAGCGAAATCAAACTGCCGGGTTCGGCCAACGCGTTCTACGAACGTGCGGTCAGCCAGCATTTGAAGATCGGCATTGCTGCGGTGGATCTGCTGCGCACCGAGCTCAATTCGCTGCACTCACGCAAGCTGCGTAGTTTCGACGAACCGCCGTTCCGCTGATCGTTGCGATGGTCATTTGACGGTCAGGGCACTAGCATTGCCAGTCCTGACCGTTAGATGTTCTTTTTGCCATGTCTCGTCCAACTCGTCCCGCTTCCCGCCGCCCTGGCGCGAATAACCTGCAACCCTCCTTGGCACCACGCCGTGTCGCCAAAGCGCCGCCGGCCGAGCCGAAGCTGATTGTGTTCAATAAACCGTTCGACGTGCTGACCCAGTTCAGCGACGGCGAAGGGCGGGCGACGCTCAAGGATTTTATCGACATTCCCGGTATTTACCCGGCGGGTCGACTCGACCGTGACAGCGAAGGCTTGCTGCTGCTGACCAACGACGGCCAGCTACAGGCACGGATATCTGACCCAAAACACAAGTTGGCCAAGACGTATTGGGTTCAGGTGGAGGGGGAGCCAAACGCTGAGCAATTGCAGCGTTTGCGCGACGGCGTCGAGTTGAATGACGGCATGACTTTGCCCGCCGAGGCGCGGCAACTTGAAGAGCCGCAGCTGTGGCCGCGCAATCCGCCGGTGCGGTTCCGCAAAAGCGTGCCAACCAGTTGGCTGGAACTGGTGATTCGCGAAGGGCGCAATCGACAGGTGCGACGCATGACGGCCGCGGTGGGTTTGCCGACGCTGCGTCTGGTGCGCGTGCGAATCGGCGACTGGACGATTGAAGGGCTTGATCAGGGTCAGTGGCGGGAAGTGCCTGCCAGTCTATGAGGAGCCATTCTCGATATAAGCGATGACAACGCTTTTGATGATGAACGCGAGAATGCCCAGGCCCAGTACAAAGAACAGAATAAAAGTACCGAACTTGCCTGCCTTGGATTTTTTCGCCAGATCCCAGACGATGAAGCCCATGAAAATGATCAGGATGGTCACCAGACCGGTCATCATCCACTCTTCGAATACTGCAGGATCCATCGAAACTCTCCAGCGCAGGCAGGGCAAAAAAGGCCAGGAGAGTATACGCCAAGGGTGATTGCCGGTGCATTGACCTGTGTCGGCTGTAGCAGCTGCCGGCAGGCTGCGTTCGGCTGCGCAGCAGTCGTGAAAGGCCATGCCGCGTTATCCAGCAACGATCGAGTTGTCTGGATTGCGACTGCTTCGCAGCCGAACGTAGGCTACGCCAACTGCTACGGGTCTTCTTCTGCGTTCAGCTGCGAAGGTGAGTCAACGGCAACTCGGTGCTGTTGAGCACCTGATTCAGCACAAAACTCGACCTCACGCTGGTCACGCCTTCGATGCGGGTCAGGTGGCCGAGCAGCAGCTTCTGGTAGTGATCCATGTCCGGCACCACCACTTTGAGCTGATAGTCGGCGTCCATTCCGGTCACCAGGCTGCATTCGAGCACTTGTGGCAGACTGCGAATCGCCGCTTCGAAGTTCTCGAAGCGCTCAGGCGTGTGGCGGTCCATGCCGATCAGTACGTAAGCAGTCAGGCTCAACCCAAGCATCTTGCGATCGAGCAAGGCGACCTGGCGCGAAATATAACCGTCGTCTTCCAGCTGCTTGACCCGTCGTGAGCAGGGCGACGGTGACAGGCCGATGCGTTCGGCGAGCTCCTGATTGGAGATGCGGGCGTCACGCTGCAATTCCGCCAAAATGCTCAGGTCGTATCGGTCTAGTTTGCTCATGGATCAGGCCTTTGTCGTAACTATTGCGGCTAATTATCTATCTTTAGTTAAAAATTGCGCAAGCCATGTTTATTTGAGCAATCTTCGCAATCCTCTGCCGGCGCCTTGAGCCTATTCTTATTACCAGAATCACTGCCCGGACAAACAGTCCAGTGCGGCTCGCCGAATCAGGCCAGCTGCGGTCGCCAATCCCACAGGGTTGAGTCGGCCCCCGGGCTGCACACTGTCCAGAAGACGGAGTGAGGTGAGCCGGCGTCATAAGCGTCGAGCACGGACGAAGTTCTCAAGGGGAGGCCGACGGGTTTCCCTTTTTTATTGCCTGCGAAATAAGTCTCGTGACTGATAACCTGTTGCAGAACCGGCCTACGCTTTTTCAGTCTTATGAGTAGGTCCTGAACCGCAGTGAGGAATAGCATGAAGTCGCGCATCTGGCGTGTGGCAGGTGTTGGATTGCTTTGCATGAGTGTCAGCGCGCAATTGCTGGCAGAGGCGCGAGATGATCCGCTGCAACCTCGCCAACATAATGGTCAAAATGGCGGGGGACAACATGAGCATGGCCCTGAAGGGCGTCCGGAAAATAATCAACCGCGCCCGGAAATGAATCAGCCACGTCCACAAATCGTTCAACCTCGCCCGGAAATTAATCAGCCGCGTCCACAAATCGTTCAACCGCGCCCGGAAATCAATCAGGCACGTCCACAAATCAATCAAGCGCGACCAGAAAACAATCAGCCTCGCCTGCAGAATGAGATTATTCGCGGCGACAACAGCCGTCAGTTCGAACACAACGGCCAGAATCAGGGGCAGGGCGGCCAGTGGCAAAACCGTCCTCAGCATGATCCGAACGGGCAGGGTTGGCCGGCGCCGCAGCCGAGCATCAACCTGCCGATTCAAAGCCGACCGGATACCGTCCGCCAGACCCAGGAGCCACAGCGTGGCTACTATCAGGACGTTCCTCGGCGTAACGATCGCGATCAGAACTGGCAGGTCGGTGGTGCCGGTATGCGTGGTGATTTCGACCGCCATAATGACCATCGTTGGCCGGGTCGTCCGGAGGGGCACGGCAACGGTTGGGGCCCAGGCCCGCAGTATCGGCCTGGCTTCGAGACCGATCGGTTCCCTGATCGTGAATTCCGCGTGCCATATCGCGGCGAGGATTACTTCTTCTCTGGCGGTTACTGGTATCGCCCACATGGGGTGCGTTATGTGGTGGTAAGGCCTCCTCATGGCATCCGCGTGAGTTACCTGCCCGACTTCGCGCAGGAAGTGTGGATCGGCGGCGCACTGTTCTTCCTCGCGGCCGGCGCGTATTACACGTATGAAGAGAGCACCCAGCAGTACGTAGTGGTCGATCCACCTCAACCACAACTCGCCAGTAACGGCTATGACGTGGTCGCTTACCCGGCCAATGGACAAACGCCTGAGCAGGTCGATCAGGATCGCTACGATTGCTATCGCTGGGCGGTTGAGCAAAGCGGCTTCGATCCCGCGGCCGTCACCTACCAACCGGCGCCTGCGGTGGTGCAAGCCTACCGTCAAGCGCAAGGCGACTGCTTGAGCAGTCGCGGTTATCAGGTTGCCTATTAGGTCGAAGCACTCAGGCCTTCGCGCCTGTCACCACTTCTTGCGGGTCGGCGTGCACCAGCACCTCGGCCCGTGGGTAAGCGGCGTTGATCGCCTCGGCAGCGCGATCGCTGATGCCGTGAGCGACGGATAACGTCAGCTCCCCCGGCAACTCCAGATGCAATTGCACGAACCAGTGGCTGCCGGAAATGCGTGTGCGCAGGTCATGGGCACCCAGTACGCCCGGTACGCTGCAGGCCAGCTCAAGCATGTGCTGGCTGACGTCTGGCGGCAGTTCTTCGTCCATCAGCACAGCCACACTCTCCCGAGCGATTTGCACCGCGCTCCAGAGGATGTACAGGGCGATTGCCAGACCAAACCAGGCATCCAGTTGTTCCCAGCCGAAACTGGCCAGTACCAGCGCTACCAGGATGCTGGCATTGAGCAGCAGATCGGAACGGTAATGCAGTGAGTCAGCGCGTACCGCAGTCGAGCCGGTTTCGCGGATCACCCGATGTTGCAGCATCAGCAGGGCGACCGTCAGTGCCAGCGACAAGAGCATCACGCCGATACCGATCCAGGGGGCTCCCAGTGGCTCGGGGTGTTTCAGGCGTTCGATCGCTTGCACGGCAATCAATACCGCACTCACCGCAATAAACAACGCCTGCGCCATACCCGACAGCGACTCGGCTTTGCCATGTCCGTAACGATGGTCATCATCCGCCGGGCGTAGCGCGTAATGCACGGCCAGGAGATTGAGGAACGATGCCGCGCCGTCGAGCAGCGAGTCGGTCAGGCCGGCCAGCAGGCTGACCGATCCACTCAACCACCAGGCAATGGCCTTGGTCACGATCAGAATGCTCGCCACCGCCAGCGAGGCGCGTGTCGCCAGACGCAACAGGCGAGCGTGTTCCGGGTTACTGGTCATAGGCGTTTGCGTTCCTTCGAATACACGCGATCAAGCGGCGGGTTGCAGACCGTACATGGCCAGTTGCTGGACGCTGCCTTTGTATTGAATCAGACGCGGATCATCCAGCGCAAAGCTGCGGCCCAGTTCACTTTCGAGAATAGCCTGCAACTTGCGGTTATCGACCTTGCCGTCAGCATCGATGGCTTGCCGGAGTTTTTCCGGGGCGACCTGGACGGTCTTGCCCGGTTCCAGGTAAATGGCGCCGGTGGCGAAGTCCACGCCGAAAGCGATCAGCCCCGGAATGATATAGAACAACAGGCCTACAGCGTCGAGGGCGGCTACCACCGGGTCGATTTTGCCTTCGATCTGGCCACGACGATCCGGGAAGAAGATCGAGCCGCAAGCGGTCATTTGGGTCAACAGGGTGGCGAGCAGAACGCCGCCAACAATACGGGAGGGAATACGCATGTGAATCTCCTGATCAAATTCGAAACGAAACGATGAAAGAGCGTCGCTGGTATCAGTTCAGACCGTGATTAACGCCAGGCAGTTCGCCGTTATACTCGTGCCTCTGTTTTGGAGCCAGCATGATTTCTTTGCCGATTGATGAAGTTTTACCTGCGCTGCGTGAAGCCTTGGCGACACGCCACGAAGCCGTGCTCGAAGCACCGCCCGGCGCTGGTAAAACCACCCGCGTGCCCTTGGCTTTATTGAATGAGCCATGGTTGGCCGGCCAAACCATCTTGATGCTTGAACCGCGTCGACTCGCTGCACGGGCCGCAGCCGAGAGGCTGGCCAGTGAGCTGGGGGAAAAGGTCGGTGAAACCGTGGGCTATCGCATTCGCCTCGACAGCAAAGTAGGGCCGAACACCCGCATCGAAGTGGTCACCGAGGGGATTCTCACCCGGCGTTTGCAAGATGATCCGGCGCTGGATGGCGTCGGATTGCTGATCTTTGACGAATTCCACGAGCGCAGCCTCGACGCTGATCTGGCGCTGGCATTGAGCCTCAATGGCCGCGATCTGTTTCGTGACGATCAGCCGCTGAAGATTCTCTTGATGTCGGCGACCCTCGAAGGCGAACGTCTGGCGGGGTTGCTGGATGACGCACCGATTTTGCGCAGCGAAGGGCGCATGTACCCGGTGACGATACGTTGGGGCCGGGCGTTTCAGCCGGGAGAATTCATCGAGCCGCGCTTGGTGCAGACCATCCTCGAGGCCTTGAACGACGAAAGCGGCAGTCTCCTGGTTTTTCTGCCGGGACAAGCGGAGATTCGTCGGGTGCATCAGCAGCTGGCTGATGCGTTGGGTGAGCGCACTGAGGTATTGCTTTGCCCGCTGCACGGCGAACTGGACCTGGCGGCACAGCGCGCTGCCATTGAGCCGGCACCCGCCGACAAGCGCAAAGTGGTGCTGGCCACCAACATCGCCGAGACCAGTCTGACTATCGATGGTGTGCGGGTGGTGATCGATGCCGGGTTGGCGCGGGTACCGCGTTTTGATCCGGGCAGCGGCATGACTCGCCTCGATACTCAACGGATCTCCCGCGCCAGCGCTACACAACGTGCCGGGCGAGCGGGGCGTCTGGAGCCGGGCGTGTGTTATCGCCTGTGGTCGCAAGACCAGCATGAACAATTGGCGGCTTATGCCAGTGCAGAGATTCTTTCAGCCGACCTCGCCGGCCTGGCCTTGCAACTGGGTCGCTGGGGCGTAACACCCGGGCAATTGGTCTGGCTCGATGTGCCACCGACGGCGGCTTATGCACAGGCTCAGGATTTACTTGAGCGATTGGGCGCGCTGGAGGGCAAGACCGCAGATGACTGGAAACTGACCCGTCATGGGCAGGCGATGGCCGAACTGCCGGCGCATCCGCGCATTGCACATTTGTTGTTGCGCGGGCAGGCGCTGGGGTTGGCGGACATGGCCTGCGACGTCGCCGCGCTGCTGGGCGAGCGGGACATTCTGCGCGGCGCCGGCGCGGATCTGCACAGCCGGCTGGTGCTGTTGTCGGGCGAAGAGCGAGCGGCTCGCGGTGCTCAAGGTGGCGTTCAGCGGGCCCGGCAACTGGCGCGGCAGTACCGCGGCTATCTGCGAGGCAAGGCACTGCAGCCGGTCAGCGATCCAGATCATCCGCGCTGGCTGGGTGCGCTGCTGGCCCTGGCCTATCCGGATCGCGTCGCACAGCAGCGGCGTGCCGGTGGAGCGGAGTATCGCCTGGCCAACGGTCGCGCCGCGCTGTTCGCCGAGGCCGATAGCTTGATGAAACAACCCTGGTTGGTGATTGCTGATTTGGGCAGCCGTCAGGGGCAGCGTGAAGAGCGGATTTATCTGGCTGCGGATTTCGATCCGGCGCTGTTTGATTCGGTGCTGGCTGAACAAGTGCGCAACGTCGATCAGCTTGATTGGGACGAGCGCGAAGGCGTGCTACGAGCCGAGCGGCAGCGCAAGGTTGGTGAGCTGATACTCAGTCGAGAGCCGTTGACCGGGCTGGATGAAGCGGCACGCAGCCAGGCGCTGGTCAATCTGGTGCGACGTAAAGGGCTCGAGTTGCTGCCGTGGACGCCGGAGTTGCGCCAGTGGCAGGCTCGGGTGGCGTTGTTGCGTCAGCTGGATCTGAGCAGCCTGGGGCACAGCGAATGGCCGGATGTCAGCGATGCGGCGCTGCTGGCAGGCCTGGAGCATTGGCTGTTGCCGTATCTGGGGCGGGTGTCGCGACTCAGTCACTTCGCCAATCTGGAACTGGCCAGCATTGTCCATAACCTGCTGCCGTGGCCATTGCCTCAACGCCTGGATGAACTGGCGCCGCACCATTTGACGGTACCTTCCGGATCCTCGGTTCGACTGGACTACAGTGAGCAGCCGCCGATTCTGGCGGTGCGCTTGCAAGAGCTGTTCGGGTTGGCTGAAACCCCGCGCATCGCTGGCGGCCGGCAGGTGGTCAAACTGCACCTGTTGTCACCGGCCAGGCGGCCAGTGCAGGTGACGCAGGATCTGGCGAATTTCTGGCGCAGCACCTACGCCGAAGTGAAGAAGGATCTGAAGGGGCGTTACCCGAAACACTACTGGCCGGATGACCCGCTGGTGGCCGAGGCGACAGCGCGGATCAAGCCGCGTAAGTAAGTCGGCGAGCCTATTGGCGATCGTTCCCACGCTCTGCGTGGGAATGCACACTGGACGCTCCGCGTCCGCTTCTATTAGCCGCGAAGCTTTTGACCTACGGTGCCGCAGGCAGCAGAAACCGTGCAATCACCGGCAGATGATCAGATATACGCAGCGTGTCGTCCTGCCTCACCTGAGCCTCAACCCGTTTGATCCGCGGGCTATAAAACAGGTAGTCGACGGTCCGGTCCGGGCCGCTGAGGGCCGGGTCATTGGGGTAGTGGGTCAGCCATTGCTCGCGGTCGATGCCACCGGCTTCGTTGTTGGCAGGGATCATCGGGTATTTGTCCCAGAGCACATGCAGCGCGCTGTCGACGGAGTAGGGCGCGCGCTGCTGGGGATCGAGGCGCTGATACTGGCCCAGCGGCAACAGGTTGAAATCGCCGCCGATCAACCACGGCGTACCCTGACGTTCGAATGTGTCGAGCACTCTGGCGGTCTCCATCACTTGCTGTTGCGGCGTGTCGTCAGGCTGAGCCGGTCGGTCCAGGTGGGTATTGAGTACTGCCATTTGCCCACCGTCGCTCAGCGGCAGATAACTCACCAGCAGCGCGTTTTTCGGCTGGAATTGACTACTGATGAGATTGGCCGGTGCTTGCGGTAATTGCAGGCGTTCGGCGTCTGCGATCCGATAGCGGCTCAATGTCGCCAGTTGTCGGCCGACACTGCCGAAAATGTGCGGCTCGGGAACGAAGTCAGCCTTCCAGTCGAAGGCATGAGTGCTGCACGGGTAAAGGTCGGTCAGACGCTCGCGGAGCAGTTTTAGCTGGTCTTGATAATCGCTGGCTTTGGCGCCGTCATCCAGTTCTTGCAGCAGGACGATATCCGGCTGCTCATCGCGAATCACTCGTGCGACTTCATCGAGGCTGAAGGCCATATCTTCGGCTGTGGGGGTTTCGTCGTCGCCATGGGCCAGGTCGTTCCAGAATACATAGCGTTTTCCCGCGAGGTACTGGACGTTCCAGGTCATCACCTTGAGCGCCTGGCCGGGCACCAGGGTCGGTGCCTGGGCGCTGCAACTGACGGGTATTTGCTCCTTGGCGTCCGGGCGCCAGGTCAAACTGTAGATCAGCGCTGACAAAAGGCCGGCGATCAGCAGCAGGCCCAGCAGGGTATAACGCAGTAGACGGGTCATCGGCTCGGCTTATAGCGTTGCAGGATTAAGCCCGAGCATACCCGAGAGCAGGTCAGACCCCAAGACCAGGCCTGTCAGAGCGTTTTATCGATTCTTGTCGGTGGCTTCGCTGATCAACATGAACAGGCGAAACAGCACCACGCTGGTAAAGAGTTGCAGAAAACTGTGGGCGCTTTCGATCAACAGTGCCAGTACCGGGTTTTGTGGTTCGGGGTAAACCGCAAGGCTTGCGCCCTTGAGTAGCCACAGCGGGCCCATCACACACAGAATGCAGACCAGGATGCGCAGGAAGTGCCCGCGGGTCAGGCGAAAGCTCTCCTTGATGGCCGCCAGCGGTTGCAGGCCTCGCAGGACCAACAGGTACTCGGCAAAGGCCAGTGTCACCATCAGCCACAAACCTGGCAGGAAATACAGCGACAGGCCAAGCAGGATCAGCAGTGTATTGATCGCTGTCAGCAACGCGAACCTGGGCCACAGGCTGGCAGACATCGCCAGCAGATCACGGGTTCGTGGCGATTCGCCACGGCTGCGCGCATCCAGAAAAAGAATCAGCGCAGCGGTGTACAGTGGATAGATCAACAGCCCGACGATCACGCTATAACCGGGGAAAGCATCCGGGCCCTGGGCGTTATCGACCAGTTGCTGGATCAGTGCCTCAAGCACCACCAACGGCAGGCACAGCGGAATAATCCGGCCCAGGTTGCGCTTAAAGAAATACAAAGAGTCGCGGAGCACTTCTAACGGATTCATGGGTCGATATCGCAGGTAAAAAGCAGTTCGACACTTTAACCGATGCAGCGCCCCTGCGAGCAAACGTAAACGTTAGGTAAAGGCCATTGAAACGGCCCGTAATAACCCCATTACTGGTGTGCACCTTCTCCACAACGGAAAGGGCAACGATTTTTCCGGCAATCTAACGAGGTCGCCATGAACAGCGAAGAACAAACCCTGATCGATGGACTGTTTTCACGGCTGCAGCAAGCCGAAACGGATTCAGCCCCGCGCGATGCCCTGGCCGAGGCGCGGATCAAGGAGCACCTGGCTCGCCAGCCTGCGGCGGGGTATTTCATGACCCAGGCGATTCTGGTGCAAGAGGCGGCGATCAAAAGCCTCGACGAACAGAACAAACAGCTCACTCAGCAAAACCAGCAGCTGCAAGCTGAACTGCAGCAAGCCAGATCCCAGGCAGCGGCGCCTGCTCCGGCACCAAGCAGCGGTGGCGGCGGTTTCCTGTCGAGCATCTTCGGTGGCGGTTCCCGTGATTCGCAACCGGCCCCAAGCGCTCCGGCCTCGACTGGCGGTGGCTGGCGTGAGCCGGCGCGGCCTTCGTTCAATACTCAGCCGGGTGTTGCGCCACAGCAAAATTTCGGTGCCCCGCAACAGAACTACGCGCCACCACAGCAACAGGCTCCGGCCGCAGCCGGCAGCAGCTTCCTGGGCGGCGCCTTGAAAACCGCGGCCGGTGTGGCCGGTGGTGTGATGCTTGCGCAAGGTATCAGCAGCCTGTTCCACAGCAATCAGCAGCCGCAGGAAATTGTCGAAGTCATCAAGGAAGAACCTGCGCAGGTCAATGACAAAAGCAATGACAACGACGACCAACGTATGGTCAGTAACGATTCCTATGGCAATGACCAAGGCGGGTTTACCGACGCCGACTACAGCGATGACAGCTCATCGTTCTTCGACGACGACGATTCCTTCGTCTGATGCACCATTCGTCCGGGGCGCTATAGCGCCCCAGACCGATTATTCGCGGAAATTTCCTTCTGGCTGGCATACTGGGCGACTTTTCAGGTCTTGTACTTGATCAATTGCCTGCGCGCGTCTGCGCCATGAGGATTTACGGTGAAAAAAATCGCTGTGTTCGCCGATGTCCAGAACCTCTACTACACCGTGCGCCAGGCTTACGGCTGCCACTTCAACTACGCCGCCCTGTGGGCTGATATCAGCCAGCGCGGGCAGATCGTCGAGGCCTACGCCTACGCCATCGATCGTGGCGACAGCAAGCAACAGCAGTTCCAGCAGATCCTGCGCAACATTGGTTTCACCGTAAAACTCAAACCCTACATCCAGCGCAGCGATGGCTCGGCCAAGGGCGACTGGGACGTGGGCATCACCATCGATATCATGGACGCCGCCTCTCATGTCGACGAAGTGGTGTTGGCGTCCGGCGATGGTGATTTCGACATGCTGCTTGAACGCATCATCAATAAACACGGTGTTGAAGCCGTCGCCTACGGCGTCCCTGGCTTGACTGCCAACTCATTGATACGCGCCGCCAGCCGCTACGTGCCGATCGAAGGCGCGTTGCTGCTTAAAAACTGAGATTGATTACTTTTTGACGGAGTTGGAACAGGTTTGGAACGGATAGCGGTCATCGACTTTGAAACCACCGGGATCTCCCCGAGCAGCACCTGCCGGGCTACGGAAATTGCCGTGGTGATTCTTGAGCAAGGACGCATCGTCGAGCGTTACCAAAGCCTGATGAACGCCGGCGTGCGGGTCCCGGCCTTCATCGAAAGCCTGACCGGCATCAGCAATGCCATGCTGCGCACTGCACCGTCTGCCGAACAGGTGATGAACGAAGTCAACGAATTCGTCGGTACGACACCGCTGTTGGCCCACAATGCCGCGTTCGACCAGAAGTTCTGGGACTACGAGCTGGGGCGAATCAAACGTACACGGTTGCAGAACTTTGCCTGCTCCCTGTTACTCGCCCGGCGCCTGATGCCGGCCGCACCCAATCACAAACTCGGCACCCTCACCACGTTCGCCAAACTGCCCCACACCGGCCAGGCTCACCGAGCCATGGCCGACGCCGAAATGGCCGCGAACCTCACCGCGCATCTGGCCCGGGAACTTCGTCAGCGACATGGCTTGCGGGAGTTGTCTCATGATCTGCTGTGCAGCTTGCAGAAAGTCCCTGCGGCGAAGATCAATGAGCATCTCAAGCGCCATCGCGGGTTTTAAAGTTCAGCGTTGATCCTGCCGGCCTCTTCACGGCATAGGTATCTACATATCTCTAAAGGTTAGAACTCCCGTAGCAGCTGTCGAGTAGAACGAGGCAGCGTCCGGGGGCGGAGTCCTCGTAAAACCTGCGCGCGCGGTTTATCTGAAACACCGAGGTGCAGGGTTTTACGGCTGCTTCGCAGCCGGACACAGCCTCGTTCTACTCGACAGCTGCTACGCCCTGCCAAGCATCAAGAAATGTGTAGATACCTATGCTCTTTGCGGCAGACGGTAGAGCATTCACCCACCATTCTTGCCATTACTCTCCAACTGCCCCAGCGGCACACGCTTTTCTATCGCGCTGGAGAGCACGATCGAGGTTTTGCTGAACCCGAACTGGGCGATGCGGTTGATCAGTTCTTCGAGTTCCGGCATTGAGCCGACGGCGGCCTGCATGATGACGCAGGGGTCGCCGGTGACTCGGTGGCATTCGGTCAGTTGCGGGATTTTGATCAGTTCATCGTAGGATTTCTGGCTGCCGTGGCGGCTCAGTCGTAGTTCGATGACGCACTGGATCGGCAGGCCGACCTTGGTCATGTCGACCTTTGCCTGGTAGCCGGTAATCACCCCACTGGTTTCCAGTTTTGCCACGCGCTCGGCCACAGCCGGCGCGGATAGGTTGACCTTGCGCGCCAGTTCCGCATACGAGGCCCGGCCGTTTTCCAGGAGTGCACTGAGGAGCATGCGGTCGTATTTATCCATCATTCGGCTCCTGAAATGCATAACTTTCGAAAGCACGGTTTATAGCTGTGATCTCCATGTTTTGAAAAGTGTACGGGCGCTATAAAAAGGTTTTGTAACTTAAATTCCGCCCGATAGCTTTCTAAAATAGCGCTCCCCTTATCCAGTCTTCGAGCGTTCCATGTCTGCCATCGAGCTTTCCGTGCCTGGCCCACGGCGTTTTCCGTTACAGCTGGTGGGTGCCTTTTTCGCGTTGTATGTGATTTGGGGATCGACTTATCTGGTGATTCGAATCGGTGTGCAATATTGGCCACCGCTGATGCTCGGCGGGATTCGTTTTATCATCGCCGGGACCTTGATGTACGGCTTCCTGCGCTGGCGCGGAGTACCGGCGCCGACCTGGTCGCAATGGCGGGCGGCGGGGATGATCGGCATCTTGCTGCTGAGTGTGGGTAACGGCGCGGTGAGTGTTGCCGAACATATCGGTGTGGCCTCCGGGGTCGCGGCGTTGGCGGTGGCGACGGTGCCGCTGTTCACCTTGCTTTGCGGCTACTTCTGGGGCGCGCGCAACACCCGTCTGGAGTGGGCCGGGATCGTGCTCGGACTGGTTGGCATTGCCATGCTCAACCTCGGCTCCAACTTGCAGTCGAGCCCGTTGGGCGCGGTGTTGCTGGTGTCTGCGGCAGCGGCCTGGGCTTTCGGCTCGGTCTGGAGCAAACACTTGCCGCTGCCACAAGGGGCGATGGCCAGCGCTGCAGAAATGTTGGTGGGCGGCGTGGTGCTGTTGATCGGCAGCGCGCTGAGCGGTGAGCATCTGGACAGCTTGCCGCCTGTCGAGGGCTGGGTTGCTTTGGCCTATTTGATTGGCTTCGGCTCGATCATCGCCTTCAACGCCTATATGTACCTGCTGAAAAACGTCCGCCCGGCGGCTGCGACCAGCTACGCCTATGTCAACCCGGCGGTGGCGGTGCTGCTGGGGATCGTCTTTGCCGGCGAAAGCATCGGCATCGCAGAGTCCCTGGCGATGGCGGTGATCATCAGTGCTGTAGTGTTGATTGGCTTGCCGCAGTGGCGCAGGCAGAAACCGGCTTGATTTAGGGTAAACTGCGGCGCATTGCACACATGCGCTGACATTTCCCTACGGTACCCCCCATGACTTTCGCCACTCTTGGCCTGATCGAACCCTTGCTGCGCGCCCTTGAGACGCTCGGTTACCAGACCCCGACGCCGGTTCAGGTGCAAGCCATCCCTGCGGTGCTGGCCGGTCGCGACTTGATGGCCGCGGCCCAGACCGGCACCGGCAAGACCGCCGGTTTTGCCGTGCCGCTGTTGCAGTTGCTGGCCATGGAAGGGCCGAAGGTCAGCAGTAACTCAGTGCGCGCGCTGATTCTGGTGCCGACCCGCGAGCTTGCCGAACAGGTTCACGAGAGTGTTCGCCAATACGCCGAACACCTGCCGTTGAGCACCTATGCGGTGTACGGCGGTGTCAGCATCAACCCGCAGATGATGAAGCTGCGCAAGGGTGTTGACCTGTTGGTAGCGACCCCGGGCCGCTTGCTCGACCTGTATCGGCAGAACGCGCTCAAGTTCAACCAGCTGCAAACCCTGGTCCTCGATGAAGCCGACCGTATGCTCGACCTTGGATTTTCCGAAGAGCTGCGGGACATTTACAAAGCCTTACCGAAGAAACGTCAGACACTGTTGTTCTCCGCGACCTTCTCCGATGCGATCCGCCTGCTGGCCGGGCAAATGCTCAATGATCCGCTGAGCATCGAAGTCAGCCCGCGCAACGTCGCCGCCAACACCGTCAAGCAATGGGTGGTGACGGTGGACAAGAAGCGCAAGCCGGAACTGTTCAGCCACTTGTTGCGCAAAAATCGCTGGAAGCAGGTGCTGGTGTTCGCCAAGACCCGCAACGGCGTCGACCAACTGGTGGAAAAACTCCAGGGCCTGGGCGTGAATGCCGACGGTATTCATGGCGACAAACCCCAGGCTACTCGCCAGCGTGCGCTGGACCGGTTCAAGGCCAGCGAGATTCAGATTCTGGTAGCCACCGACGTGGCAGCCCGTGGTCTGGATATCGAAGACTTGCCGCTGGTGGTGAACTTCGACCTGCCGATCGTTGCTGAGGATTACATCCACCGTATCGGCCGTACCGGTCGTGCGGGCGCTACCGGCGAGGCGATTTCGCTGGTTTGCGCTGATGAAGTGAATTTGCTGTCGGCTATCGAAATGTTGACCCGTCAGACGTTGACTCGTCATGAAGAGCAGGACTTCGAACCCGAGCACCGTGTGCCGGACACCGATGCCAGCGGCCAGGTTATCAAGAAACCGAAAAAGCCGAAGAAGCCCAAAGTCTCCGGTGGCGGCAAGCGTAACCTGGGCAAGTGGGTGGACAGCGGTGAAGTGGCGGCTGAAGCACCGGCGATCAAGCCTGTGCGTAAGGTGCCGGTGTTCAACACCGGACCGCGCAAGCGTAAGCCTTAAGCCCGACTGAACCCGAGATCGTTCCCACGCGTGGGAACGATCAAAAAAATCACGGTCAGGCATTTCACGACCGCTGCGTGCTCGAACGCTGGCTTCGCCAGCTGCTACAGAAGCTTTCCGCGGTGCGCTTGTAACCACTCCAGCATCCCCAACCCCGCCGCTCGGCCACTGGCAAAGCAGGCGGTGAGCAGATAGCCGCCCGTCGGCGCCTCCCAATCGAGCATCTCTCCGGCACAAAACACGCCGGGCAGTTGCTTGAGCATCAGGCTTTCATTCATCGCTTCGAACGGCACGCCACCAGCGCTGCTGATGGCTTCGTCCAGAGGGCGGGTTTTCACCAATGTCAGGGGCAGGACCTTTATTGCTTTGGCCAGCTGCACCGGATCAGCGAAGCATTCAGCGGGCGTTAGTTCGCGCAGCAAGGCGGCTTTCACGCCGTCGATGCCGAGTTGACTGTGCAGGTGTTTGGCCATCGAGCGTGAACCACGAGGCTTGGTCAGCGCTGTTTGAATCTTGTCGAGGGTTTTTCCCGGCAACAGGTCCAGGTGAATGGTCGCCGAGCCGCTTTGAGTGATGGCTTGGCGGATCGGTGCAGACAGGGCATAGATCAAACTGCCCTCGATGCCAGTGGCGGTAATCACGCATTCGCCCAGACGCGGCACGTCGTCATTCAGGCCAATAGCGATGTTCTTCAGCGGTGCGCCAGCGAACTTGCTGCGCATCAGGTCACTCCAGGCGGTTACTTCGAAACCGCAATTGCTGGGTTGCAGCGGTGCAAGGCTGATGCCGCGCTGTTCCAGCAGAGGTAACCAGGCGCCGTCCGACCCCAGGCGCGCCCAACTGGCACCGCCAAGGGCCAGCAGCAGGGCATCGGTTTGCAGGGCTTTTTCACCTTCCGGGCTGTCGATTCGCAGGCTGGCGTCGTTATTCCAGCCGAGCCAGCGGTGACGGGTGTGGATAACTACGCCCGTGTCGCGCAGGCGTTTAAGCCAGGCACGCAGCAGGGGCGCGGCCTTCATGTCGGTTGGAAACACTCGGCCGGAACTGCCGACAAAAGTTTCGATCCCCAATTCATGAATCCATTGGCACAGCGCTTCGGCGCCGAATGCACGCAGCAGTGGGGCGATTTGTGGTGCCCGCTCGGCATAGCGCGAGAGAAACGCCGGGTAGGCTTCGGAATGCGTGATGTTCATGCCGCCGACGCCGGCCAGCAGAAACTTGCGACCCACGGAGGGCATGCCGTCGTACAACTCGACCTTGATTCCAGCCTGGCTCAGTACTTCGGCCGCCATCAAACCGGCAGGGCCGCCGCCGATGATGGTGACGTGAGGCAGGAGGTTGGCGGAGGATTGGGTCATGGTTTGAGCTGCGGTTCGGCGGAATAAGCCGGGCATTCTATCAGCACAATCGAGGTACGCCCGCGAAGCTTTTAGCTGATTAAAAAACGCACAGTGCTCTGAAGGCTATACAGTCTGTGGCCTGTAGGTCCTTTCACTCAGGTTATCCACAGGCAGTTCCACAGGCATTGTGGGTAAAGCATCCACAACTCAGTGACAACCTGATGACTCCCAGACTCGCTGCGCGCTGTGATGAAGAATGCCATGGCGTCGCGCCAAGGCTTTACGGTCCTTGCTGTAACCACCGCCAATCACCCCGACCACCGGGATGTCCCGCCCCAGGCAGTGACGCATCACGCTTTCATCACGAGCGGCGACGCCTTGGTCGGTCAGCTTGAGGTAGCCCAGAGCGTCATCTTTATGCACATCCACCCCGGCGTCATACAGCACCAGGTCCGGCTTGTAGAGCGGCAGCAGATAGCTCAACGCATCGTCGACCACGTTGAGATAGTCCGCATCGCCCATGCCCATCGGCAGTGCAATATCCCAATCGCTTTGGGCTTTACGCGCCGGAAAATTCTTTTCGCAATGCAGGGAAACGGTTACTGCGTCCGGCGTGTCTTCCAGAATGCGTGCAGTCCCGTCGCCTTGATGCACGTCGCAATCAAAAATTAATACTCGCCCCACCCGACCGCTTTCCAGCAGATAGCGGCTGATTACCGCCAGGTCATTAAAAATACAGAATCCCGCCGGATGATCGTAATGGGCGTGATGGGTGCCGCCGGCCAAATGGCAGGCCAGCCCGTGTTCCAGCGCTTGCTCGGCGGCCAGCAGCGAGCCGCCGACCGCACGCACGGTGCGTCGGGCCAGTGCTTCGCTCCAGGGCAGGCCGAGGCGCCGCTGGTCTTCGCGGGACAACTCGCCGCCCATATAGCGTTCGATATACCCGGGGTCATGAGCCAGGGCGAGAATGTCCGGCGGGCACAGTTGCGGGCGCAACAGCTCGGGATCGCGGGTCAGACCGCTGTCCACCAGGTGATCGCGCAGCAGGCGAAACTTGTCCATGGGGAAGCGATGTTCCGCCGGAAATTCGGGGCTGTAGTCTTCGTGGTAGATCAGCGGCAGGGACATGGCAGATTCATCTAGGAAGGCATGTAGGAATAAATGAAGGATCCTACCAGCGATGTAGACTTGCGGCATGGAAACGGAGGGGCATGATGGAGCCGATACTGGAACTTGAGAGCGCGCGGCTGCTGTTGCGTCAGTGGCGCGATGAGGATTTGCCGGAATTTGCGGTCATGTGTGCCGATCCTCAGGTCATGCGTTATTTTCCGGCGCCCTTGAGTCGTCTGCAAAGCGCGGCATTGATTGGGCGAATACGCGGCCATTTTGCCGAATATGGCTTCGGCCTGTGGGCGCTGGAGCGTAAGGACACCGGGGTGTTTATCGGTTTTACCGGGCTCGGCGTGGTGGGGTTCGATGCACCGTTTACCCCGGCGACCGAAATCAGCTGGCGTCTGGCCCGCGAGCATTGGGGGTTGGGGTATGCCAGCGAAGCGGCCTGGACCGTTCTGCGTTGCGGCTTTGACCGGTTGGCGCTGAAGGAAGTCGTGGCATTTACCACCGCTGCCAATCAGCTGTCGCAGAAAGTCATGCAGGCGATCGGCATGCAACACGACCCGGTGGCCGATTTCGAGCATCCGAAGCTCGGCAGCGATGATCCATTGCGCCACCATGTGCTGTACCGCATCAGCCGTGAACAATGGTTGGAAACCTTGCATGGATAAGCCTGCCCGGACGTTTACAATGTGTCCCTAGTTGGCTCGGGCCAAAAACTGAATCGACCGCTGCAGCCAAGACTGCGCGGCATTGCTCTTTGTGAGGAGAGTCTGAATGAGCCATGTACTGGATGATCTGGTCGACCTGTTGACCCTGGAACCGATCGAAGAAAACCTTTTTCGCGGTCGTAGCCAGGATCTGGGTTTCCGCCAGTTGTTCGGCGGTCAGGTACTCGGCCAATCGTTGTCGGCGGCCAGCCAGACCGTAGAAGAAGCGCGCCATGTGCATTCGATGCATGGTTATTTTCTGCGCCCTGGCGATGCCGGTTTGCCGGTGGTTTATCAGGTTGATCGAGTGCGCGATGGCGGCAGTTTCAGTACCCGTCGTGTCACGGCGATCCAGAAGGGCAATCCGATCTTCACCTGCAGCGCGTCGTTCCAGTACGACGAAGAAGGTTTCGAGCACCAGCAGCAGATGCCGCAAGTGGTCGGCCCGGAAAATCTGCCGTCGGAACTGGAGATCACCCAGCAGAGCGCGCACCTGATTCCGGAACACATGCGTGAAAAGCTGCTGTGCCCCAAGCCGATCGAAGTGCGCCCGGTGACGGAAAAAGACCCCTACAACCCGCAACCCGGCGACCCGATCAAATACGTGTGGTTTCGGGCTGACGGCACCTTGGCCGACTCGCCGGCGCTGCACAAATACCTGCTGGCTTATGCGTCGGACTTCGGTTTGCTGACCACTGCCATGCTGCCCCACGGCAAGTCGGTCTGGCAAAAGGACATGCAAGTCGCCAGCCTCGACCATGCGCTGTGGTTCCACGGCGACCTGCGCGCCGATGATTGGCTGCTGTACGCGATGGACAGTCCATGGGCCGGAAATTCTCGTGGTTTTTCCCGGGGCAGTGTGTTCAATCGTGCCGGGCAACTGGTGGCGTCGGTCACTCAGGAAGGCTTGATTCGTCACCGCAAGGATTGGGCATGAGTCTCTCCGAGGTGCGGTACTGGGTGTTCGACATGGACGGCACGCTGACAATTGCCGTGCATGACTTCGTGGCGATCCGCGAGGCGCTGGCGATTCCCGCTCAAAGCGACATTCTGACCCACCTCGCCGCGCTACCTGCTGATGAGTGCGCGGCCAAACATGCCTGGTTGCTCGAACACGAACGGGATCTGGCGCTGGGCTCCAGGCCTGCGCCCGGCGCGGTGGAGTTGGTGCGGGAACTGGCGGGGCGCGGCTATCGTCTCGGCATCCTGACCCGCAACGCCCGTGAGCTGGCCCACGTGACCCTGGAGGCAATCGGCCTGGCGGACTGCTTCGCGGTGGAGGATGTGCTGGGCCGCGATGAAGCCCCGCCAAAACCTCATCCGGGTGGTTTGCTGAAACTGGCGCAAGCCTGGGATGTGGCGCCGAGCGAGTTGGTGATGGTCGGAGATTATCGCTTTGACCTGGATTGCGGTCGGGCGGCTGGAGCACGGACGGTGTTGGTTAACTTGCCGGATAATCCGTGGCCGGAATTGACGGATTGGCATGCGCAGGATTGTGTGGCGTTGCGGCAAATGTTGTCCGTTTGAGGCCCAATCGCGGGCAAGCCTCGCTCCTACAGGTTTGGTGTCGATCACAATGGTATGGTTCGACATGGCCCTTGTAGGAGCAGGGGGGACGCGATAGAGGTATTACGGCTTGACCAGTCGCGCATCCAGACTGTTCTGGGCCAGGCGCTTTGCCTGGTCCTGTGTCATACCAAGATGGGTGTACAGCGCGTGGAAGTTCTCGGTGACGTAACCGCCGAAATACGCCGGATCATCCGAGTTCACCGTGACCTTGACGCCACGCTCAAGCATGTCGAGGATGTTGTGCTTTGACATGTCGTCGAACACGCAAAGCTTGGTGTTGGACAATGGGCAGACGGTCAGCGGAATCTGCTCGTCGATAATCCGCTGCATCAGACGTTCATCTTCGATGGCGCGCACACCATGGTCGATACGCTGAATTTTCAGCAGGTCGATGGCTTCCCAGATGTACTCGGGCGGGCCTTCTTCACCGGCATGGGCGACGGTCAGGAAGCCTTCGTTGCGGGCACGATCAAACACGCGCTGGAACTTGCTCGGCGGGTGGCCCATCTCTGAACTGTCGAGGCCGACGGCGATAAACGCATCGCGGAATGGCAACGCCTGATCAAGGGTTTTCTCGGCTTCTTCTTCGCTCAAATGACGCAGGAAACTGAGGATCAGCCCGCTGGTGATGCCCAGCTGGTGCTCGCCATCTTTCAGCGCGCTGGCGATACCGTTGAGCACCACTTCGAACGGCACACCACGGTCGGTGTGGGTTTGCGGGTCGAAGAACGGTTCGGTGTGAATCACGTTCTGCGCCTTGCAGCGCAACAGGTAAGCCCAGGTCAGGTCATAGAAGTCCTGAGACGTGCGCAGTACATCAGCACCCTGGTAATAGAGGTCGAGAAACTCTTGCAGGTTGTTGAAGGCGTAAGCCTTGCGCAGGGTTTCGACGTCGTCCCACGGCAGGGCGATCTTGTTGCGTTCGGCCAGGGCGAACAGCAGCTCGGGCTCCAGCGAGCCCTCCAGGTGCAGGTGCAGTTCTGCCTTGGGCAGGGCGTTCAGCCAGTCGTACATTATCGAATTCTCATCAGGTGCAATGGTGGCATTCTACAGGTCGACGCTCAAATATATGGCAAAACCTGACCAATCGGTTCATCACACAGCTTTCCGTTCTCGCCGATAAGCGTAGGTGTCGGCAAAGCGCGACAGCAGGAATTCGGCGCAGGTGGTGGTCGGGTATTTCGCCGGGTTTTGACTGTCCTGGCAACCGGGCAGGCATTCGATGCGCGTATCAGGATGCGGTTCGGCAAAGAACGGCATGGAATAGCGATCAACTCCCCAAGGGCTGATGACCCGGTGCGGCGTCGAGAGATAACGGTCGTTGCTCCAGTGCGCCATCATGTCGCCGAGGTTGACCACGAAAGTACCCTCGATCGGCGGGGCATCGATCCATTCGCCGTGGACGTTGCGTACCTGCAAGCCACCGGCGGCGTCCTGATAGAGCAGAGTGATGCAGCCGTAATCGGTGTGGGCGCCTGCGCCCTGTTGCGCTTCGCAACTGGCGGTGTGACGTGGCGGGTAGTGAATCATCCGCAACACGCTGACCGGCTCGACGAAACGCTGATCGAAGAAGTCGCGCTCGATCCCCAGCGCCAGGGCCATGGCCCGTAGCAAGGTTTGGGCGAGGCCTTGCATATCGATGTAGTGCTGTTCCATCAGGCTTTCCCAGCCCGGCAGGTCGGGATGCCGATTGGGGCCGCGCAAGGGTTTCTCCGCCAGCACTTGCGGGTGATCGGCCGGCAGGTGCAAACCCATGTCGAAGGTTTCTTTCAGGTCTCTGGGTTTGTTCGGGTCGAGTTGCTCGGTGGCGATGGCGCCATAGCCGCGATGGTGGCGGGTCTGGGTGATATCGATCTTGAGCTTCTCAACGACCGGCAAGGCGAAGAACTGTTTGGCGCAATCGAGCAATTGGCCGATGCGTGTCGCGGTGATCGGGTGGCCCTTGATATAGAAGAAGCCCCATTCACGGCAGGCGCGGTCGATCTGGTCGGCGACCTCTTGCCAAGCGGTTTGCTCATCGCTGTAGAGCGGGCCGATGTCTATGATCGGAAGTTGGTTCATGTTGCGGTCCTGAATAGCACCGAAGATCCATTGTGGGAGCAGCCGGTCGACGCTCGATTGCTCGCGATAGCGGACTGACAGTCAACATAAATGCTGAATGTTATGGACTCATCGCGAGCAATCGAGCGTCGACCGGCTGCTCCCACAGGGGAGGTGTGTTTGGTTTGAGGGATTACTTCGGCATATCCGCCTTCATGCCTTCGACGTAATAGTTCATCGACGCCAGCTCGGCATTGCTGGCAGTCACACCTGCCGCCAGTTTCTCTACGCCGGCCTGATCCTTGATCGGCCCGGTGAAGGGGTGAAATTCACCGCTCTTGATTTGGCTGATGATCTGCTCGGCTTCAGCCTTCACCTCGGCCGGCACCACATCACTGATTGGTAGTTCAACCGTGCCTTCTTTCAAACCGCCCCAATAGTCCTGGGATTTCCAGCGATGGTCGATCACGCTTTGGGTCGCCTGAACATAGTGTGGCCCCCAGTTGTTGACGATGGAGGTCAGCACCGCTTTGGGCCCGAAGTGCGCCATGTCCGAGGCATAGCCCACCGCATACACGCCACGACGCTCGGCCGCCTGAATCGGTGCCGGGCTGTCGGTGTGCTGGAACACGACGTCCACGCCCTGATCGATCAGGGCGTTGGCGGCGTCAGCCTCTTTGCCCGGATCGAACCAGGAGTTGACCCACACCACTTTGATCTCGGTGCCCGGGTTGTATTTGTTCAGAGCCAGTTGGATGGCGTTGATGTCGCGGATGACCTCCGGAATCGGGAAGGAGGCGACGTAGCCGATTTTTCTGCTCTTGGTCATTTTTGCCGCGAGGAAGCCGCCGACATACCGCCCCTCGTAAGTGCGCGCCAGGTAGGTGCCGAGGTTCTTGTCCTGCTTGTAGCCGGTGGCATGTTCGAAGGTCACGTTGGGAAATTGTCTGGCGACCTTCAGTGTCGGGTTCATGTAGCCGAAGGATGTGGTGAAAATCATGTCGTACTTGTCCTTGGCCATATTGCGGATCACTCGCTCGGCATCCGCGCCTTCGGCCACGTTCTCGACGAAGTTGGTGGTGACCTGATCGCCGAATTTTTCCACTAACGCCTTACGGCCTTGTTCATGCTGATAAGTCCAGCCATGGTCACCAATCGGACCGATATAGACGAAGCCGACTTTCAACGGATCAGTCGCACTGGCAGCCAGGCTGGCGCTCAGGCCAATGGCCGCTGCAACGGCGCACAGCAGCTTCTTCAACGGACGTGCATGCATGAATTCGAACTCCATTTTGTTGTGAGGGTTGGCTGGGCTCAAAGGCTTGAGCAGCTCAATGCAAATAGCTGACCAACAAGACAACAAAATGCCGGATAGCGCATTCCTGTGGGAGCGGGCTGACCGGTGAAGGGGAGTGTATGAACACAGCAAGAACCAAGGCAGTGCACCCCTGCAAGCTCATGCCTGCCACTGGTGCGCCAGGGCTTTGAAAGCATCTCGGGCAAGCCTTGCTCCTACGGATCGCATGTACCCGTAGGAGCGAGGCTTGCCCGCGATAAGATTGATCAAACGCCGCTAATCAACTGCCTGGCCGCCTGACTGTGGTCGGCAATCAACCCCTTCAAATCAAGCCCTTCAACCTGCCCATCGATCACCCGCCATTTACCGCCAATCATCACCCGATCCGCCCTGTCCGCGCCGCACAGCAATAGCGCCGACAGCGGGTCATGGCTGCCGGAGAAGCGCAGCTCATCGAGTTTGAACAACGCCAGATCCGCCTGCCTGCCCACCGCCAGTTCACCGATATCGGTGCGCCCGAGCAGTTGCGCCGAACCGCGTGTGGCCCAGCCGAGCACTAACTCGGGGGTGATCTTTTCCGCGCCGTAGCGCAGGCGTTGCAGGTACAACGCCTGGCGGGTCTCGAGGATCATGTTCGATGCATCGTTTGAGGCCGAGCCATCCACACCCAAACCCAGCGGCGCACCTGCTGCGATCAAGTCCAGCGTCGGGCAAATGCCTGAAGCCAGGCGCATATTGGAGCTAGGGCAATGGCAGATGCCGGTACCGGCCGCGCCCAGACGGGCGATTTCATCAGGGTTGAAATGAATGCCATGGGCCAGCCAGGTGCGCGGTCCGAGCCAGCCGACGCTGTCCAGATAATCCACGGTGCGCAGGCCGAAGCGCTGCAGGCAGAAGTCTTCTTCGTCGAGGGTTTCGGCAAGGTGAGTGTGCAGGCGCACGTCGAGTGCGTTGGCCAGTTCCGCGCTGGCCGACATGATTTGCGGCGTGACGGAAAATGGCGAGCAGGGTGCCAGAGCAATCTGGATTTGCGCGCCGTCGCCGCGTTCGTGGTACTCGGCAATCAGCCGCTGGCTATCGGCGAGAATCACTTCACCCTGCTGCACAGTCTGTTGCGGCGGCAACCCGCCGTCGGCTTCACCCAGGCTCATCGAGCCACGGGTAAGCATCGCGCGCATGCCCAGTTCGCGAACGCTCTGGACTTGCACATCAATGGCGTTTTCCAGACCTTCGGGAAACAGGTAATGGTGATCGGCCGCCGTTGTACAGCCAGACAGCAGCAACTCGGCCAAAGCGACTTTTGTCGCCAGCGCCAACTTTTCCGGGGTCAGGCGAGCCCAGACCGGATAGAGGGTTTTCAACCAGGGGAACAACGGCTGATTGACCACCGGCGCCCAGGCGCGGGTCAGGGTTTGATAGAAGTGGTGATGGGTGTTGATCAGCCCGGGAAGGATCACATGCTCGCGAGCATCGAAGACTTGTCCACAGGCAGTGGCCGGTTGTTGCCCTATACCGAGCACTTCGACGATCAAACCGTCTTGCAGCACCAGGCCGCCACGGGCATCGAGCGCGTTGGCAGTGAAAATGGCCAGGGGGTTTTTTAACCAGATACGGGTCGCAGGCATTGGCCGGCTCCTCTGAAAAATGGGTTCAGGTTCGCCAGCTCAGTGTTGCCCTGTCTGCTGATCCAGGGTCGCCGGGGAGGGCGAAGTGCAGAGTTTACTCACATATTTGGTCGGCTACATAGGGCCGCTGATCTACCGATGAATTACCAGGGAATTGTCTCGCCTCTGTAGTTCACAAAATGATGCCCGCCTTTACCCGCGTAAGTATTCACCTGCTCGATCAACCCACGGGTGCTGGTCTCGACATCGATGTCCGCACCTTCACCGCCCATATCGGTTTTCACCCAGCCCGGATGCAACGACAGTACAGTCATTTTCTGCTCGCCCAACTGAGTGACGAAGCTGTTGGTCATGGAGTTCAAGGCGGCTTTGCTGGCCTTGTACAGCGCCAGTTCCGGCGCATCGGGCATGGTCACGCTGCCGAGTACCGAACTCATGAACGCCAGCACACCGCTGTCCGGGCGAATCTGGCCGATGAAGCGCTGAGCCAGATTGATCGGGGCCACGGCGTTGGTGAAGAACAACTGTCCAACCTCGGCGAGGGTTGCATTGCCTGGGGTCTGATCATCCGGTCCTTTGACGCCGGCGTTGACGAACAGCAAGTCGAACACCTGGCCCTTCAGCCGTTGGCTCAGGGCGATGACGGCTTGCTGATCATCCATGTCCAGTTGCTCGATCCGGACGTTACCCAATGCCTGCAAGGCCTCGGCTTTCTGCAGATTGCGCACGGTGGCGGTGACTTGCCAGCCGTCGGCCAGCAAGCGTTGTACCAGACCGAGGCCCAAACCACGGGAGGCGCCGATGATTAATGCGTTTTTTGCAGCGTTCATAAACGGGTTCCTTTGGAAAAGAGGATCACGGTCTTAATGGGCAACTCTGACTGAGCCGTAGTTGTAACTCCTGGCGTAGCTCTCCGAGTTCGGCGATGCGGGTTTCGATCAGGCTCAGTTTGTCTTGCAGCAACCGGGTCACGGCGCTGTCAGGGTCTTTGGCCTGCCACAGCGAGGCCACACTACTACCGATTTCGCCGAGGCTGAAGCCCAGGCGTTGGGCGGTCTTGATGTAGAGCACCAGTTGCACCATCTCGGCCGGATAGTCGCGGTAACCGTTGGCGCTGCGTTGGGCGGCGATCAATCCCCGTTGCTCGTAAAAGCGCAGGGTGTCGCGGCTGACGGCGCTGGCCTGGGCTAATTCACCGATACGCATCTTGAAGACTCTTTGAGGCTTGACCCTGGAGCATACTCCAGGCTTTAGCCTGCGTGCTCCCTGAATAAATGGAGACGCCTCAATGTGGACTGCAAGCCAATACCGTCAACTGGTTCGTGCGAGCGGCTGGTACGACTTGCTCGTGACCGTCGCTTTCGTCACCCCCTGGAGTTTTATGGCGCTACACGGGTTGATGCTGAGTCTTTCCCGGACATTCAATCTACCTGGTGAACTGCCGCCGTTCGAACCGATGCACATGCTGATGGCCAATCTGTTGGGCTCGATCGTTTGCGTCTGGTCGGTGTTACGGATTCGTGATCCGCAGCAAGCGTTCGGCCGCTATGACGCAGCTGGACGGTTTTTGTTCGCAACGTGGCAGATCTATGCCCTGGCCCACGGCGCCAGCTCATTGCTGGCGGTTTTCCTGTTCTTCGAACTGGCGTGGGGCGTTGCACAGTTGTTGCCGGTCAAGCATCTCGCAGATGACCGAAGCCCCCGTAGCAGCCTGCGTTCGGCTACGAAGTAGTCGTAAAGGCCATAACGCGATTCTGGACGAAATTCGAGTCGTCAGGATTACGACCGCTTCGCGGCCGAACGCAGGCTTCGCCAGCTGCTACGAAGAGCCTGCTGTTCCAGGCAGAACCTAATGCCCCGCCTGCCACGGCTGCCCTAACGAAACCGGTGCGTACAAGCGTGTTCGCAGCGCGTTCCGCGACAGCAGCACCAACACCAGAATGGTCGCGGCATAGGGCAGCATCGCCAGCAGGTTCGAAGGGATCGCCAGCCCCAAGCCTTGGGCAACCAGGTGCAAGATGCTGGCGAGCCCGAACAGGTAAGCGCCCAGCAGCAAACGCCATACGCGCCAACTGGCAAACACCACTAGCGCCAGGGCAATCCAGCCACGGCCGGCGCTCATGTTCTCCGCCCACATCGGTGTATAGGCCAGTGACAGATAGGCACCGGCCAACCCGGCCATGGCGCCACCGAACAGCACCGCCAGTGTGCGCACACCAAGCACCGGCAATCCCATGGCGCTGGCAGCGTCCGGATTTTCCCCGACGGCCTGAACGATCAGGCCTACGCGGCTTTTCAGAATCGCCCAAGCCACCAGCGCAAACAGCGCGAATGACAGATAGACCAACAGATCCTGAGCAAACAGCATCCGCCCGATCAGCGGGATCTCGCTCAGAAAAGGAATCGCCACTGGCTCGAAACCCGCCAGCGGCTTGCCAACCCAGGCCGCACCGACAAAGCTCGAAAGGCCGACGCCAAAGATAGTCAGCGCCAGCCCGGTCGCCACCTGATTGGCGTTGAACACCAGCGCCACCAAGGCAAACAGCGTCGACAGCAACATACCGGCGAGCACCGCCAGCAACACGCCGAGCCAGAGGTTACCGGTGCTCAAGGCGACGATAAAACCGATCACCGCGCCGAACAGCATCATGCCTTCCTGACCGAGGTTGAGGACGCCGCTTTTTTCGCAGATCAGTTCACCCAAGGCCACCAACAGCAGCGGCGTGCCGCAGCGGACCATGGCGTAGAAAATATTACTCAGCAGATCGATATCCATCACAGGGCTCCAACGCGTTCAGAGGTGGTCGAGGAGCGCCGTGCCCAGCGCAGGTTAAGGCGCGGGCGGTAGAGAATCAGCACATCACTGGCGAGCAGAAAAAACAGCATCATGCCCTGGAACAATTGGGTGATCGCCTGCGGCAGGTTAAGGCTCATCTGCGCGCTCTCGCCGCCGATGTACAGCAGCGCCATCAGCAGGCTGGAAAACAAAATGCCGATGGGATTCAGTCGGCCAAGAAATGCCACAGTGATCGCCGCGTAGCCATAACCGGGCGATACCTGCGGCACCAGTTGTCCGATCGGCCCGGTGACTTCGCAAACGCCAGCCAGCCCCGCCAATCCACCGCTGATCAACAGCGCGAGCCAGATCAGCCGCTTCTCGCGAAAACCAACGAAACCGGCGGCGCGCTTGTCCAGGCCGAGCACCTTGATTTGAAAACCGACAAAGCTCTTGTGCAGCAGCACCCAAACGGCAACCAGCGCCAGCAGGGCGAAATACACCCCGGCGTGCACGCGGCCGTCCTCCAGCAACAGCGGCAAACGGCTGGCCTCGCCGAACATTGCCGATTCCGGGAAGTTGAAGCCGGCCGGGTCCTTCAGCGGCCCGTGGACGCAGAACAGCAGCAGGTTCAGGGCGATGTAATTGAGCATGATGCTGGTGAGGATTTCATTGGCGTTGAACCGCGTGCGCAGCCATGCCGTCAACCCGGCCCAGGCAGCACCGGCCAGCGTGCCGATCATCAGGATTGACACCAGCGCCCAGCGACTTTGCACATTGATGATATTCACTGCCAGTGCACTGCCGGCCAGAGCGCCGAGCAGCAACTGACCTTCGGCGCCGATGTTCCAGATCCGCGCTTGATACGCCACCGCCAGACCCAACGCACACAGCAGAATCGGCAAGGCTTTGACCAACAGCTCAGAGACGCCATACAGGTCACTGATCGGCGCAATCAACAAGGTGTGCAAGGTCATCAAAGGGTCGTGACCGAGTGCAATAAACAGCAGCGAGCCACAACCCAGGGTCAACGTTGCGGCAAGTAGCGGCGAGCACCACAGCATCAGGCGCGATTGCTGGCCACGGGGTTCGAGAGAAAGCAGCATGTGAAACTCCGTTAAACCGGCAAAGGCGTGGATTGGTGAGACGTGTCGAACTGCCCCGCCATCCAGCCACCGACTGCGATCAGGCTGGTTTGTGCGGTCGGTTTGAGCGTCGACAGTCGACCGCTGCATAGTGCCGCCAGTCGATCGCTGATCTGGAACAATTCGTCGAGGTCTTCGCTGATCACCAGGATCGCGGCACCCGCATCGCGCAGGGCAATCAACGCGTGATGGATCACCGCCGCGGCACCCACATCCACGCCCCAGGTCGGGTGCGCCGCGATCAGCAGTTTCGGTTGCTGAAGGATTTCCCGGCCGAGAATGAATTTCTGCAAATTGCCGCCGGACAGGCTGCGAGCACAGGTTTCAGTATTCGGTGTCTTGACCCCGAAGCGGCGGATGATCTCTTCGGCCAATGCCTGGACTTTGCCACGCTGAATCAGGCCATTGCTGACCAGCCCTTGCTGAAAAGCGGTCAGCAAGGCGTTGTCTGCCAGACTCAATTGCGGCACTGCCCCGTGGCCGAGGCGTTCTGCCGGTACAAATGCCAGGCCGAGGCCGCGTCTTGCATCGGGGCGTAAATGAGCGACCGGTTGCCCGGCGAAACTGATGGTCGCGGCGTCATTACGTGCAAGGCATTCTTCGCCGCTGAGCAGGGCCAGCAATTCGTCCTGGCCATTCCCGGCGACACCGGCGATCCCAACGATTTCGCCGCTGCGCACTTCAAGGTGGATATCCCTCAGTGAGCAGCCGAACGGATCCGGGTTATGCCAGGACAGCTTTTGTATCTGCAAGAAAGTTTCGCGGCCGCCGACCTTCGGATAATCAGCGATAAACCCCGCCGCATCACCCACCATCAAACGAGCCAGTTGCTGATCCGTGCACTCGGCTGGAACGCAATGTCCGGCCACTCGACCACCGCGCAGCACCGTGGCCTTATGACACAGCGCCCGAACCTCGCCGAGCTTGTGGCTGATAAACAGAATGCTGCAGCCCTCGACGGCCAATCGACGCAGGGTGACGAACACCTCGTCCGCCTCTTGCGGAGTCAGGACCGAGGTCGGCTCATCGAGAATCAGCAGGCGAATGTCTTGCATCAGGCAACGAATGATCTCCACCCGCTGACGCTCGCCAATCGACAAACTGTGCACCAGCCGTTCTGGCTCCAGCGCCATGCCATAACGTTGCGAGACTTCACGAATGCGCGGCTCCAGTTGCGTGGGTGTGCCTGCCGCAGCGCCCATGGCCAGGGCAATGTTCTGCGCCACGCTCAGGGTTTCAAACAGCGAGAAATGCTGGAACACCATGCCAATCCCCAGACTGCGCGCCTGGGCCGGGTTGCGCATGGTCAAGTGTTGTCCTTGCCAGATCATCTCGCCCGAGTCGGCATGGGTCACGCCGTAGATAATTTTCATCAGGGTGCTTTTCCCGGCGCCGTTTTCACCGAGCAGGGCGTGGATCTCACCGGGTTGAATACTCAGGTCGATACCGTCATTGGCCAGGCAGCCGGGATAGCGTTTGCTGATTCTGCGCAATTGCAGACGCGGTGTTTGATCAGGGATCGGCACGGGATTTGGCATGACAGGCTCGGGACAATTGAAGTTGTGCCTGTGGATAAAGCAATTTCCTGGCCATTGAGTCAGGAAAACCCGGTGTCGTCGTTGTTCTGCCTGCTGCGCAGCCTCTCGCGCAATATACTGATCCCTGCTCCGGCACCACTTCAGGGCAAGCCCGTCGATAAGGCCCCGGTTTCGCCCGTATCGAACTGGTTAAAAAATGAGCAGCCGACGGAGAGCGTTGCTGCCTATGCGACTGAGCCAGCCTTGCACGGGTTATCCACAGATTGCTCCACAGTATTTGTGCGCAAGCCAAAAGCCCAGGCATAAGCACTGAAAGGCTTTCTTCTAAAGGCGATAAACCGCTCTAACTGATTGTTTTTCAGTGGGATTAATCCCGAAGAAGGGCGATTGGACGAAAAATGAACAATGGCCGCAAAGCCACGTTGCAGAAGGGGTTGCGGGGAATGTGCTCAGGTTATCCACAGTCGGGTGCACAGCAGATGTGGGCAAGTCGTGGAAACACTTGGATTAAGTCTTGCCCCAAAAGATCGCAGCCTTTTACCGCTGCAACAGAATGCGTCCGCGACTCAGATCGGCCAGTTGCGTTTGCAGGGTCTGGATCTGTGATTCACCTACGGCCAGGTGCAACTCCACGCCATTGGCGGTGAAGGTTTCTTCCAGCATCAGGCCCCCGAGTTCGGCCACCCGCAGTTTGACCAGCGCCAATTCGCCGAAGCCGCAGGCGCAACGCAACGGCACCCGGCTGATCAGCGCAATTCGTTCAGCGGTTTGCAAGCACTTGTTGGCACTGCCGCCATAGGCCCGAGCGAGTCCGCCGGTACCTAACTGGATGCCGCCGTACCAGCGAATCACCACTACCGCTACTTGATCACAATCCTGCGCTTCGATGGCCGCCAGAATCGGCCGTCCGGCAGTGCCGCCCGGTTCGCCATCGTCGCTGCTGCGGTATTGATCGGCGAGCTTCCAGGCCCAGCAATTGTGCGAGGCATTCAAGTCGCTGTGCTGCTCGATGAACGCCTGAGCATCAACGGCGCTGCTGATCGGCGCAGCGAGGGCGATGAAGCGGCTTTTGCGAATTTCTTCGCGGTATTCGCAAAGGCCGGCGAGGGTAAAAGGCATGTGCGAGGATCTTTTAAAGGGTTGGCTTGAGGCCGCAGCCCTTGAGAATGATACGGATCAGGTTATTACCAGCGTCTTCCATGTCCTGCCTGGTCAGCTTGGTGCGGCCCGTCACGCGACAAATCTGTGTGGCGAAGTCGGCGTAATGCTGGGTGCTGCCCCACAACAGAAAGATCAGGTTTACCGGGTCGACCGGGTCCATCTTGCCAGCGTCGATCCAGGCCTGAAATACACCTGCACGGCCCTGGAACCAGACGCGATAGTCCTGGCTGAAATGCTCGCTCAGGCATTCCCCGCCGCTGATGATCTCCATGGCGAAGATCCGTGAGGCTTGCGGTTGGCGGCGGGAAAACTCCATCTTGGCGCGGATGTAGCGCGTCAGCGCTTCGGCCGGATCGTCTTCGGCGGTTAATGTGTTGAAGGTGCTGTCCCACAACTCGATGATGTTGCTCAGCACCGCCACATAGAGCCCGAGCTTGTTGGTGAAGTAGTAATGCAGGTTAGCCTTGGGCAGTCCGGCATTCTGCGCAATGGTGTTCATGCTGGTGCCTTTGAACCCGTGACGAGCGAACTCGTCTTCGGCGGCCTTGATGATTGCGTCTTCGTTTTTTTGGCGAATTCGGCTGGCAGGTTTGCCGGTGTGGGCTGGGACTTCAAGGGTCATGGACGTTTCCGAGCAGTTCTGTGGGTGCAACCAATGCGTTGATAGCGCACCCACAAGAATCAGACAAGCCTTGTCACCATAAAAGCCTCGAAGCCGTTCGGTTTTACCGCGTGGCCGCCAGGCTTTCCAAGAAACTTTCCAACACCAAATGAGGGCGACGTCCCTTGCGGGTGACCGAAGCCAGGCTCAGGTCGTAGAAGCGCGCCTTGGGTTTCAAAGCGCGCAGTCGGCCTTGCTGCACCCAGAGGCTGGCGTAATGGTCCGGCAGGTAGCCGATATAGCGTCCGGTCAAAATCAGAAACGCCATGCCTTCCCGATCCGACGCGCTGGCGGTGCAATTGAGTGCCTGATAATGCGCCTGGATCTCGGACGGCAAACGGAAGGTCGGTGCGATGGCGTCCTGACTGTTGAGCCGCTGGTCATCCAGTTGTTTGTCATCGACATAAAACAGCGGATGCCCGACCGCGCAGTAGAGCAGCGAACGCTCGCTGTACAGCGGCTGGTATTCCAGGCCCGAGAGTGCGCTGGCCTGAGGCACCACACCGACATGTAAACGGCCGTCGAGTACACCTTGCTCCACTTCGTTGGGGGCGATCATGCGGATTTGAATCTGCACGTCCGGGCCCCGCTCCTTCAACTGCGCCAAAGCATGGGTGATGCGCATGTGGGGGAGGGTGACCAGGTTGTCGGTCAGGCCGATGGTCAGCTCACCGCGCAGATGTTGGTGCAGGCCGTTGACCTCGGTGCGAAAGCTTTCCAGCGCACTGAGTAGTTGCAAGGCCGACTGATAGACCTCGCGTCCTTCCTCGGTCAGAGAAAACCCTGCGCGACCGCGTTGGCACAGACGCAGGCCGAGGCGTTGTTCAAGGTCGCTCATCTGCTGGCTGATGGCTGAGCGGCCGATCCCCAGCACGGTTTCCGCTGCGGAGAAGCCGCCGCATTCGACCACGCTGCGAAATATGCGCAGCAGACGGATATCAAAGTCACTGACTTGCGCCAGCGGATCGGGGCGACGACTGCTCATAGTTTAGTGCTGGCCTGACTGAACGTTAGAAAAGTTGGATTTCACCGACTTTATCCCCGTGGCAATTTAGCTGCAAGAACGCTTTTGATCCCTACGCCGCTTATTGCCCTGCGAGGTTTTGCTCATGAACTTGCCTGAAAACGCTCCGGTCTCCCTGGCCAGCCAACTCAAGCTCGATGCTCACTGGATGCCTTACACCGCCAACCGCAACTTCCAGCGCGACCCGCGACTGATTGTTGCCGCAGAAGGTAGCTACCTGATCGACGACAAGGGCCGCAAGGTCTATGACTCGTTGTCCGGTCTGTGGACCTGTGGTGCGGGGCATACCCGCAAGGAAATCCAGGAAGCTGTTGCAAAGCAGTTGGGCACCCTCGATTACTCGCCGGGCTTTCAGTACGGTCACCCACTGTCTTTCCAGCTGGCAGAGAAAATCACCGAGCTGACCCCAGGTAACCTGAATCACGTGTTCTTCACCGATTCCGGCTCCGAGTGTGCTGACACCGCGGTGAAGATGGTGCGTGCCTACTGGCGTCTGAAAGGTCAGGCGACCAAGACCAAAATGATCGGTCGTGCCCGTGGCTACCACGGCGTGAACATCGCCGGCACCAGTCTGGGCGGCGTCAACGGCAACCGCAAAATGTTCGGTCAGGCAATGATGGATGTCGACCATCTGCCGCACACCTTGCTGGCGAGCAATGCCTATTCCCGTGGAATGCCGGAGCAGGGCGGTATTGCCCTGGCCGATGAGCTGCTCAAGCTGATCGAGTTGCACGATGCCTCGAACATCGCCGCCGTGTTCGTCGAGCCGCTGGCCGGTTCCGCTGGTGTGCTGGTTCCGCCTCAGGGTTACCTCAAGCGCCTGCGCGAAATCTGTGATCAACACAACATCCTGCTGGTCTTCGACGAAGTGATTACTGGCTTTGGTCGTACCGGCTCGATGTTCGGTGCTGACAGCTTTGGCGTGACCCCGGACCTGATGTGCATCGCCAAGCAAGTCACCAACGGCGCAATCCCTATGGGCGCGGTGATTGCCAGTTCCGAGATTTATCAGACCTTCATGAATCAACCGACGCCGGAATACGCGGTGGAATTCCCCCACGGCTACACCTACTCGGCGCACCCGGTGGCTTGCGCGGCTGGTTTGGCTGCACTGGATCTGCTGCACAAGGAAAACCTGGTGCAGAGCGTGGCTGAAGTCGCGCCGCATTTCGAGAATGCGTTGCACGGTTTGAAGGGTTCGAAAAACGTCATCGACATTCGTAACTATGGCCTGGCCGGCGCGATTCAGATCGCCCCGCGAGACGGCGACGCCATCGTGCGTCCGTTCGAAGCCGGTATGGCGCTATGGAAAGCTGGTTTCTACGTGCGCTTCGGCGGCGACACCTTACAGTTCGGCCCAACCTTCAACAGCAAGCCGCAGGATCTTGATCGCCTGTTCGACGCGGTCGGCGAAGTGCTGAACAAAGTCGACTGATCCAGCCTGTAGGAGCCGAGCTTGCTCGCGATGGGCCTCAAGGACGCCATCGCCGGCAAGCCGTGCTCCTGCAAAAAGCCATGTTTATTTAGCAGGTGCCCCATGTCGGGCGCCTGTGGACAACTTTTCAGGAGCCCCGCATGAGTCTTATCCAGCATTTGATCAACGGCGAACTGGTGACCGACAACGGTCGCAGCGCTGATGTGTTCAACCCGTCCACCGGCCAGCCGATTCACAAGGTTCCTCTGGCAAGTCGCGAAACAGTGCAAAAAGCCATCGACACGGCCAAGGCTGCTTTTCCTGCATGGCGCAACACACCGCCGGCCAAGCGTGCTCAGGTGATGTTCCGCTTCAAACAACTGCTCGAGCAGAACGAAGCGCGTATCGCTCAGTTGATCAGCGAAGAGCACGGCAAGACCCTGGAAGACGCCGCTGGCGAACTGAAGCGCGGTATCGAGAACGTCGAATACGCCTGCTCGGCTCCGGAAATCCTCAAGGGCGAGTACAGCCGTAACGTCGGCCCGAACATCGATGCCTGGTCCGACTTCCAGCCGTTGGGCGTGGTTGCCGGCATCACGCCGTTCAACTTCCCGGCCATGGTTCCGCTGTGGATGTATCCATTGGCGATCGTGTGCGGAAACTGCTTCATCCTCAAGCCTTCCGAGCGTGATCCGAGTTCAACGCTGCTGATCGCCCAGCTGCTGCAAGAAGCCGGCTTGCCGAAAGGTGTGTTGAGCGTGGTGCACGGCGACAAAGGTGCGGTGGATGCGTTGATCGAAGCGCCAGAGGTTAAAGCGCTTAGCTTTGTCGGATCGACTCCGATTGCTGAATACATCTATGCCGAAGCCACCAAGCGCGGCAAACGTGTGCAAGCATTGGGCGGGGCGAAGAACCATGCGGTGCTGATGCCGGATGCAGACCTGGACAACGCAGTCAGTGCCTTGATGGGCGCGGCCTATGGTTCTTGCGGTGAGCGTTGCATGGCGATCTCGGTGGCCGTGTGTGTCGGCGATCAGGTGGCGGATGCATTGGTCGCCAAGTTGGTGCCGCAAATCAAGGCGCTGAAAATTGGTGCCGGCACTTCCTGTGGTCTGGACATGGGCCCACTGGTGACCGGTCAGCATCGCGACAAAGTCAGCGGCTATATAGAAGACGGGGTTTCTTCCGGCGCTGAGTTGGTGGTCGATGGCCGTGGTCTGAGCGTAACGGGCCACGAAGAGGGCTTCTTCCTCGGCGGCTGCCTGTTCGATCGCGTCACTCCAGAGATGCGTATCTATAAAGAAGAGATCTTCGGCCCGGTGCTGTGCATCGTGCGAGTGAACAGCCTTGAAGAGGCGATGCAACTGATCAACGATCACGAGTACGGCAACGGCACCTGCATCTTTACCCGTGACGGTGAAGCGGCCCGGTTGTTCTGCGACGAGATTGAAGTGGGGATGGTGGGCGTCAACGTACCGCTGCCGGTTCCAGTGGCGTACCACAGCTTTGGCGGCTGGAAGCGTTCGTTGTTCGGTGACCTGCATGCTTATGGCCCGGATGGTGTGCGCTTCTATACCCGCCGTAAGGCAATTACCCAGCGCTGGCCGCAACGTGCCAGTCACGAAGCTTCGCAGTTCGCTTTCCCTAGCTTATAAGTAGAAGAGTAAAAAGGCCGGCTCCCTTATTTGAAAAAAGGTGCCGGCCTTTTGCTTTTCAGGGTCTTTTTGACTCATATGACAGAATTGTGAAAATAGAGGTTGACGGCAGAATCTGGAAGCCTATAATTCGCCCCACTTCCGGCGCAGTCGAAACGGAAAACTCCTTGGTAAACAAA
>NZ_JBWKTM010000017.1:0-139806 GCF_059420325.1 Pseudomonas sp. GW821-FHT04C07
TCTGTCGCCAATAGCCATGGAGCAAAAAGCGGCATAAACACCGTAATCGGTGTCCGGGATTACTTGACCAGTTCAGCTTGCTCGCGATGGACCTGAGGACGACGCGTTCATTCAGACAGCACGCGTTATCGTTAACGTCCATCGCGAGCAAGCTCGCTCCTACAGGGGGGCATTAGGGCTTGCCGCCCTCGCCGCCAGCCTCCCCCCTATCGTTTTTTCTCCCTCCTGCTATCACCTCGCTCTACGCCCAATCGAACATCCCCGCTATACTTGCCGGCTTTTCCTGAATAAATGCCAATAGGGTCCCGCCGCGCATGGATAAGACCTACCAGCCGCACGCCATTGAAACTTCCTGGTACAACACCTGGGAGTCCGAGAATTATTTCGCTCCGCAAGGCGCGGGCGATTCCTACACCATCATGATTCCGCCGCCGAACGTCACTGGCAGCCTGCATATGGGCCATGGTTTCAACAACGCGATCATGGACGCCCTGATCCGTTTCCGCCGCATGCAGGGTCGCAATACCCTGTGGCAACCGGGCACCGATCACGCCGGTATCGCCACACAAATGCTGGTGGAGCGTCAGCTTGAAGCTCAAGGCCAGAATCGCCATGACCTGGGCCGCGAAAAATTCCTCGAAAAAGTCTGGGAATGGAAGGATCAGTCCGGTGGCAACATCAGCCGCCAGATTCGCCGCCTGGGTTCGTCCGTAGACTGGAGCCGCGAGCGCTTCACCATGGACGACGGTCTTTCGGAAGCCGTTAAAGAAGCCTTTGTGCGCCTGCACGAAGACGGCCTGATCTACCGTGGCAAGCGTCTGGTCAACTGGGACACCAAACTGCACACGGCGATTTCCGACCTCGAAGTGGAAAACCATGACGAGAAAGGCTTCCTGTGGAACCTGCGCTACCCACTGGCCGACGGCGCCAGGACTGCGCAAGGTCTGGATTACCTGATCGTTGCCACCACGCGTCCCGAAACCATGCTCGGCGACGCCGCCGTCGCGGTGAACCCAGCAGATGAGCGCTACAAGGCCCTGATCGGCAAGTTCGTCGAGCTGCCGCTGGTTGGCCGTCGCATCCCGATCATCGCCGACGAGTATTGCGACCCGGAATTCGGCACCGGCTGTGTGAAAATCACCCCGGCCCACGACTTCAACGACTATGAAGTCGGCAAGCGTCACAATCTGCCGTTGCTGAACATCTTCGACAAGAACGCCGATGTACTGCCGGTCGCTCAGGTGTTCAACCTCGACGGCACGCTCAACGAGCAGATCGACGGTAAACTGCCCGCCGTGTACGCCGGCCTCAACCGCTTCCAGGCACGCAAGGAAATCGTTGCCGACTTCGAGGCTGCAGGCCTGCTGGTCAGCGTCGACGATCACGCCCTGAAAGTGCCGAAAGGCGACCGCTCCGGGACCATCATCGAGCCGTGGCTGACCGACCAGTGGTACGTCTCCACCAAGCCGTTGGCTGAACCGGCGATTGCCGCCGTTGAAGACGGCCGGATTGCTTTCGTACCCAAGCAGTACGAAAACATGTACTTCTCCTGGATGCGCGATATCCAGGATTGGTGCATCAGCCGTCAGTTGTGGTGGGGCCACCGGATTCCGGCCTGGTACGACGAATCGGGCAAAGTTTATGTAGGTCGCGACGAAGCCGAAGTGCGTGCCAAAAACAACCTTGGCCCGGACGTAGCGCTGCAACAGGACAACGACGTTCTCGACACCTGGTTCAGCTCGGGCCTGTGGACGTTCTCCACCCTGGGTTGGCCGCAGCAGACTGAGTTCCTGAAGAAGTTCCACTCCACCGACGTTCTGGTGACTGGCTTCGACATCATTTTCTTCTGGGTTGCCCGGATGATCATGCTCACCATGCACCTGGTGAAAAACGAAGACGGCACGCCGCAGGTCCCGTTCAAGACTGTCTACGTGCACGGCCTGGTCCGCGATGGCCAGGGCCAGAAAATGTCCAAGTCCAAGGGCAACGTCCTGGACCCGCTGGACATTATCGACGGCATCGAACTCGAAGCTCTGGTGGAAAAACGCACGACCGGTCTGATGCAGCCAAAACTGCTGAAGAAGATCGAAAAGCAGACCCGCGACGAGTTTGCTGACGGTATCGCCAGCTATGGCACCGACGCCCTGCGCTTCACGTTCTGCTCGCTGGCCTCCACCGGCCGCGACATCAAGTTCGACATGGGCCGCGTCGAAGGCTATCGCAACTTCTGCAACAAAATCTGGAACGCCGCGCGCTACGTGCTCGATAAAGGCGAAGACTGCGGTCAGAACGGCGAAGAAGTCGAACTGTCCCTGGCCGATCGCTGGATCATTTCGCAGCTGCAACGCACCGAAGCCGAAGTGACCCGCCAACTCGACCAGTTCCGTTTCGACCTGGCCACTCAGGTGCTGTACGAGTTCATCTGGAACCAGTATTGCGACTGGTACCTGGAACTCTCCAAGCCTGTGCTGTGGGACGAAAACGCGCCGATCGAACGTCAGCGCGGCACTCGTCGTACGCTGGTTCGCGTGCTGGAAGTCGCCCTGCGTCTGGCGCACCCGTTCATGCCGTTCATCACCGAAGAAATCTGGCAGCGCCTGGCGCCGCTGGCCGGTATCGAAGGCAAGACCATCATGCTGCAACCGTGGCCGGTGGCGAACGAGGCGCGCATCGATCCGGCGGCCGAAGACGATATCGAATGGCTCAAAGGCCTGATGCTCGGCACGCGCAACATCCGTGGCGAGATGAATATCGGCCCGGGCAAGCTGTTGCAGCTGTTCCTGAGAAACGTCAGCAGCGAAGATCAGCGTCGCCTGTGCGAAAACGATGCACTGCTCAAGAAGCTGGCCAAGCTTGAATCGATCACGATTCTCGCCCCAGGCGCCGAAGCACCGCTGTCCGCCACCGCTCTGGTTGGCGAGATGGAAGTGCTGGTACCGATGGCCGGCCTGATCGACAAGGCAGCGGAACTGGCGCGTCTGGACAAGGAAATCCAGCGCCTGCAAGGCGAAGTACAGCGGGTCGGCGGCAAGCTGTCCAACGCCGCGTTCGTTGACAAGGCTCCAGCCGAAGTCATCGACAAAGAGCGCGCCAAACTGGCCGAAGCCGAACAGGCTCTGGGCAAGCTGGCTGAACAGCATGCGCGGATTGCCAGTTTGTAACGGCAAATCGGGCAGTTGAAAAAAGGGAGGCCCATAAGGCCTCCCTTTTTTTGTCGGCAAAATTGGCACGATTGCTTTTTGTAGGAGCGAGCTTGCTCGCGATGGTCGTCAACGATAACGCGTGCTTTCTGACGAAACGCATCAGCTTCAAGTCCATCGCGAGCAATCGAGCGTCGACCGGCTGCTCCTACAGGGGGTGCGTACAGCCATTGGCGAAGCCTGCGATCTTGGCGATCTCGCACCCGACGATAGATGTGGGACAATGCCCGTCACTTTAAGCCATACCCGAATCGACCTCGCCCATGACCGCCCCCAGCACACCCAAACCAGCGCGCAAAAAACCTAAACCCGCGACTACGCCCAAAGCCGTCGTACCCCGCGAGAAGGCCAGCCTGCATCCGCGCAATCGCCATCAGGGTCGTTACGACTTCCCGGCGCTGATCAAAACCACGCCGGAACTGGCGAAGTTCGTGATCATCAACCCGTACGGCAAGGAAAGCATCGACTTCGCCAGCCCTGACGCGGTGCGGGTGTTCAACCGGGCGCTGCTCAAATCGTTCTATGGCATCGCCCATTGGGATATCCCGGCCGACTACCTGTGCCCACCGGTTCCGGGTCGTGCCGATTACGTGCACTTCCTGGCGGACCTGCTGGCCAGCGTCAACGACGGCGAAATCCCTCGCGGTGCGCCGGTCAAGGTGCTCGATATCGGCATGGGCGCCAACTGCGTCTATCCGCTGATCGGTTACAGCGACTACCGCTGGCACTTCCTCGGCTCGGAAATCGACCCGACGGCCGTAGCCGCCGCCAAAGCCATCGTGCAATCCAACGGGCTGAACAAAGCCATCCAGTTGCGCCAACAAAGCAATCCCAAGCACATTCTGCTGGGCCTGCTCGAACCCGGCGAGCGCTTTGACCTGACCATGTGCAACCCGCCATTCCACGCATCTATGGACGAGGCGACCAAGGGCAGCGAGCGTAAATGGCGCGCCCTGGGCCGCGCCGACCCAAAGCGCAAACTGCCGGTGCTGAACTTTGGCGGTCAATCGGCCGAACTGTGGTGTGAAGGCGGCGAAGCACGTTTTGTGACGCAACTGATCGCCGAGAGCGCGCATTTTCAACACAAAGTGCTCTGGTTCAGCACCCTGGTCTCGAAAACCTCAAACCTGCCTGCAATCCAGACGGCGCTGAAAAAGGCCGGCGTACTGGAAAGTCAGGTCGTGGAAATGTCCCAAGGGCAGAAGCAAAGCCGCTTCGTCGCCTGGACCTTCCAGACTAAATCCGAGCAGCAGACCTGGCGCGAACGTTGGGCTCGCAAAAACTAAGTAACGGCTGAAACAGCGATTGACCCTGGGTCAATCGCAGAAATCGCAGGCACAAAAAAACCGTGTCCGGATTGCTCCGGAGCACGGTTTTTTTGCTGCGTCTTACTTGTTAACAGAGTCAGTCAGGCCTTTAGCCACGACCAGCTTGATAACTTTCTTGGCAGCGATTTCGATGGCAGCGCCAGTCGATGGGTTACGGCCAGTACGGGCAGGACGCTCGGTCACTTTCAGCTTGCCGATACCTGGCAGAGTGATTTCGCCGCCGTTTTCCAATTGATCAGCAACGATTTGAGCCAGTTGGTCCAGAGCGTTACGCGCGGTGGTTTTCGGCGCGTCGATAGCTTCAGCGATATCAGCGATCAATTGGTCTTTAGTAATAGCCATTGTGGTGTTCCTTCCCTATCAAATTCATTTGGATTGCAGAGTGCAGTGTCAGCCATCGAGCCAGATCCTCAGGACTTGGCACCCCTGGCTACAACCACCACAGATCGGGGTTATAGATACCGGAAATGGGGTTTGGTTCGACCTGACAAATGCTGAATGCACGCTTAACGCCATTACTGCGCGTAAGACGGGGCAAAACTAGCACAGAGACGGGGAAATATCCGCCTCTACCTACCCATTTGGTCAGCTTTATCACACTAAAACCGTAAAAAAATGCATAACGCCGGTCAGACAGTCCCAAAACGACCGTCGAACAGCGCCAAAACCAATAGGTGCGGTACACTGGGCACTTTTTTGGGGGGCTCAACCCTCCCTATACGACCAGCCGAGAAGCCCATGCCGATCCGTCATTGCATCGTCCACCTGATCGACAAAAAACCCGACGGCACACCTGCTGTTCTCCACGCTCGCGACTCCGAACTGGCTGAGTCCGCGGCCATCGAAAACATGCTCGCCGACCTCAACGAGAGCTACAACGCCAAGCAAGGCAAGGCCTGGGGCTTTTTCCATGCCGAGTCCGGGGCGCATCCTTTCAGCGGCTGGCTGAAGGAATATCTCGACGGCGGCAAGGACTTCACCGCCTTCAGCCGAATCGCGGTCGAACACCTGCAAAAGCTGATGGAAGAATCCAACCTGTCGGTCGGCGGCCACGTGCTGTTCGCTCATTACCAGCAAGGCATGACCGACTACCTGGCCATTGCCCTGCTGCACCACAGCGAAGGCGTGGCGGTGAACGCCGAGCTGGACGTGACCCCCTCGCGCCACCTTGATTTGGGCCAGTTGCACCTGGCGGCGCGAATCAACGTCTCCGAGTGGCAGAACAACAAGCAGTCCAAGCAATACATCTCCTTTATCAAAGGCAAGAACGGCAAGAAGGTCTCGGAGTACTTCCGCGACTTTATCGGCTGCCAGGAAGGCGTCGATGGCCCTGGCGAGACCCGCACGCTGCTCAAGGCCTTCAGCGATTTCGTCGAAAGCGAAGACCTGCCGGAAGAGTCCGCCCGGGAGAAGACCAAGACCCTGGTGGACTACGCCAGCAGCCAGGCAAAAATGGGCGAGCCGATGGGGCTGGAGGAATTGTCCGAGCTGATCGACGAAGAGCGCCCGAAAGCGTTCTACGACCACATCCGCAATAAGGACTACGGCTTGTCGCCGGAAATCCCGGCAGATAAACGCACCCTCAACCAGTTCCGCCGCTTCACCGGGCGTGCCGAGGGTCTGTCCATCAGCTTCGAAGCGCACCTGCTGGGCTCGAAGATTGAATACGACGAAGAAGCCGGCACGCTCATCATCAAGGGCTTGCCGACCCAACTGACTGATCAGCTCAAGCGTCGCAACTGATGCTGAACGGGATCCTGAAGAAATTCCTGCTGATTCTGCTGGTGGTCGTGGCCTACCAGAACTGGGGGAAAATCGAGCGAGTGTTCAACCCGCAAGCGGTGGTGTCCGAGCAGACCCGGGCCAATGCCAGGGTCGTGCTCTACGCCACCGACTGGTGTGGCTACTGCAAACTGATCCGACGCTTCCTGGACCAGAAAGGCATCCCGTATAGCGAGTTCGACTTCGAGAAAGATGCCCAAGGGCGCAAGGCCTATGAGGCATTGGGTGGACGCGGGATTCCGATGCTGGACGTAAACGGCACCTTGATTCGCGGTTACAGCCCTGAAGCTATTTTGTCGGCGCTATAGGAGCGAGGCTTGCCCGCGATGAAGACAACGCGGTACATCTGAAAAAATGCGCCGTCTGCTTCGCGGGCAAGCCTCGCTCCTACACATCCAACTCTATGCGCTCGACCTGTCAATCAACGTGCTTCAATCCGAAAGCCGAACCGCGGAAAGTGCACATGTACTACACCGCCCCGCTCGTCCTCGCGACGCAGGATCAACTCTTCGCGACCCGCAAACAGTAACTCGCCTGCGACCGGATCAACGCCATAGTCGATCGCGGCAATCACCAACTGCTGACCGGCCTTGAAACCATTCGGATCTTCGAACTGCTCGTCCGGCAAAGCGGCTGGCGTGGCCTGACGGGAAATTTCCAGCGCCTCTTCGCCGGTCATATCGCTCGATGCGCCATGGCCGAAACCCATCACCCGGGCAAGCCAGGCGGACACCGCCGGGTACGCATCGACCAACGGCGCAGTAACCGGTGTGCCTTTGAGGAACCACAAGGGGTGGGCCATGGAGAAGTCGGCGATCGACGGTTCACCGAACAGGAAGTCGCCCTGCTCGCGCTGCAGTTGCTGCTCCAGACGGGCCATGATCGTCGGCCACTGATGCTTGGCCTGTTCGGCCGACAAGCGCGTCGCACTACCGCCACTGAAAAACCCGGCACGGTCGGCGACAAACGCCTTGATCGCTTCCGGCGGCAATTTGGCGAAACGCACCGCCACCGACTCTGGCTGGAACACCAGGCTGACCGCATGCTGGAAAACCACCGAATCGGCCCAGGCGGCGAACATCGCGGCGATCATTTCCTGACCTTCAGGAAACAGTGCCGGTGAGACTTTCTCTTGCTCGAGACGACGGGCAATCAACGCGGTGTCGCAATAGATATCAGCGCCAATCTGCAAGACTGGCGTCTTGCGATAACCACCGGTCAGCGCTGTCAGATCGGGTTTTGGCATCACCGGCGAGATCTTCACTGAGCGCCATGACAGGCCCTTGAATCCCAGCAACAGCCGGGTCTTTTCCGCAAAAGGGGAAGTCGGGTAATGGTGAAGAATCAGATCTGACATGCTCAAGTCCACCGCACGAGTAAGAGTCGCCAGCTTAGCGCGCAAATGGTAGGCGGCCTACCCATCAGCCTGATGGGACCTTATCAGTCAGATTGATAAAGCCTGTGGAGGCACTCGTCACAAGGCATTCCTTGGCGCTTTTCTTGAGTTTTTTAATCAGGCGTTCCTGACGCAGGGCTTCACCCTTGTCGCGGCAGACTTCCGTGTAAACCAGTGCCACCGCCGGGCTGGAAAGAAAGAACCGCGCGCCCTTGCCACTCTGATGCACCGCAAACCGTCGCACGGGATCATCGCTGATCCCGCAATACAGCGAACCATTGGCCGCGCGCACCAGATAGACGAACCATGGTTTGCTCACCGCGGGCTCTGGTTCGACGCTGTTGATGGAGGCTTCAAGGCTGCTGTTCACGTGAGGATATTGGCCTGCAGAAAACAAGCCGCAATCTTATCAGAGGCCAGCCTTTAACGACTGGCCTGGAAAGCCCTCAATCCCTTCAAGGCCTGGGTCCGGACGGCGTTTCTCACCAACGGTGTCCAGCCCAGCAACAAGCCCTTGGTGCCCAGCGCCTGCCGCGACCAGCGCCACAGATCGAAGTGGTCGTGGTGTTCACAGATCTTGCCATCGCGAAAAACGAACCGTGCCTGAATGTCGTTGACCACGGTGTTGCCGGTCTGACTGAATAGATAGGTCGCCACCCACTGGGCGCTACCGGTGCGCTCATCGCTACGGACATCGTCGAAGGTCAGAGAGAAGTTCTTGGCCCGAGTGGTCAGCATGCGCCACATATCGCCGGCATCGCGGCCGCGCAACTCGCCAAACGCAGGATCACTGAACACCACGTCCTCGGTGTAGCAGGCGCTCATGGCCTCGGCATCCAGCCGCTGGAAAGCGGTGTAGAACTCAGTGATCAATGCGCTGTGGGCATCACTCATAAACAGGCTCCGAAAAATCGAAAGGATGCCTGCACAATAGTCTGCAGCGCTCGGGAAAACTATCGGCATTCGTGGCGGGAATACCGATAGTGCGCCTGGCTCAGACCTTTTCGCTTTCGACCTGAACGTACAGCGAACGCCCGGCGCCGAGGCCGGCGATGATGGCACCGCTACCGATCACCCCGAAGATCCAGCCCAGCGCAGTCCAGCCGCCTGTCAGGTCATGCACAAGCCCGACAGCGAAGGGGCCCATGGACGCCAGGGTGTAACCGATGCCCTGGGCCATGCCCGAGAGGTTCGCCGCGACATGGGCATCCCGTGAGCGCAGCACGATCAGGGTCAACGCCAGGCTGAAGGTACCACCCTGCCCCAGGCCGAGCAGAATCGCCCAACCCCAGAGGCCTTCGAGCGGCGCGTAGAGACAACCGAACAGACCGCCGAGCGTCAGGCACATGACGATGACGATCGCCGGACGCTGGTCCTTGCCACGGGTTGCCAGCCAAGGCGCGGCCAGCGAGCTGGCCAGCTGGACGATGACCGAGCCGGACAGCACCAGACCCGCTTGAGTCGGTGTCAGGCCACGACCGATCAGGATCGATGGCAACCAGCCGAAAACGATGTAAGCCAACGAAGATTGCAGGCCCATATACAGCGTCACCTGCCAGGCCAACGGATCACGCAGCAAGCCACGCACCCGATAAGCCACATTGTGGGTAGCGTGTTTCTGACCGACTTGCGGCAACCAGAACACCACCGCCACCAATGCCGGCAGGATCCAGAAACCCAGCCCCATGGCCCAACTGCCCTCGAAATGCTGGCTCAGAGGAACCGTCGCCCCCGCCGCCATGGCCGCGCCCAGACACAGAGCCATGGTGTAGACACCGGTCATGGTCCCGGCGTGTTTGGCAAAGTCCCGCTTGACGATGCCCGGCAGCAACACACCGATCACACCGATACTGGCACCGGCCAGGATGCTGCCGGAAAACAAGCCGACTTCACCGTATGAACTGCGCAGAATGATCCCGCAGGCCAAGGTCAGCAAGATTCCCAGCACCACCCGCTCGGCACCGAAACGTCGCGCCAGAATCGGCGCCAGCGGGGCGAACAGACCGAGGCAGAGCACCGGCAATGTGGTCAGCAGCCCCGCTTGCGCCGCCGACAGCCCGAGGCTTTTTGACACCTCACTGAGCAACGGCGCCATGCTCGACAGCGCCGGGCGCAGGTTCAACGCAACCAGAATCAATCCCAGTAGCAACAGCCACGGCCGACGTAAAACCGGATGGCTTTGCTGGATTTCTTCGTCATCCGCTTCGGCGTCGATCAATAGCTCCTCAAGCTCCGCCGTGCGTCTGGGTTGCGTCACACCGCGCCGGGTCGCCTGTGGGGTGGACATGGGATTCTCGGTTTCAAGGTTCATTGATCAGCTTCCGGGAAATGGCTTTGGCCCGTTCCGGGTCCCGTTGCTCGACGGCCTCAAGCAGTTCGATGTGCAGGTCGAACACTTCCTGACGCCGCGGCGTGATGCTCAGTGTTTGGCGCAGATGCGCGCCGACCATGCTGGAAAAGTAGCGGTACAGTTCGCTCAAGGTGGGGTTGTGCGCGGCATCCACCAGCCGTCGGTGAAACACCAGATCACACGCGATGTAGCTCTCGAGGTCGCCGTGGTAATGACTGCCGCTGACGCCCAGCGCTTCATGCAGCGCTTTGAGGTCTTCATCCGTACGCCGCAACGCCGCAAGGCCGATGGCCTCGACTTCAAGGATGTGCCGCGTCTCCCGGGCCTGCTCGTGGGAACAGCGTGACAACACCTTCATGGTGTCCAGCGGATCGACCACCGCCCGCAAGTAACTGCCGTCGCCCTGGCGAATCTCGATCAGCCCGGAAAACGCCAACACCCGCATAGCCTCACGCACCGTGTTGCGGCTGATGCCCAACTCGATCGCCAGCTCCGGCTCGGTGGGCAAGCGCTGGCCGATCGTCCAGGTGCCGTCATTGATGCGCAGACGCAACTGTTCCAGAGCCTGATCGACCAGGGAACGCCTTACTAACGGGGAAATATCTGTCATGGAAATCGCCTTTTCATCCAATCATCGGATGAATTTCCTGACAACATAGTCAGATATAGCCACGACTTCAACTAGCAGGACACAAATTCCAGACAAAAATAAACCCGGCACATGGCCGGGTTTATCGGTGCAGCAGCTAACCCATCAATGCAGGATCTGGCTCAAGAACAGCTTGGTCCGTTCATTCTGCGGCTTGTCGAAGAAGTCGTTCGGCGCGGCCTGTTCGACGATTTCGCCTTTATCCATGAAGATCACCCGGTTAGCCACGGTGCGGGCGAAGCCCATTTCGTGGGTTACGCAGAGCATGGTCATGCCGTCTTCGGCCAGGCCGATCATGGTGTCCAGAACCTCCTTCACCATCTCCGGATCGAGCGCCGAGGTCGGCTCATCGAACAGCATGATTTTCGGCTTCATGCACAACGCACGGGCAATCGCCACACGCTGTTGCTGACCACCGGAAAGCTGCCCCGGGAATTTGTGCGCCTGCTCTGGAATGCGTACGCGCTCCAGATAGTGCATGGCGATTTCTTCGGCCTGACGCTTGGGCATCTTGCGCACCCACATCGGAGCCAGCGTGCAGTTCTGCAGGATGGTCAGGTGCGGAAACAGGTTGAAGTGCTGGAACACCATGCCGACTTCACGGCGGATCGCTTCGATCTGCTTGAGGTCGTTGGTCAGCTCCACGCCATCGACCACGATGCGGCCCTGCTGGTGTTCTTCCAGGCGATTGAGGCAACGAATGGTGGTCGACTTGCCAGAGCCGGACGGCCCGCACAAGACGATGCGCTCGCCCTGTTTGACGTTCAGGTTGATGTCTTTCAGCACGTGGAACTGGCCGTACCACTTGTTCACACCCTGCATTTGAATAATGCCTTCAGGGCCCACAGGCTGTTTGATCGCTTCACTCATCACAAAACTCCTAACGCTTGTGGCCTGTGTCCAGCCTACGTTCCAAGTGCATGGAATAGCGGGACATACCAAAACAGAAAATCCAGAACACCAGGGCCGCAAACACATAGCCTTCGGTGGCCATACCCAGCCATTTCGGGTCGGCGGCGGCTTGCTTGACGCTGTTGAGCAGGTCGAACAGGCCGATGATGATCACCAGGCTGGTGTCCTTGAACAGTGCGATGAAGGTGTTGACGATCCCCGGGATCACCAGCTTCAGGGCTTGCGGCAGAATCACCAGGCCCATGCTGCGCCAGTAGCCCAGGCCCATCGCCGCGGCCGCTTCGTACTGACCTTTGGGTATGGCCTGCAAACCACCGCGCACCACCTCGGCGATGTAGGCCGACTGGAACAGGATCACGCCGATCAGCGCCCGCAGCAGCTTGTCGAAGTTCATGCCCTCAGGCAGGAACAGCGGCAGCATCACCGAGGACATGAACAATACCGTGATCAAGGGCACGCCGCGCCAGAACTCGATGAAGGTCACGCAGACCACGCGGATCGCCGGCAGGTTCGAACGGCGTCCCAGCGCCAGCAGAATTCCCAGCGGCAACGCACCGACAATACCGACGGTAGCGATTACCAGGGTCAACATCAGGCCGCCCCACTGGCTGGTGGCGATATTGCTCAGGCCCAGGTAGCCGCCGTGCAGCAGGGTGTAGGCAATGATCGGGTACAGCACCAGGAAGCTCAGGCCGTAGATCGCCTTTTGCGGGACGCGTGTGATGAACAACGGGGCCACGCCGATCACCGCCAGCCACACGGTCAGGTCCACGCGCCAGCGCAGATCCACCGGGTAGTAGCCGTACATGAACTGGCCGATGCGTTGCTCAATGAACACCCAGCAGGCGCCGCCCTTGGTGCAGTCGGCGCGGGTCGTACCGACCCAGTTGGCATCGAGAAACGCCCAGTGCAGGATGGGCGGCACGACCAGATAGATCAGGTAGAACGCGAACAGCGTGAGCAGCGTGTTGATCCAGCTGGAGAACATGTGCTCGCGCATCCACGCCACGACACCGATGCGGATGCCTGGTGGTGGCATGTCAGGTTTGAAAATATGAGTCGTCATGCGCGTTTCCTCACCGCTCGATCAGCGCAATGCGCTTGTTGTACCAGTTCATCAGCATGGAAATGCTGATACTGATCGCCAGGTACACGCTCATGGTGATGGCAATGACTTCGATGGCCTGACCGGTCTGGTTCAACACGGTGCCGGCAAACAGCGAAACCATTTCCGGGTAACCGATACCGGCAGCCAGCGAGGAGTTCTTCGCCAGGTTCAGGTATTGGCTGGTCAGCGGCGGAATGATCACGCGCAGAGCTTGCGGGATGATCACCTTGCGCAGGGTCGGGCCGTTGCGCAGCCCCAGGGAACGGGCCGCTTCGGTCTGGCCATGGCTGACCGACTTGATGCCCGAGCGCACGATCTCGGCGATAAACGCCGCGGTGTACACCGTAAGCGCCAGGGTCAAGGCCAGCAGTTCCGGGATCAACACCCAGCCACCGACGAAGTTGAAGCCTTGCAGCTTCGGTATTTCCCAATGCAGCGGAGCGCCAAAGATCAGCGCGCACAACGCAGGAATCACCAGAAACATTGCCAGGCCGGTCCAGAACTTGTGGAACGGCACGCCGGTCGCTTCGAAACGCTTGTTGGCCCAGCGGCACATCAGCACGATGGCAACAATGGCCACCACGATGCTGACCATGAACGGCCAGAAGCCGCCGGAGATCAGGGCTGCCGGCATGTTCAAGCCACGACTGCTGACGAAAAAAGTGTCGCCGAAGTTATGACTGTTGCGCGGCCCTGGCATGGTCAGGAACACCGCGAAGTACCAGAACAGAATCTGCAGCAGCGGCGGAATGTTACGGAAAACCTCGACGTAAACGGTCGCCAGTTTGCTGATGATCCAGTTGTGCGACAGTCGGGAAACGCCAACGATGAAGCCGAGGATCGTCGCCAGAATGACGCCAATGAAGGTCACCAGCAGGGTATTGAGCAGGCCGATCAGGAAGACGCGGGCATAGTTGTCCGATTCGGTGTAATCGATCAGGTGCTGGGCGATACCGAACCCGGCACTGCGCTCAAGAAAACCGAACCCTGAGGTGATGCCCCGGTGCTGAAGGTTGGTCTGAGTGTTGTTGAACAGGTACCAACCCATGGCGATCACCGCGACAACCGTGATGATCTGGAAGAGCCACGCACGCACTCGAGGATCGCTGAGGGAGAACCTCTGCTTTGGTGCGCCGATTGAATTTTGCATGAAGTGCCCCAGAAATAATGGAACAGAACATCACCCGGTGGTTGGCCCACCGGGTGATAGAACCATCAGCGCACAGGTGGTGCGTATTGAATGCCGCCGTTGCTCCACAGGGCGTTCAGGCCGCGGTCGATTTCCAGCGGCGTGCCCTTGCCGAGGTTCTTCTCGAAGATTTCGCCGTAGTTACCAACCTGCTTGACGATTTGGACGACCCAGTCCTTCGGTAGCTTCAGGTCCTTGCCGTACTCACCATCGATGCCCAGCAGACGGGCAACGTCCGGGTTCTTGGTGGACTTGGCTTGTTCCACAACGTTTTTCGAAGTGATACCGGCTTCTTCAGCGTTGAGCATGGCGTAGCCTGTCCAGCGCACGATGGCCAGCCACTCGTCGTCGCCATTACGGACCACCGGCCCCAGAGGTTCCTTGGAGATGGTTTCCGGCAACACCACATAGTCTTTCGGCGAGGCCAGCTTGCTGCGCTGGGCGAACAGCTGGGATTTGTCGGAGGTCAGCACGTCGCAACGACCGGATTCCAGCGACTTGGCGCTTTCATCGGAGGTATCGAAGGTAATCGGGGTGTACTTCAGGCCATTGGCACGGAAGTAGTCAGAAACGTTCAGCTCAGTGGTGGTACCGGCTTGAATGCAGATGGTCGCGCCATCCAGTTCCTTGGCACTTTTCACGCCCAGCTTGTTGTTGGCCAGGAAGCCCACACCGTCGTAATAAGTGATGAAACCCGGAAATTTCAGGCCCATGCCCGCATCGCGAGAGCTGGTCATGGTGGTGTTACGCGACAGTACGTCGATTTCACCGGATTGCAGCGCGGTGAAACGCTCCTTGGCGTTCAACTGACTGAATTTGACCTTGGTCGCGTCGCCGAATACGGCAGCGGCCACAGCGCGGCAGACGTCAGCATCGATCCCGAGGATCTTGCCAGTTGCGTCCGGTACCGAGAAACCCGGCAGACCATCGCTTACACCGCACTGTACGAAACCTTTCTTATGCACCGCATCCAGGGTTGCACCCGCCTGAGCGAACCCACTGACACCGAGTACTGCGGCCGCAGTCACGATGGCCAGGGTGGATTTCAACATCTTCATTCAAACCTCCAGTTTTGCTCTTGTTGTGTCGGAGCTTGAGTCTTGCCGCACCCTTATGAGGCGCTGTTGACCCGTGTTGGCTTTTTTAAGGGTCAAGCGGCGTAAGACCTAGCTATGAGTCTAGTAGGAGAAAATCCACTTAATGGAAAACTCACTTCTCACCAATCGGCCGAACAGGCTGTAGCCCTTCATGTTCGCGAAGCCCGTAGCGGCCCTTGGCGAACGTCCATCACCGGATTCTTTGCTATCCCACAACCGAAGGTAGACTGATAGTGTTACCGCTCGGCGCAGGATTACTTGCACAGCTTTCCACATAGCAAAGCCCGTACCACACCTGCCGCTAAAGCGTTTCAGCGGCAGGTCAATAGCAAAACTTGCAACCTTGCGACATCTTCTTAACTGATTAACCAGAAGCGCACTCTGACGTCGCACTCAATCAGAGCGCACGCACACTAATGGAGCAGACATGACCCAGACCTTGATTCTTCAGCCCAGCAAGCCCGTCGATGCCTGCGTGATCTGGCTGCATGGCCTGGGCGCCGACCGCTACGATTTCCTGCCGGTAGCCGAGGCGCTACAAGAAAGCCTGCTGACTACCCGCTTTGTTCTGCCACAAGCGCCGACTCGCGCCGTGACCATCAACGGCGGCTACGAAATGCCGAGCTGGTATGACATTCTGGCCATGAACCCGGCGCGGGCAATCAACCGCGAGCAGCTGGATGAGTCCGCGCGGTCGCTCACCGATTTGATCGAAGAACAGCGCGCCAGCGGAATAGACGCCTCGCGGATTTTTCTCGCCGGTTTTTCCCAGGGCGGTGCGGTGGTGCTGCACACCGCCTTCTTGAAATGGCAAGGCCCCTTGGGTGGCGTAATCGCCCTCTCTACTTATGCACCGACATTCAGTGACGAACTGCAATTGTCGGCCAGCCAACAGCGGATCCCGGTGTATTGCCTGCATGGCCATTACGATGACGTCGTACAAAACGCCATGGGTCGAACTGCCTACGAGCATTTGAAGCGACTTGATGTCACCGTGACATGGCAGGAATACCCAATGGGCCATGAAGTGTTACCCGATGAAATTCGCGACATTGGCGCCTGGATCACCAACCGTTTGCGTTGAAATAGAAACTTCCTGTAGCCCTTTAAGCAATCCACTACGCCGCGCCCGATTCTTGCATTACACTGCCCGGCGTACATTCCTTAACCAATTGATGAGATGACCGTGCTCAAAGCACTCAAGAAAATGTTTGGTAAAAGCGAGGCTGAGCAGCTCGCGCCTGGCTCCATTGCACCTTCCCACAGCCCCGGCAGCCGCACCGACGGTAATCAGCCTGGTCGCGCCGTGCCTGACACCGCGCCTAAAAAAGAGCCGGTGAACACTCCCCAAGCTCAACCGGCAGCGGCTCCGGCCTCCGAACAACCGCGCAGCGAAAAGCCCAAACCAGAGCAACCTCGTCGCGCGCACGCGCCGAAAGCGCCTGTCACGCCCTGGAAACTCGAAGATTTCGTCGTCGAACCCCAGGAAGGCAAAACCCGTTTCCACGATTTCAAGCTTGCGCCAGAATTAATGCACGCGATCCAGGACCTGGGTTTCCCGTACTGCACCCCGATCCAGGCGCAGGTGCTGGGTTTCACCCTGGCAGGCAAAGACGCTATCGGCCGCGCCCAGACCGGTACCGGCAAAACCGCCGCGTTCCTGATCTCGATCATCACCCAGCTGCTGCAAACCCCACCGCCGAAAGAGCGCTACATGGGTGAACCGCGGGCGCTGATCATCGCGCCGACCCGCGAGCTGGTGGTGCAGATCGCCAAGGACGCCGCCAACCTGACCAAGTACACCGAACTCAACGTCATGACGTTCGTTGGCGGCATGGACTTCGACAAGCAGCTCAAGCACCTCGAGGCCCGCCACTGCGACATCCTCGTGGCCACCCCGGGCCGTCTGCTGGACTTCAACCAGCGCGGCGACGTGCACCTGGACATGGTCGAAGTGATGGTCCTGGACGAAGCCGACCGAATGCTCGACATGGGTTTCATCCCACAAGTGCGTCAGATCATTCGCCAGACTCCGCCGAAAAACGAGCGTCAGACCCTGCTGTTCTCTGCGACCTTCACCGAAGACGTGATGAACCTGGCCAAGCAATGGACCACCGACCCGTCCATCGTTGAAATCGAATCCGAGAACGTTGCCAGCGAGAACGTCGAACAGCACATCTATGCTGTTGCCGCTGCCGACAAATACAAACTGCTCTACAACCTGGTGAACGACAACGGCTGGGAACGGGTGATGGTCTTCGCCAACCGCAAGGACGAAGTGCGGCGCATCGAAGAACGCCTGGTGCGTGACGGTGTCAACGCCGCCCAGCTTTCCGGCGACGTTCCACAACACAAGCGCATCAAGACCCTGGAAGGCTTCCGCGAAGGCAAGATTCGCGTGCTGGTGGCCACCGATGTCGCCGGTCGCGGGATTCACATCGACGGCATCAGCCACGTGATCAACTTCACCCTGCCGGAAGTGCCGGACGATTACGTCCACCGCATTGGCCGGACCGGTCGTGCGGGCGCCGATGGTGTGTCCATCAGCTTCGCCGGTGAAGACGACTCCTACCAGCTACCGTCCATCGAGGCGCTGCTGGGTCGCAAGATCAGTTGCGAAACACCGCCGACCCATCTACTGCGCGCAGTAGAGCGCAAGCGCCCGTAAAACCCGGCGCAACAAAAGAGACGCAGCCCGGAAACGGTCTGCGTTTTTTTTCGTCTGGATATTGTCATATGGAACTATAAGTCCATAATGGACAAATTAGTTTACATTCACTTCCACGGAGCATCAGCATGTCCAGCACGCCTTATGTGGTCGCCAAAGCCCAGGCCCGCCAGCTACTCGAACACCTCGACGTGCCGCAGATTCTGCGCAAGATGTTCCGTGATCTGGCCGCCGGGCATGCCGTGCAACCGGCCCAGCAATTGGTGGAGTTCCCCCAAGGCGCCGGCGATTTCATCAATTACCTTGGCGTTCTGGCCGAAGACCGCGTCTACGGCGTGAAAACCTCACCCTATATCGTGCGCAGCGAAGGCGCACTGGTGACGGCCTGGACGCTGCTGATGTCGATGGACAATGGTCAACCGCTGCTACTCTGCGACGCAGGCGAACTGACGGTCGCCCGCACCGCCGCCGCGACCGCTGTGGCCATCGACGCCCTGGCTGAGCCGCACGCCAGGCGTCTTGCGATTATTGGCAGCGGCCCGGTGGCCCTGGCTCACCTGCGCTATGTGAAGACGCTGCGCGACTGGCAGAGCATCAGCCTCTACTCGCCAGCCCTGGCCGGCAAAAGCCCTGAAGAGCTGGCGCCAATCAGCACCCTTGACCCGCGCTTGCAAATCGTTGCCAGCCACGAGCAGGCGCTTCAGGACGCCGACGTGATCATGCTCTGCACCTCCTCCGCGGGCCCGGTGATCGACCCGCGTACCCTCAGTAAACCGGCACTGATCACCTCGATCAGCACCAACGCGCCACGGGCTCACGAAGTGCCGCCGCAAACCCTGAATGAAATGCAGGTCTATTGCGACTATCGTCAGACCACCCCAGGCTCGGCCGGGGAAATGCTGATCGCCAGCGAGCAGCATGGCTGGGACAGGAGCGCCATTCTAGGCGACCTGCCAGAGCTGCTTGCCGATAAGGCGCCGCGCCCGGCCTACGACCGCCACGTATTCTTCCGTTCCATTGGCCTGGGCCTGGAAGACATCGCGCTAGCCAATGCTATCTACCTTCTACAAAAACGCATCGGCTAATACCAACACCTGTAGGAGCGAGCGATGCGGCGATCCGACTTGCCCGCGAAATCAGGCGCTGCGGTCTGTCTGATTTACCGCGTCATCGTTCATCGCGGGCAAGTCGGATCCGCCGCACAGCTCGCTCCTACAAAAGCATTGAGCAGTGACAGGAGAACCCCCATGCCCCAGGCAGATTTCATCATCATCGGCGGCGGTATCGCCGGTGCGTCCACCGGTTACTGGCTATCGCGTCAGGCTCGGGTGATTGTGCTGGAGCGTGAATCGCATCCGGCCTATCACTCGACCGGGCGTTCCGCCGCCTTATACACTGCCGCTTATGGCACCGCCCAGGTCCGTGCATTGACCCTCGCCAGCCGGGAATTCTTCGACGCGCCGCCGGCCGGTTTCTGCGAGCACCCGTTGCTGACCCCGCGTGGTGAAATGACTGTGGACTTCACCGGCGACCCGACTGAGTTGAACAGCCAATACCTGAGCGCCAAGGCCAGCGTGCCGGAGATGCAATTGCTCAGCGCCGAGCAAGCCTGCGAACGCCTGCCGATCCTGCGCCGGGAGAAAGTTCACGGGGCGATTTATGACCCGAGCGCCAGCGATATCGACACCGACGCCCTGCACCAAGGCTACCTGCGCGGTATCCGGCGCAATCAGGGTGAAGTGCATACCGACAGTGAAGTCCAGAGCCTGACCCGTGACGCCCAAGGTAATTGGCAGGTCAAGACCGCCAAACAGACCTTCAGCGCTGCGGTGGTGATCAATGCGGCAGGTGCCTGGGCCGATAAAATCGGTGAGATGGCCGGGGCCAGGCCGCTCGGCCTGCAGCCCAAGCGTCGTGCGGCATTTATCTTCGCCGGCCCTGAAGGGGTGGATATCCATGACTGGCCGATGCTGGTCAGCCTCGACGAGTCGTTCTACATGAAACCGGATGCCGGGATGTTCCTCGGCTCACCGGCCAACGCCGACCCGGTCGAACCTCACGACGTGCAGCCTGAAGAGCTGGACATCGCCATGGGCATTTACCAGATTGAAGAAGCCACCACGCTGACCATCCGCCGCCCGACCCGAACCTGGGCCGGACTGCGCAGTTTCGTCAGCGACGGTGACCTTTTGTGCGGCTTTGACCAGCAGGTGCCGGGGCTGTTCTGGGTCGCGGCCCAAGGCGGTTATGGCATCCAGACCTCGCCCGCCATGGGTCAGGCCGGTGCGGCACTGGTACGCGGCGAAGCCCTGCCTGAACAACTGACGCGCTTTGGTCTGAGCGCCGCAATGCTCTCCCCCGCTCGCCTCGGTTAACACGCCCTCAGGTGACGGCCCGCCTCGATTGCGGCACACTTCCAGCGCCCTTTTCGATAGGGCGCTGACGCTGCCTGGAGCAACTCCCTATGACACCACCTCGACAAGATCCCGCCCTGGAAAACTTCCGGGCGATTGCCGACGCCATTGCCACGCTGTTTTATCCCCACGCCGAGGTGGTGCTGCACGATTTGCGCACGCAAAAGATCGACTACATCGCCAACAACCTGTCCAAACGCGAAATCGGCGACGATGCCGCGCTGGAAGACATGCTCAGCGAAGAGGTCAGCGAACGAAACATTGGCCCTTACGAAAAGCTCAACTGGGACGGTCAAAAAATCCGCAGCCTCAGCAGTGTGCTGCGCGACAGCGATGGCCAGCCTCTGGCTGTGCTGTGTATCAACCTGAATATTTCGCTGTTCGAAAATGCCAAGGCGGCGCTGGATTTGTTCCTGTCGCCGAGCAAGCTGATTGCGCAACCGGACTCCCTGTTTCGTGATGACTGGCAGGAGCGAATCAACACCTTCCTGCACGCATGGATGCAAGAACGTCAGCTGAGCCTCAACCTGCTGACCCGCGAGCATAAACGCGAGCTGGTGCTGGCCCTGCACGCTGAAGGCGCCTTCAAGGGCAAAAGCGCGTCCAATTATGTGGCGAATGTACTGAACATGGGCCGGGCGACGGTGTACAAGCATTTGAAAGAATTGAAGGGCTGAAGGTCCGCGTTTGACCCGAATCAGATTTATGGTTCTTACCATCGCTTCGCGGGCAAGCCTCGCTCCTACGGATAATGGGGTCTGTAGGAGCGAGGCTTGCCCGCGATTGCAATGTATCAGGCGCTACAAATCCCCCTGATCAATCCCCATAAATATCCGACTTGAAGTATTTGGCCTCGATCTTCTGGTATTCGCCGCTGGCGCGAATGCCGTCGATGGCCTTGTTCAGATCGGCCAGCAACTCGGTGTTGCCTTTACGCACGGCAATCCCGGCGCCTTCACCGACGTATTTCGGATCTTTCAACTCAGGGCCGACAAAGGCATAACCGGCACCGCGCGGCATCGACAGGAAGTCATCCAGCGGAATGGTGTCGGCGAAGATGGCGTCCAGGCGCCCGGACGCCAGGTCCATGTAGATCTCTTCGTTGTTGCTGTAGCGCACCACCTTGATGCCCTTGGGCTCGAACACTTCGGTGGCATAGCGGTCGGTGGTGGTCGAGCGTTGCACGCCGATGGTCTTGCCCTTGAGGCTGGCGTACTGGTCATCCACCACGGCGCCTTTCTTCATCACCAGACGCGACGAGGTGAAGTAGTACTTGTGGGTGAAATCGACGGACTTCTTGCGCTCCTCGGTGATCGTCATCGAGGACAGGGCCGCATCGATTTTCTTCACTTTCAGCGACGGGATCAGGCCATCGAACTCACCCTCGATCCATTCGCACTTGATCTTCATCTGCGCACACAACGCGTTGCCGATGTCGTAATCGAAACCGCTGATCTTGCCGTCGGAAGTCTTTGAGGCGAAGGGTGGATAAGCGGCTTCAATGCCAATACGTACGGTTTTCTCGGCAGCGAACAGGCTGCTACACGCCAACAGGCTAAGGGCCAGGCCACTGATGAGGGGGAGTTTCTTCATGTTCGTTCTCTCGCGGGTTGTTGTTGGTTTTGCAAGACAGAAGGAAAAGTTAAAACTGAAACGCTTTTTTTGTACTTATAATTCCATACTGGACTTTTATGTATTGGCCGTCAATCGGCCGTCCACACTTCGCCCTTCCTTTGGTCGCGAGGATGAAATGGGGTAACGAAAGGAAATCCATTGATTGTTCCCACGCTCTGCGTGGGAATGCATCCCGTGACGCTCCGCGTCACAGCCAAAGCGGACGCAGAGCGTCCGGGGCGGCATTCCCACGCGGGAGCGTGGGAACGATCAGGGGATTACTTTTCCCAGCGCTCTACCGCCGCATGGTCGCTGTCCTTCCCTTCCACCCAGCGAGGCCCGTCACTGGTGTTTTCTTTTTTCCAGAACGGCGCGCGGGTTTTCAGGTAGTCCATGACAAAAGCGCAGGCGTCGAACGCTGCCTGGCGGTGGGCACTGGCGGCACCGACGAAGACAATCGGCTCACCCGGCTCCAGGGCGCCGATCCGGTGTAGCACTTCAAGCTTGAGCAGCGGCCAACGCTGCCCGGCTTCATCGGCGATCTTGCCGAGAGCCTTTTCGGTCATGCCCGGATAGTGCTCGAGAAACATCCCGGCAACTTCACGGCCATCATTGAAGTCGCGCACGTAGCCGACAAAACTCACCACCGCGCCGACGCCGACATTCGCCGCGTGCATCGCGTTGACTTCAGCGCCTGGGTCGAACGCTGCGGATTGCACGCGAATGGCCATGCTCAGCCTCCGGTCACGGTAGGGAAAAACGCCACTTCATCGCCGTCGGTCAGCGGCTCATCGAGCTGACACAGGTCTTCATTGCGGGCGCACATCAGGTTCTGTTCACTCAGTACCTCGGCACCGTTGCGCTGTGCCAAAAGCAAACGCACATCATCGACCGAGGCGAAATCGCCTTCGACGTTCAGCGAGTCCACTCCAAGCGCCTCGCGGTAGCGGGCAAAAAACTTCACCGTCACTTTCATTATTCGGACACCTGCATTATTCAGACACCTGATAGTGGCCGCTCTTGCCACCCAACTTCTCCAGCAAGCGTACGCTCTCGATGGTCATACCACGATCCACGGCCTTGCACATGTCGTAGATGGTCAGCGCGGCGATGCTGGCGGCGGTCAGCGCCTCCATCTCGACACCGGTCTGGCCGGCGAGTTTGCAGCGGGCGACGATGCGCACCGCGTCCTCGCCCTCGGCGCTGAGCTCGACCTTGACGCTGGTGAGCATCAGCGGATGGCACAACGGAATCAAATCGGAGGTTTTCTTCGCCGCCTGAATCCCGGCGATCCGCGCCACGGCAAACACATCACCCTTGGGATGACCGCCGCTGACGATCATTTGCAGGGTTTCGGGAAGCATGCGCACAAGCGCTTCGGCTGTGGCTTCACGGGACGTCACGGCTTTTTCGGTGACGTCGACCATATTGGCGCGACCTTGGGAATCGAGATGAGTCAGCACAGGGTTACTCCTGATCAGGAGCGCCGATTGTAAACCTGCAGGTCAATTTTTCGCACGTTTGATTATTGAAACCCGCGATGTAGGAGCGAGGCTTGCCCGCGATCGGCTGCGAAGCGGCCGCAATCCAGACGACTCAATTGTCCTGTGGGAATGCGCAGACCTGTTCTGCGACCGCTTCGCGCTCGATCGCGGGCAAGCCTCGCTCCTACAAGGGGGTGTTGTATCGCAACAAAAAAAAAGCCGGGCGGCTTTGGGCCGCCCGGTTCTTGAGGGTTACAGATGGGATTCGGCGTATTCGGCCAGAATCGAACGTGGCACCCCTTGCAGGGTGATGTGCACACCATTGGGGAAGTCTTTGAAGCGTTCGGTCAGGTAGGTCAGCCCGGAACTGGTCGCGGACAGGTAAGGGGTGTCGATCTGCGCCAGGTTACCCAGGCACACCACTTTGGAACCGGCACCGGCACGGGTGATGATGGTTTTCATCTGGTGCGGGGTGAGGTTCTGGCATTCATCGATCAGGATCAGGCTCTGCTGGAAGCTGCGGCCCCGGATGTAATTGAGGGATTTGAACTGCAACGGCACTTTGCTGAGGATGTAATCCACACTGCCATGGGTATTTTCGTCATCCATGTGCAAGGCTTCGAGGTTGTCGGTAATGGCGCCTAGCCAAGGCTCCATTTTTTCCGCTTCGGTGCCCGGCAGGAAGCCGATCTCCTGGTCCAGCCCCTGCACGCTACGGGTAGCGATGATGCGCCGGTAGCGTTTGCTGACCATGGTTTGCTCGATGGCGGCGGCCAGTGCCAGGATGGTTTTCCCGGAGCCGGCGGCACCGGACAGGTTGACCAGATGGATGTCCGGATCGAGCAAGGCGAACAGCGCCAGGCTTTGATAGACGTCACGCGGCTTCAGCCCCCAGGCTTCCTGGTGCATCAACGGTTCTTGATGCAGGTCGAGGATCAGCAGGACGTCGACCCTGATCTCTTTGATCCAGCCGACAAAACCCTGCTCGTCGATGATGAACTCGTTGACATGCACGGCAGGCAGGTTGTCGATGAGTTGCACCTGATGCCAGGTGCGACCGTGGTCCTGACGAGTCTCGACCTTGCTGACGCGATCCCAGAACGAACCCGTCATGTTGTGATAACCACGTGACAGCAGCGACACGTCGTCAACCAGTTGGTCGGTGCTGTAGTCCTCGGCGGCGATCCCACAGGCTCGCGCTTTGAGGCGCATGTTGATGTCTTTGGTCACCAGCACCAGGCGCAGATCCTTGTCGCGCACGTGCAGGTCGATCAATTGGTTGATGATGATGTTGTCGTTCAGATTCTCGGGCAAAAGATTGTTGGGCTCTTTGCGCTTGTTCATCAGAATCGACAGCAAACCTTTTGGCCCGCTCTTGCCACGCTGGATCGGCACCCCCAGCTCAACGTCTTCCGGGGTTGCATCACCCAGAGTCTTGTCGATCAGACGGATCGCCTGCCGGCATTCGGACGCGACGCTGTGATGGCCACTTTTGAGCTTGTCGAGCTCTTCAAGGACGATCATCGGGATGGCAACGTGGTGTTCTTCGAAGTTCAGGAGTGCGTTTGGATCGTGAATCAATACGTTGGTATCGAGTACATAGAGGATTGGCTGGTTGGAAGAAGAGCTACGTCCGTGATCATCCATACTCGGTCACCTTTGTGGGAGCCAGTCGACGCAATACCATTACAGTGCTGCGCCTCGAAGTGGCCACCGAATTCACCCTGCAGTACTCAAAAACAGCAGGACTCAAGTGAACTGCACACGCTGGGTCTTGAAAGACGCCACCTGTGTTGCAGGTTTCGGCGGTCTGTCTTCGTAATACTCCAAAACCTGTGACAGGAAAAAGCACTTTGACGTTTTTTTGAAGTTTATTTTTCAGAGTGACCAATAGCACTTGGCGGACTGCCATCACCCCCGTTAAAGTCGAAAGTCTGCCTGTATCGAAATCCCGCTAAAAACCTTCCTGCCTTACCCTTCCCCCAATGATTGCTGGCCTTTTGCCTTTTCAACGAAAAACGTCCTGACAATCCTCCCAGCCGATACCGCTTTGCGCGGTTTGCGTGACCAGCCAGGGTATCGCCGTTTTTACCGCGTCCTGTTTGACATTGAAGTTGATCACCCCACGCCGCCACAGCAGCATCAGCGTCAACACCCTCTGGCCGCTCTCTTGAGCCTTGAGCTTGCCGCCGGCGTCCTGAGGGTCGATATCCCACAAGGCGACCTGCAAACCCTGCGCCTTGAAAAACCCTTCGCCGTCGGCGCGTCGCTGACCATAGGGTGGGCGAAACAGCGGTTTGTAATTTTCCGGCAATTTGCTTTTCACCAGTTCCACGCTGCGCTCGATCGAGTATTGCCAGTCCTGCCAATGGCTATGGGAGCGGTATTCCCAACCCTGCACACCGACGCACTGCTTTGAGTACAACGCCTGTAAATCAGCCACCGAGCGTTGGGCCAAACGATTCTGAATATCGCTGCCCAGCACAAAAAAGGTCGCGCTCATGTTCGACTTGCGCAAGTAGTCGCTGAGCCAGGCGGTGTTATCCGGCGAGGTTGCGGCGGCGCTGTCGAAGGTCAGTAAAAACAGCCGATCGTTGAGCTCGTCACCGTTGCGCTCGTAATCGCCGAATCGATCGACTTCGCTGCTGGTTTGCGCAAACAACGCCGCCTTGCGCAGTTGTTCGTCCAGATAGTGCTCATGAAAGATCCGGCTCGGTTCGGCCCAGCGCATGTAGTAGGAATCCGCAGCAACCTGAAACTTACCGGCCTGCTCGCGCAGGGAGTCCATGTCTTCGACCAGATAACAGAAGGAGGCGTCCTGATCGCAGCTTTGCTGGGCGAAATTGTAGTTGGCCAGCAAACGCTGCCACATCCGCTGACGCAAGCTATTGATCGACTCCAGATTGATCGTCCGCAACCCCAGGCGCTGCTTTAAAGCGGTTTCGTCCAGCGCCTCGCTGGCGAGCAAGGCGCGAGCAAAGGTGAGGATTTCCGCTCGCGACGCGACGTCGAACAGAGTCGGACTGGTCAGCTGCTCTGGCCAGGTACTGCGATCCAGCGTGGCAACGTCATTGGGCACAGCCATGGCGCTGAGACTGAACAGCCAGGCCGAGAAGAGAAAAGCGATACGCAAAGGGATGTCTCCATAACAAAAGCCGCGCGGCACTATAGCTGATGCATTGCGCCTGACGCGCTCCATGTAGCAGCCTTCGGCAGCTGCTACGAACCCCCCTATGACCTTGATAGCTGGAGTCAACGCCTGCAACCCCCTAGAATCCCCCGACGATTTCAGGAGACGACTTCATGCTGATGGTGATTTCCCCAGCCAAGACCCTCGATTACCAGACTCCGCCGGTGACCCAGCGCTTCACCCAGCCGCAATACCTCGATCATTCCCAGGAGCTGATCCTGCAGTTACGCGAGCTGAGCCCGGCGCAGATCAGCGAGTTGATGCACGTTTCCGACACAATCGGTGGCCTGAACGCCGCACGTTTCGGCAGCTGGACCCCGGCCTTCACCCAAGCCAACGCAAAACAGGCGCTGCTGGCGTTCAAAGGTGACGTTTATACCGGCCTGAACGCCGAAACATTCAGTGAGGCGGATTTCGATTACACCCAGCAACACTTGCGCATGCTTTCCGGCCTGTACGGCCTGCTGCGCCCGCTGGACTTGATGCAGCCATATAGGCTGGAGATGGGCACTAAACTGGCCAACGCCCGTGGCAAGGACCTGTACGCTTTTTGGGGCACCCGAATCAGTGAGTGGTTGAACCAGGCGTTGGCCGAACAAGGCGACGATGTGCTGCTCAACCTGGCCTCCAACGAGTACTTCTCGGCGGTCAAACGCCAGGCCCTGAACGCACGGATCATCAACACCGAGTTCAAGGACCTGAAAAACGGCCAGTACAAAATCATCAGCTTCTACGCGAAAAAGGCTCGCGGCATGATGAGCCGCTTCGTCATTCAGGAGCGCATCAACGACCCGGCCGCACTCAAGCAATTTGATGCGCAGGGTTACCGCTTCAACGCTGAGCAGTCCAGGCCCGACACTCTGGTTTTTCTGCGCGACCACGCCCCCGAATAGAGCTCTCTTTCGGCGCACATCATGAATCGGCACGTGCGCCGAACAGCGTTTCCCGGAATTGTGTGAAGAACTTTTTTATTCCCGCTTTCCATGTTGTCCAATGGTGCTGGATGACAGGCCGCCATCACGAGCAAGCGAAGCGATTGGCCCCCTGAGCATTCACCACTGGTTTTCGGCCATGGTCAATCGCGCCTACGCTTGGGTAGGATGGTCTCCTCAATTCCCGAGGTCCGCGTCATGTTCATCGGCGTCTTGCTGGTCATCACCTGGCTGACCCTGCTGCTGCGTTATCCGGCCAAAGCCTTTCCGGTATCGCTGGCGGCAGCGATGGGTCTGGGTCTGGTAGCGACGTGGGTGGTCTGGCTGGACAACCGCGAACTCAAGCAACTGGCGCGGCTGGAGTTGCGCATCAACTATGCGCCCGAGCACTGCCCGGCGGATCGCCCGCTGAAACTTACAATGAACAACGGCAATGACGTGCCACTGACCGAACTGCGTTGGCGGATCGCCGCGTATGCGCCCGGCGACACGGTAAACCTTGCGGACAATCTCTACGCTGCCCCGCGCTACCGTGGCCCCGGTGAGCTACAGGCCGGCGCCTCGTGGGAAGACTGCTTGCCGCTACCACCACTGCGCCCCGGTTACCGCCCGCAAACCCTGGAGTTTCGCGCCGAGCATTTGCAGGGTAGTTTCTCTGACTGACCCATCACTTCTCCCCTTTTGCACAAGGACCGCTCCATGCCCCTCGCGTTAATCACCGGTTGTTCCAGCGGCATCGGCCGCGCGTTGGCCGATGCGTTCAAAACGGCCGGTTACGAGGTCTGGGCGACTGCGCGCAAGGCTGATGATGTTGCGGTATTGGCCGCCGCCGGGTTCACCGCGGTGCAACTGGACGTCAATGACGGGCCTGCGCTGGAAGCGTTGAGCGAGCGCATCAATCAGCAACACGGCGGTTTGGAAGTGCTGATCAACAATGCCGGCTATGGCGCCATGGGGCCGCTGCTCGACGGTGGTGTGGAGGCGATGCAGCGCCAGTTCGAAACCAACGTGTTCGCGGTAGTCGGGGTAACCCGTGCAATGTTCCCGGTACTGCGCCGCTGCAAAGGCCTGGTGGTGAATATCGGCAGTGTGTCCGGCATATTGGTGACACCATTTGCTGGCGCCTACTGCGCCTCGAAAGCCGCCGTACATGCCTTGAGCGATGCCCTGCGCATGGAGTTGGCACCGTTCGGTGTCCACGTCATGGAAGTCCAGCCCGGCGCCATCGCCTCCAGTTTTGCCAAGAATGCAGGGCATGAGGCCGAACAGTTGATCACCGAACAATCTCCCTGGTGGCCACTGCGCGAAGGCATCCGCGCCCGGGCCAAAGCCTCCCAGAACAACCCGACACCTGCCAGTGAGTTTGCGGCTGATTTGCTCAAGGCTGTACAGCGGAGCAAACCACCGCGCTTGCTGCGTTTGGGCAATGGCAGCCGGGCGATGCCGTTGTTGGCGGCAGTGCTGCCCAAGGGCGTGTTGGAGACGGGGTTGATGAAGCGGTTCGGGTTGAGTGGGCGATTGTAAGAGGATCGCAGCTATCCGAAAGATGCATTCCCACGCAGAGCGTGGGAACGATCAGACGGTCTGAGGACTATTGCTCGCCTTCCTGCTTCACCACCACCGTACAGGTAATCCCCGCCGCCAGCAGCACGCCGTCCGGCACTTCATCGATATGAATGCGCACCGGTACCCGTTGCGCCAGGCGCACCCAGTTGAAGGTCGGATTGACGTCGGCGATCAGTTCACGGCTCTCGGGATTGTCGCGGTCGTAGATGCCACGAGAAATGCTTTCCACATGTCCCTTGAGCACGTCGCCGCTCATCAGTTGCATATCGGCTTTATCGCCGACCCTTACGTGGGGCAGTTTGGTTTCTTCGAAGAAGCCGTAGACCCAGAATGAATTCATGTCGACCACGGCCATTTTCGCTTCACCGATGCGCGCGTAGTCGCCGCGATGAACGTTGAGGTTGGTGACATAACCGTCCACCGCCGCCAGCACTTGGGTACGTTTGAGGTTCAACTGCGCCGCTTCAAGCTGTGCTTGCGCTTGTTGGTAATCTGCCAGGGCCGAGTCAGCGATATTGCTGGCGTCGTCACGGTTTTCCCTGGAGATGACCAGGCTGTCCATGTCGGCGCGCCGATGGGCGTTGACCTTGCGCATTTCCCAGGTTGCCTTGCGTGAGGCCACCAGCGACTGCGCCTGTTTCACCGCGATCTGGTAATGCTCAGGGTCGATCTGCATCAGCAGGTCGCCCTTTTTTACCAACTGATTGTCACGCACCGGGACGTCGACCACCTCACCCGTGACGTCGGCGGCAACGTTGATGATATCGGCGCGCACCCGGCCGTCACGAGTCCAGGGCGTGTTCATGTAATGCACCCAAAGGGTCCGGCCGATCCACAGGGCGAGGGCCAGCACGAGCAAGGTGGCGAGCAGGCTGAAGAGTTTTTTCATCAGATCGTTCTCAACGGTAAACAGTGAGCGCCAAGGCGCCGAAAATGCAGGTGAACAGGCTCAGGCGCAGCAGCGCCGGGTGCCAGAAAAAGCGGTACAGGTCGTAACCGGAGACAAAACGATCCAGGGCCCAGGCAAGCAGAGCCGCGATGAAAAACATCAGGGTCATGGTCGGCATGTACACGCCGTGGAAGGCGATTTCACGAGGCATGTTCTAGTCCTTGCGGCTCGGCGGGTGCAGCGAACGCGGCCAGCGGTGATTGCGGGTCGAGCAATGAGGTGCGGATGAAGTGCAGGTAACTCTTGACGCGACGCAGCGCCGAGGTATCGAAGTGCGGCGCGAAAGGTTCGTCGGTGGCCTGCACCCGGCTGATAGCGTGGTCGACCGCGGTCAACGCGCGCTCGAGGTTACTTTGGCTCGGCTGGATAAACAGCCGCACCAATGAGCGCCCCATCACCCGAATCGCCTGGCGCCACGGTTGGATTTCGGCGTAAGCCGGATGCACCGGGAGGATCGCCTGTTCCTTGCGCAACTCGATGATCGCGTGGCCGACTTCCAGCACCACGAACATCCAGCGCAGCAAATCACGCTGCACCTGCGGTTGCCTCACTGCCAGGCCATAGGCCTGATGCAGCAAATCCCGAGTGCGGCTCTCGAAGCTCGAACCGAGCCCCTTAAGCTTGCCGCTGATGGCGTACACCACTTGCCCGCGCAAATCCTGCTCAAGCCGACGCCACAACCAGCGGCTGTTGGGCGGCAGAATGATCGCCCCGGCGGCGGCGCACACCAACATGCCCATGACCATGGCGATGTAGTCGTTGATGAAGGCATAGGGGTTGTAGACGGTCAGGTTGTCCGGTACGGAACCGGTGCTGAAAAAGATCAGCAAACCCAGGCCGACCCCGGCGTATTGCGGCCGTGAAGTGAGGAACGAGCCAAGCACGATCACCGGTGCGAGCATCATGCAGAGCAATGGAAAACCGTCGATCCAGGGAAAGATGAAAAACATCTCGACGAAACCGATGAGCGCACCGAGCAAGGTCCCGCACGCCATCTGAAACGCCATGCGTTTGGGGTTGGGTGTGGCGGCTGACAGGCCGACGGTCGCCGCAGCAATCAGGGTCATGGTGGCGCCGTTGGGCCAGGCCGTTGCCACCCAATAACTGCCGAGCACCACCAGAATGAACGCCGCACGAATCCCCGAAGCCGCCGAAGCCAGCCAGTTGGTTTGCGGTGTGTAGGGTTCGTCCCAGCGCTCGCGTTCGTGACTGTGTTCGGCGAGCGAAGCGTGGGTCTGTGCATAACCGTGCAGGTCGTCGACGAAGCGATAGAGCAGCTCATATGCGGTGTGAAAATCCAGCTGCTCGGCGTCGCTCGGGTTGCTCTCCTCAAAGGTCGCCCGCAGGCTGCGCACTCGCGCCGGCAAACCTTCTTTATAGGTCGCCAGTTGCGCGGCCAGCCGTTGCGCATCGGCACTGGTCAGCGCCCGAGCGGAGAAACCGTCGAGTAATTCGGCCAGGTCCTGTAAACCGGGCTTGATCGCCGCCACCACATGCTCCGTGCCACTGCTGCGCAAACGCTCGAGCAATTGGTGCAAGGCGTTGAAGCGCGTGGTGATGCCCATAAATTCGCTGTTCAGACGACTGAGGCGACCGTTGCGCCGACGCATGTGCGGATCTTCGAATACGGTGACGCTGCGCAGGCCTTCAAGGCCGACCGCTTCGGCGATGAAGCGCACGTTACTGCTTTCGAACGCATCGCGCTGGCTGCGGCTGCGCAGGCCATCGGTGACGAACAGCGCAAACACTCCAAAGCGCTGGTACAGCGCGTTGCGCATGGCGGCGCTGGCGGTCTGCGGGAGGATCGCGGCACTGACCAGCGTAGAGCAGAGAATGCCCAGAGAGATTTCCAGCACCCGCCACACGGCAGCCATAAACGCACCATCGGGATGGGCCAGCGCCGGCAAACCAACCATCGCCGCGGTGTAACCGGCCAGCACAAAACCGTAGGCGCGAAAGTTGCGACAGCGCGCCGCGCCAGCCGAACAGATGCCGACCCAGATCGTCAGCGAGCCGAGGAACAGTTCAGTGTTCTGCGCGAACAGGGCGATCAACCCAACCATCACCGCAGACCCGGTCAGGGTACCGAGCAAGCGATAGAAGCTTTTGGCGAACACATGGCCGCTCTGCGGTTGCATCACGATAAACACCGTGATCATTGCCGTACGCGGTTGCGGCAACTCCAGGCGCATGGCCAGCCACAGGGTCAGAAAAGCAGCGATCAACACCTTGAAGATGTAGACCCAGGTCACGCCATCGCTGCGTGCCCAGTCGAAAAAACCACGGCGCCATTCAAGGGAATACAGCCAGCGCAGCGGTGCAGGCAAGGGAGTCATTGCATCGTTCTCTATAGCCGAGCGTCAGTGATCGAAGGCAGCCAGCGCTGCCGGGGTCTTGCCTGGCACGGTTTTGCTGTCGTCAGGCACGTCCAGGCCTGCGCCGAGCCCGCCCCCCAATGCGGTGACCAGTTCAGCATGGGCGCTCAGGCGTGCGGCCTGGACCTGCTGCTGGATCTGCTGCTGATGGAACAACAGGCTCTGGGCATTGAGCACGTTGAGGTAGTCGGTGAGCCCACGCTGAAAAGCGATCATCGCGATGTCGTAAGTCTTCTGCGCCGAAGCCACCGACTCGGCGGCGAAGCCTTGCTGCTTGTCCATCGACTCGCGACGGATCAACTGGTCGGAGATGCTTTTCAACGCATTGACCAGGGTCTGGTTGTACTTGGCGACGGCGATGTCATAACCGGCCGAGGCTTCTCCCAGCTCCGAGCGCAGACGCCCGCCATCGAAGATCGGCAACGAAATCGCCGGTCCGACGTTGTAGTTGAGCTTTTTGCCGGTCAAAAACTCCAGCGCGCCACCGCCGGTGGCCATAAAGCCAAGGCTGCCGACCAGATCGACGTTGGGGTAAAAACCTGCGTGGGCGACATCAATGCCGCGCGCCTGAGCCGCCACTTGCCAGCGACTGGCGACCACATCCGGACGTTGACCGAGCAGTTCGGCGGGCAACGCCGATGGCAGTTTCAGCGCCGCAGCCAACGACAGCGTTGGCCGTTGCAACTGCGCGCCCTCCCCCGGTCCTTTGCCTGCCAGTGCGGCGAGCTGGTTGCGACTCAGCGCGATTTCTTCGTCCAGCGCATCCAGTTGCCGATGGGTTTCCGGCAACGGCGTCTGGGCCTGACTGACTTCGAAATGTGTGCCGATGCCACCATTCAAACGCTTTTGCGCCAGGTCGAGGATCTGCTGTTGCTGCTTCAGGGTCGCCTCGACGATGTCCCGCTGAGCGTAATGCAGGGACAGCTGAATATAGACACGAACCACATTGTTCTGCAGCTCCAGCTGGGCCATGCGTGCTTCGGCGACGCTCATGTGGGCAATGTCCACAGCGCGTTCGGTGGCGTTGCTTTCGCGGCCCCATAGGTCAAGGGCATAGCTGAAGCCCAACGCGGCATTGTTGTCCCAGGTGGTGGTATTGGCCAGTTCACCGGGGCCATAGAATTGGTCGGTGGGCCAGTTATGACGCTTGAGGGTCGATTCGCCTTTGATCTGTAACGACTCGGCAGATTCGGCAATCCCGGCCATCGCCCGGGCCTGGCGTACTCGGGCAGCGGCCATGGCCATGCTCGGGCTACCCTGCACGGCGAGGTTTACCCAGCGGTTCAATTGCGGGTCGCCATAGGCCTGCCACCACTGGGCGATCGGCCAGTGAGCATCCTGCGCGGCGCTCTGGATCGCCTCGTCGGTGGCCAATGTGTTGGCGGTGAGTGTCTTGCCTTGCGGGGCAATTCCTCCGGTTCCGATGCAGCCGCTGATTGCTAACGATAAAGCCCAAACACTGAGAGTCCTCAGTTCTCTGCTGATGCGACGCGGCACTGCTGCAATTTCCTGACGTGGGGGATCTTCCGGGTGGTGGCGCAATTCTAGGGGGCGGCAGGGATGGCGATAAGCCGGGATTCCTGTGAATCTTTGTTACCGTTAACGCGATAATCCGTTGGTCAGGTTCACAGGAGTGCCTGTAAAAATAGAAACTTCGTGTCACAATTTGCAATCTCCAAAGAGAGCACCCCATGGACACTTTGCAAAATATGCGCGCCTTCAGTTGTGTCGCCGAAGCCGGCAGCTTCACCGCCGCGGCCGTGCAACTGGACACCACCACTGCCAACATCTCGCGCGCGGTCTCCACCCTTGAGGCCCACCTGCAAACCCGTTTGCTCAACCGCACCACCCGACGTATCGCCCTGACCGAGGCCGGTAAACGCTACTTGCTGCGCTGCGAACAGATCCTGGCCTATGTCGAGGAAGCCGAAGCCGAGGCCAGTGACGCCCACGCGCGCCCGGCTGGGCAGTTGAAAGTGCACACCATGACCGGGGTCGGGCAGCACTTTGTGATCGACGCCATTGCGCGTTATCGCAAAACCCACCCGGACGTGACCTTCGACCTGACCATGGCCAACCGCGTACCGGATCTGCTGGACGAGGGTTATGACGTGTCCATCGTGCTTGCCAGCGAGCTGCCGGACTCGGGTTTCGTCTCGCAACGACTGGGCATCACCTACAGCATCGTTTGCGCCTCGCCGGCGTACGTCAAAGCCAATGGCTGTGCACAGAAACCCAGCGATCTGCTCAACCACGCGTGCCTGCGCCTGGTGAGCCCGGTGATTCCACTGGAGAAGTGGCTGTTTGATGGTCCCGAAGGCCAGGAAATGGTCACCATCAACAGTTCTCCGTTTCTGGTGAATTCGGCCGACGCGATGAAGACTGCCATTACCAGTGGCATGGGGGTTGGCGTGCTGCCCGTCTACGCAGCCATCGAAGGTCTGCGCAACGGCACCCTGGTGCGGGTGATGCCCAAGTATCGCTCCCAGGAACTGAACCTGTACGCCATCTACCCGTCGCGACAGTACCTGGATGCCAAGATCAAAACCTGGGTCGAGTACCTGCGCGGTTCACTGCCGGAAATTCTCGCGGCGCATCAGGCAGAGCTGGCAGCGTATGACCTGAGCGGGAGCATGAATGGGGCAAGGCTGGCTAACTGATCTCAAGGATCTATGCGATGAGAGATCGTTCCCACGCTCCGCGTGGTAACGCCTCCATGGACGCTCTGCGTCTGCTTCTGTGACGCAGAGCGTCACGGGCTGCATTCCTTTGCTGCGCGTGGGAACGATCAAACGTGCAGGTCTCGCGCACCCCCCGCCAAAAATGATAGCTTGCTTGGCATTCTCCTCCGCCCGATGAGCTTTCCTGCGATGAAAAAGACCGTACTTGCCTTCAGCCGTGTCACGCCTGAAATGGTCGAGCGCCTGCAGCTGGACTTCAACGTGATCGTTCCGAACCCGAAACAGGGCGACATCAATGCCCAATTCAACGAAGCCCTGCCCCACGCTCACGGTTTGATTGGCGTTGGCCGCAAGCTTGGTCGCGCTCAGTTGGAAAACGCCGCAAAACTGGAAGTGGTCTCCAGCGTTTCGGTCGGCTATGACAACTACGACCTGGCCTACTTCAACGAACGCGGGATCATGCTCACCAACACCCCGGATGTGCTCACCGAAAGCACCGCCGACCTGGCGTTTGCGCTGTTGATGAGCAGCGCCCGGCGCGTCGCCGAACTGGACGCCTGGACCAAGGCCGGGCAATGGCAGGCCACCGTCGGTGCGCCGTTGTTTGGCTGCGATGTGCATGGCAAAACCCTGGGCATCGTCGGCATGGGCAACATCGGCGCGGCCATCGCCCGTCGTGGGCGTTTGGGTTTCAACATGCCGGTGATCTACAGCGGTAACAGCCGCAAGACCGAGCTGGAGCAGGAGCTAGGTGCACAATTTCGCAGCCTCGATCAGTTGCTGGCCGAAGCCGATTTCGTCTGCCTGGTAGTGCCCCTCAGCGAAAAAACCAAACACCTGATCAGCCATCGCGAACTGGCGCTGATGAAGCCGAGCGCGATTCTGGTAAATATTTCCCGGGGTCCGGTGGTCGACGAGCCGGCGCTGATCGAAGCCCTGCAAAACGGCAAGATTCGTGGCGCCGGACTGGACGTCTACGAGAAGGAGCCGTTGGCCGAGTCACCGCTGTTCCAGCTGAAAAATGCGGTGACCTTGCCGCACATCGGCTCGGCCACCTTTGAGACCCGCGAAGCCATGGCCAATCGCGCCCTGGACAACCTGCGCAGTGCATTGCTGGGTAAGCGGCCGCAGGACCTGGTCAATCCGCAGGTGTGGAAGGGTTGAGATAATCGGTGGTCTTCTGTAGGAGCGAAGCTTGCTCGCGATGCGGTCAACGCGGTTTACCTGTCACACCGCGTCATCGTTCATCGCGAGCAAGCTTCGCTCCTACAAAAACGGGTCAGGCCAGTTTGCCGGGGGCCGTCGCCGCCAGCGGCCTGGGCTTGCGAAACACCAGTACGTTGCCCAGCATCACCAGCACCAACCCGGCCAGCGCCGGTGCGGTCCACTGGTAGCCCTCAGCGAACGCCGAAACGTTCAGCGCCACCACCGGGAACAACACGGTGCAATACGCGGCCCGCTCCGGGCCCATGCGCCCGACCAGCGTCAGGTAGGCGGTGAAGCCGATCACCGAGCCCGGAATCACCAGATACAGCAACGAACCGATGTAGCGCGTGCTCCATTCCACGTCGAAGGGAATGCCTTTGACCAGACAGTAAAGCGACAGCATCGCAGCCCCGTAGGTCATGCCCCAGGCGTTGGTGGTCAATGGTTTGAGACCGGCCTTTTGTTGCAGGCTCGAAAGCATGTTGCCGGCCGAGAAGCACATGGTCCCCAGCAGCGCCAGACCCAGACCGAGCAAGGTTTGCGGACTGGCCGTGTGGCCGACCAGTTCTGGCCAGAACAAAAAGCCCAAACCCAGCAGGCCCAGAGTGCCGCCCATCAACACGTTACGCGCGACTTTCTGGCCGAAGAACACCCGGGCATTCAAGGCATTCCACAACGTCGCCGTGGAAAACACCACGGCGACCAGGCCGCTGGGAATCCATTGGCTGGCGTACAGAAAGCACATGAAGTTCACACAGAACAGGCACAAGCCCTGCGCCAGGCAGATCAGGTGCCCGCGCCGGTTCATGACTTGCAGGCGACGGCTGAGCAGCAGTATGACGAACAGCACCAGCGCCGCCAGACCGAAGCGATAGACGATCGACACCGGAATCGCCACTACGCCCAATTGCAGCTTCAGAGCAATCCAGGTGGTGCCCCAGATCAGGACAGTGAGCAGGTACAAGGTGATGTTCATGGCGAGGACTCCTGAGTATGGCTACCAGTCTCAGACCGCAAGCCTGGACGCGCTTGCATAAACTTGCGCTTTTGTCAGATCGCGGGCTCACAGCGCGCAGGCTACGGAGTAGGATGCAAAGCGTTGGAGAAAACGATCATGCCCACACTGGAAAACCTGCAAGTCTTTCAAGCCTTGAACCGCTCGCCCAATGCTCGTCTGGAGCACAGCGCCGAGCTCGGTGACGGCATGGCTGCAGCCCTGTGGAGCAACCATCACGACGCCCAGGACTACCAGGCGCCGAGCCACCACACCTTGTCCTGCTACATCGCCGGTGGCACCGGGACCTTTCGCCGGGAACATCCCGGCACCAAGGGTGGTCCGGACAAACTCTGCATCTTGCCCGCCGAACACCAGTCCGCCTGGGTGATCAACGGCGAAATCCGCCTGGCTCACCTGTACTTCAGCCCGGAGCAATTCGCGCTCGGTTGCGTCACGCTGCTGGACCGCGAACCCCGCGAGCTGCAATTGCAGGAAAGCACCTTCCTCGACGACCCGACGCAGGCCCGGCGATTTCGCCAGTTGATCCAGCTGAACTGGAACGAACCCGGCGAACGCCTGCTGACCAGCAGCCTGGCCCACGAGCTGCTCAGCCATACCCTGCTCAGCCAGGTCGGCATGCGTCAGGGCTTGCGCCTCAAAGGTGGATTGGCCGCGCACCAACGACGGCAACTGGTGGAGTACGTCGACAACCAATTGGCCGAGCCGATCAGCCTTGGTCAACTGGCAGGTTTGTGTGCGCTGTCGGAATACCACTTCGCCCGCATGTTCCGTGAAAGCTTTGGCTTGCCGCCTCATCAATACGTGTTGGCGCGGCGTCTGACTCATGCGCGGCAATTGCTACGCACGACTTCGCAGCCGCTGGGCGAGATAGCTCTGGCCTGTGGTTTTGCCAGCGCCAGCCATTTCACCAACCGCTTTCGGCAAGCGGTGGGTGGAACGCCGGGGGAATATCGGCAGGCGTTTTTGCGCTAGCTTTTTGCGAGTGAAGAAGGACTTTCCCGCACAATCATTCCGGCGCAAAAAACTCAAGGCGCCAGCGTCATCACTGAAAAAGTATCGGCATGAAACAGCGGATCGGGCTTGGGCTCACTCTTGCCCAGCGCGGGTTGAGTAAAGTTCATCGCCGGCAGGTAGACCTTTTTGCTCAACGGATCGAAGGCCATGTTGTACGCCATCGGTTGCGTGCTGACGCTGCCTCGAAGGGCGTAATGGTCAGCGTCGAATTGATCGACAACGCTCAGGTTGGCATCGACACCACTGGGAATCAGTAACCGGCGATTATCCGCGTCATAGGCCAAGGCATTCACATCACGGGTAATCGGCAGACTGGCCTTGATGGCGCCGCTCACCCGATCAGCAACAATCAGCTGCGGCGTGTCGCCTCGACAAGCCACAAACAAACGCTGGCGCTCAGTGTCCTGCGCCAAGGCGCTGGGGCGTGGGCAACCAGCAAATTGCCAGGTATCGAGGATCTCGAAGGTGCTGGTCGAAAACCGCGCCACTTTGCCTTCATCGCGCATGGGCAAAAAGAAACTGCCATCGCCCTTGAGCAACAGCGGATCGATCTTCTTGACGTCTAGCTCATGGGCGGCGGTGATACGTTCCTGTTTGGGATCGAACACGAACAACGTCGAGCGATTGGCACGCCGACCGCTGACGATAATCACCTGCCCGCTTTGAGGGTCGTACACCGGCTTTGCGCGACGGGAATCCTTTTCAGCAGCCGCAGTGTGGATAACTCGATCACCCCCAGACTGCCGTCGGTGTTGAGCACGAACAAGCGGTTCAACGGCGCAACGAACACCACACCGTTGGCCCCCTCGGTGCCTTCTACGGTTTTCAATAGACGCTGTTTATCCACATCGAACACGCTCAGGCCGTTCTCCCGACGCGCGAGAAACAGATACGGTCGCGCGGGATCGAGCGCGGCGAACCCCCAGCTGTCCCCCGACCCCGGCAACATCACCTGCTGCTCGCGGTGATACAGCCGGGCATCCTGCGGCGCGGCGGCCAGTGCCGCATTGCTCAAAGCAAACGCCAGAAACAACAGGCTCATGCGCTTCATCAAAACTCCAGGGTGCTGGACAACGACACCTGCCGCGAATCACCCATCGACACAAAGAACCGGCTGACAGCCGAGGTGTAGTAAGTGCGGTCGAAGAGGTTCTTCACGTTGAGCTGGAACTTGACCTTCTGACCTTCGACCCGGGTGTCGTAGGTGGCAAAGGCATCGGCCACGGTGTAGCCCGGCAGGTCGAAATCATTCGCCGCGTTACCGGCCCGCTCGCCGACATAACGCGCGCCTGCACCCACCCGCAACTGGTCACCGCCAACGATCGTGCCGAAGTCATAGACCGCTGACAGCGAGCCGCTGTTTTTCGCCACGTTTTGCAGACGTTTACCCTTGTAGTCCGGGTCTTCGGTGACTTCGGCATCGGTGTAGGCATAGCTGCCGATCATGCTCCAGCGATCACTCAACTGACCGCTCATGTCCAGTTCCAGACCTCGGGAGCGCACTTCCCCGGCGGTGCTGTAAATCGTCGTCAAACCTTCGGAGTTGGCCACCAGCACGTTGCGTTTCTTGATGTCGAACAGCGCGATGTTGCCGGTCACACGGCCCGCTATGTCGAGCTTGGCACCCAGCTCCCAGGACTTGGCCTCTTCTGGCGCGATGCTGCCATCGAGCACCACCGCGCTGCCGCTCAACGGTGCGATGGTCGAGTTGGGCTTGAACGACTCGGTGTAGCTGCCGTAGAACGACAACTCATCGGTGTAGCGGTACACCAGGCCTGCACGCGGCACCCATTTCTGCCCGTTGCCGTCGGTGTTGGCCTTGAATGGTCGACCTTTGCCGGCGAACTGGTCGTACTCCTGCAAGCGCGCACCGCCCACCAGAATCCACTGGTCGGTGAGGTGAATCGAGTCCTGCATGAACAACGAATCGCTGCGCAGCAAATCGGTCTGGGCACTGTCGGCCGGGCTGACAGTGCTGCCTTCGACTTCACGACCATAGACCGGGTTGACGTAGCTGAAGGTTGTCTGACTCTTCTGGCGGATCAGGTCGGAACGATAAATTTTGCGGTATTCATCGTCCAGGCCAAACACCAGGTCATGCTGCATGCCGGCCACATCGACCTTGCCATCGAGGCTGGCGGTGGCGAAGCGATCGGTACTGATGGCGCCCCGGGTGCCATCCATGCTGCGGGTCAGCGTGCCTTTTTTAGTGTCGATGGCGGTGATCCGGACCTGACTGGCGTCGTAGGTTTCACGGTTCCAGCTGTAGCCGAAGTGGGCTTTCCAGTTGTCGTTCAGGTCGTGGTCGGCTTCGAAGTGATACAGGTCCGAGCGCCCTTCCATATTGTTGAACGGTTCGTCCAGACGCCGGCCACGGGGAATGTCCAGCGGGTGATTGGTGTTGGGATCGATGGCGGTGCCACGGTCGAACGGCGAGAGGAATTCGCGGTGTTCATAGGCGAACAACAGTTTGGTGCTTTCACCGAACCAGGCCAGGGACGGCGCGATCAGGGACTCGCGGTGGGTGCCGAAATTGCGCCAGTAATCTTCGTCTTCATGGTCCAGGACCATCCGGTAAGCCAGCCCCGAATCTCCCAGCGCACCCGTGCTGTCGAGGCTGCCACCGCTGCCGTTCTTACCGGAGCCATAGGTCGAACCGCGTAGGGTCAATGCGTTGTATTGCTCAAGCTCGGGCTTCTTGCTGACCATGTTCACCACACCGCCCGGGTCCTGAATGCCATAGAGCAGCGAAGCCGGCCCTTTGAGCACTTCGACGCGATCCACCGAGGCGTTCAAGCCTCGGCCCTGCACGACTGGCATACCGTCACGCATGATCGAACCGTTGCGGTTGTCGCCAAAACCGCGGGTCATCACCGAGTCTTGAGTACTGCCCAGCGTGTTGCCCTGAGTGATGCCGCTGACGTTCGCCAGCGCGTCATCCAGATTGCGTGGCGCCTGATCGCGAATGACCTGGGCCGGGATCACGTTGACGGTCTGTGGAATTTCTTGCAGCAACGCCTGGGAGCGCATCACCGAACTGGTGGGCGGCGGCTGATAGCTCATCGGTTGCTGTTCGGACGAGGTGATGGTGGTCGCGCCCAGATTCAACGTGCCTTCAGTAGGCAGCGGTTCGAGAGCCAGGGTGTGGGCGTCGGTTTGGCGGAAGGTGAACCCGGAATGGCTCAACAAGCGCTGCATGGCCTGCACGGCACTCAGCTGACCGCTGACGGCCGGCGCCTGGAGGCCATAGGGCGCTTCATCGGTGTAGACCACACTGATGCCCGTGACCCGGCTGAAGTCGCTCAGCGCCTGGGGCAGCGGTTTGGCCGCGATCGCGAAGTTGAACAGTGCACTGTGTTGCGCACCGACGGTATCCGCGGCCAACGCCACACTTAGCGGCAACAGGGCCAAACCCGAAACAGCCAGCGCAGATGCACCGAGCCATTGTTTTACCGAACCGCTTGCCGCCGACCTTGCCCTGGACTTCATGCTCATGACCTGTGTGTAGAACGCTACGGATGCGAATGAATCGCACTTTCAAGCACTACACGGATGTCGCCCGGGTTTACCTCACGAAAAATGTGAAAATATTTTCAGGTCCGAGATTGGAGATTGTGGAGATCGTTCCCACGCACCGCGTGGGAACGATTTTCTGCCAGGAGGCTTCAACGCAAAATAATCAGACGCCCCAACACACTGTGCTGCTCAAAGCCCAAAACGCCTTGCAGGGAATTCAACACCAGCTGCGCATCCTTGCTGGGAAAGCTGCCACTGACCCGGCGGGCAGCCAGTTCATCATTGAGCAGAACAATCCGCCCCGGGTAATAGCGCCTCAGGTCTTTGACCACGTCGGCCAGCGGTGCCTTGTAGTAATTCAGCCAGCCCTGGCGCCAGGCAAGCTGCGCTTCGCTGTCGACCGAATGCAAACTGCCGGCAGCGCCCGAGGCATAGACCACTTGCTGACCGGCGCCGAGCACCTGTTGTGCGGCGTCTTTGCTCGCGCTGACGCCCACCCGCCCGGACAGTACCGTCACCTGCGCGCCCGTCGATTGCAGCCGCACTTCGAACTGGGTGCCGAGCACTCGCGCCTCACCACCGTTGGCTTCAACGACGAACGGTTCGCCGGTATGGGTCACGCTGAAAAACCCGGCGCCGCGACGCAGCTGGATATGCCGCTTTCCCCGGCTGAAATCAACGGCGATGGCGCTGTCGGCATCCAGGGTGACTTGCGATTGATCGGCAAGGGTGACGGTACGCACTTCGCCAGGCGCCGAGACATAATCCGCGCCCAAATCATCGATCCAGCGCGAGGGCTGCCAACCGGCGCCCAGGGAAATCATCAACAACAAACAGGCGGCCATCGCCAACGCGCCAGACCAGCGTCGCAGCGAAGTGCGCCCGGAACGGTTCATGGCGTTGAGATAACCCTGCAAGGCAAAGGCCTCTTCCTGTGCCAGCTTGCTCGCTGGCGCTTCACTCAACTCCCAGACCACCTGAGCCTGGGCATAAGCCTCGACATGGGCTGGATCGGCCTGCAACCAGCGCCTGAACGTAGCCTGATCGCCACTGCTCGGCTGGTCATGCAACAGGCTCAGCCAGGCCAGCGCGGCCTGTTCCTGGGCGGGCGTCGGGGTGACGCTTGCGGTGTTCATCACGGTGCTTTCCCTGGCGTACGTGGTGTCGAGGGCTCCCGCAGGCTTGCCTTGCAAGCATCGAGGGCGCGCATCATATGTTTTTCGACGGTGCTTTGAGACAGCCCCATGGCCTTGGCAATCTCAGCGTACTTGCGGCCGTGAATGCGGTTGAGCAGAAAGATCTGCCGCGTGCGCTCCGGCAAACTGCGTAACGCCGCTTCGACGTGGCGCAGGTCATTGCTGGCTTCCAGCGCCGCTTGCGGTTCGGTGCCTTGATTGTCCTGTTGCTCCGGCAGCCAACCTTCGTTGACCCGCCCCCGCGCACCTTCGCTGCGTAAATGATCGATGGCGATGTTGCCGGCACAGCGCAATAAATAGGTACTGAGCTCTTCAACCTGCACCAGGGGCCGACGCCAGAAACGCAGGAACAAGTCCTGCACCAGATCCGCCGCGGTCGCCCGGCAACCTACCCGGCGACTGACCAGCGCTTCCATCTGCGGGCGCTGCGATAGAAACACCTGCAGGAAATGCGCGCGGCCGCCCAACGCTTCAGCGCTGTCGGCGTCCTGGGATTCGGGGGGCGTAGTGATCATTGATAGCTGGCTCAACTAGTGCTGCGCAATGGTCTCAAGCAGCCGCACTAGTTCGTGGTTCAACAAAACGCCAATATTAATGATAAATATTCTCATACGCAAAAGACATCGACGAGGCAGCCACAAATGCGCAAGCGCAGACCTGTCAGTCAGTAGAACAACCGCGGCTCCGGCGCCGCCAACAGACTGGCCAGCTTGGTCAGGGCAAAGCCCAATTCGTCGCGAGTGGGAGTCATCAGGGCAATCCGCACACCACGGGTCGACGCCGTGCGTTGCGCCAGGAACTGGCTGCCACTGACCACAGTCACGCCATTGGCCCGCGCCAGATTGGCGAACTCGTCGCTGGTCCAGGGCTCCGGCAACTCAAGCCAGATATGGAAACTGTTGGTCTGACTGCGAATGTCATAAGCGCCCAGAATTTCCAGCGCCATTTTCTGCCGCACCGCAGCTTCATCCTGCTGCACTTTCACCAGACCTGCGCCCATGCCGCTGTTGATCAGGTTGCTCGCCAGTTGCGCCATCAACGGCGACGGCATCCAGACACTGCTGCGCACCATCGAAGACAACCGCGACAAGGTCTCCGCAGGCGCATAGAGGTAACCGATACGCAGCGCCGGCAAGATGCTTTTGGACAGGCTGGTCAGGTAGATGGAGCGCTCGGGGGCGTAAGCCGATAGCGGCTTGTGGACGTTACGGGTTTCGAGAAAACCATAGATGTCGTCGTCGACGATGAACACGTCGAACTCACGGGCGATCTGCGCAATCTGCGCCCGTCGCTCATCCGGCATGATCGAGTTGGTCGGGTTCTGGTGGGTCGTTACGCAGATCAACAAGGCCGGCCGGTGCTCGGCACACAGGGCGCGAAACGACTCCGGCACCAGTCCGAATTCGTCAACCCGAACACCTTTCAAACGACGGCCAAGGCTATGGGCCAGGGAGATGATGCCGGGATAGCAATACTCTTCGCAGAGAATGACGTCATCACTGGTCGACAGGCTGCTGATGGCGACCAACAAACCATGTTGCGCGCCAGCGGTCAGCACGATCTGCTGCCAGTTGGCGTCCGGCAAGCTGCGTTGCACCCAGGCGGCACCGGCCTCTTTGTGAACGGCATGACCACCATCAGTGGTGTAATCGAGGATGCGCCCCAGGTCCGGCGACTGCGCCAGTTCGACGATCGAGCCGCGTAACCAGTCGGTCATTCCGGCATCGTTGGGTTTGATGATCGAAAGATCGATCTGCCCGGTCACGGCCTTGCTCCCGGGACTCTTCAGCACGCGCGGCTCTGCACTCGAGACTTTCTTGTGCAGCACGAACGTACCGCGCCCCACCTCGCCAATCACCAACCCGCGCTTGCCCGCTTCATCGTAGGCGCGGCCGATGGTGCCCGGCGTGACTTTCAGGATTTCAGCCAGTTCTTTGAGGGTTGGGAGCCGATCGCCTGGCTCGAGTCTGGAGGCGACGATGTCGCGCTCGATGGCGTCGGCGATCATCAGATAGACCGGTTGTGCTTGGCCGCTGTATTGAGGAACCCACATAGGGACAACACCAGAAATTGCATGAACGCGAAAGCCTAACATGAAAAATTCAATAAGAGTAATCGCACCACAATCGAATCAATATTCACCTATTAATACGATTACACCCCTAGAAAAACATCTGTTGAAAAATGCCTGAAAGCGGGCGCGCCCATGAGTGGACTCACTGCTACTGATCCCGCATCACGGCCTGATATTCAGGCGCAAGTCGTTTAGCGATGCCCAATAAAATCTTCGCCTGAGCGCTCAGAGCGCTGGAATTCAAAAATAAAATTCCGTCGGAAAAATCCCTTTTTAATCATCACGTTAAACATCATTTTGCGATGCTGCGGTAGATCGCCCCAAAGAAATAAATTGAATCGATTTAATTTTTGTAATTACAATTATTACATCGACTCAATCAAGAGGCGCATTCCATGCACCCCGTGAGTCGATACGAACACCCGGCCGCGCTCCGACAGACGCCACCGGCAAAATCATAATGTCGTGCACGCCTGCCAGCGTCGCACGAAATCTAACGGCACCAAGCATCGGAACATGGGGTTTCACTGGAAATGGAAAGCGCAAATTTAAAGCTCGCCGCCGAGGCTGTCACCAAGCTGGAAATCAGATTGCCATGGGTCATTTCCAGCGCATGGCAGGCCGTACTGAACCACACGCCGCTCGACTTCGAAGCCAACAAGGACATCTACTTTCAGCTCAAGGAACAGGCCCAGGATGTTCTCGGCTCATCACTGACCCAGCAAATCCGCTCATTCGTCGAAGACCAACAGCTGAGCTCGCTGATCATCAGGAACTGCCCCCGAGACCGCGATATTCCGCCGACGCCTTACTCAGGCGTGCTCAGCCCGAAAAGCACACCAGTGGCTTGCCTGGTGAGCCTGTCGATGCACAGCCTGCTGGGCATCAACCCGGTGGTGTACGAAGGCGAGAACGATGGACGACTGTTCCGTCACGTGATTCCGGCACGCGCCTCGGGCACCCAGAAAAGCTCCCATGGTTCGAAGCTGCGCTTCTCTTATCACGTGGACAATCCTGACCTTCCACTCTCTGCGGAAAACGTCGACGCGGTGTCCTGCTGCCCGGAATACCTGTCGTTCTTCGGCATGCGTTGCGACCCGCGGATCAACACCACACTGGTCAACGTCGACGATCTCGTTGCAGCCCTGCCGACGCAAACCGTCCACGCACTGACGTTGCCGCAGTTCGAGATCAGACGTCCCGATTCCTTCGCCAGCAATCGCCGCACCACGGCCAACTTGCCGGTACTGGTGCGTGGCTCGTCCGGTGAATGGCTGTGCCGCTTCGACTGCGAAAACACCTATGCCATGAACACCCAGGCGCAATGCGCGCTCAATGCCCTGAAAACCCTGGTGGAATCGCGGCAATTCGATGAGCCACATCTGCTCCTGCCGGGCGACTTCATGATCTTTAAAAATCAGCGTGTGCTGCATGCCCGCGATGGTTTCGAACCGCAGAACGACGGCGCCGATCGCTGGTTGATGCGCCTGTTCGCCGTCAACGATTTGAACCGGGTGCGCTTCACCCGCGCCGATCATCTGTACGAAGTCCTTTCTTGATTTTTCAACTCACACTCGTCAGGTATCACCATGGAATTGCTGGGATCTTTTTGGGCTGAACACTGGATATTTGCGATCCTGATGCTGGGATCTATCGCCTTTGTTGCAGGCTTTGTCGACAGCATCGCCGGTGGTGGCGGGTTGTTTCTGGTGCCGGGTTTCCTGTTGGTCGGGTTGCCGCCTCAGGTCGCGCTCGGTCAGGAAAAGCTGGTCAGCACCCTGGGTACGATCGCCGCCATCAGAAACTTTCTGGCCAACAGCAAAATGGTCTGGAAAGTGGCACTGGTCGGGGTACCGTTTTCGCTGTTGGGTGCCTACCTCGGGGCGCACCTGATCATTTCAATCTCTCAGGAAACCGTGGGAAAAATCATCCTCGCGCTGATTCCGATCGGCATCCTGATTTTCCTGACCCCCAAAGATCGCCCCGTCGAAGAACACACCCTGAGCAATCGGGTGCTCTACACCGTGGTCCCGCTGACCTGCCTGGTGATCGGTTTCTACGACGGCTTCTTTGGGCCAGGCACCGGCAGCATGTTCATCATCGCCTTTCATTACCTGCTGAAGATGGATCTGGTATCGAGCTCCGCCAATTCCAAAACCTTCAACTTCGCCTCGAATATCGGTGCACTGGTGGCTTTCGTCATGGCCGGCAAAGTCGTCTATCTGCTGGCACTGCCACTGGTGCTGTGCAACATCCTGGGTAATCACGTGGGCAGTGCCCTGGCGATCCGCAAGGGTAACGAGGTGGTGCGCCAAGTGCTGGTGCTGTCGATGCTCTGTCTGTTCGCCAGCCTTGGCGTGAAGTACCTGGCCTGATTTTTTTCAACGGGAGAACACCATGAAAACCGCATTTGTAACCGGCGCATCCGCCGGGTTCGGCAAAGCCATCTGCCGTAAACTGATTGCTGACGGTTATTGCGTCATTGGTGGCGCACGCCGCACTGACAAGCTGGCGGAACTTGAGCAGGAATTGGGAGAGAACTTCATTCCCCTGACCCTGGATGTCACGGATCCGGCATCGCTGGATGCAGCCATCGAAACCATTCGTGATTCGTCTTTGCAGATTGATGTATTGGTGAACAATGCCGGTCTGGCTCTGGGCATCGAACGGGCACAGAACGCCGACGCACAGAACTGGGAGCGGATGATCGCAACCAACATCACCGGGTTGACGATGGTCACGCACAAGATTCTACCCGCCATGGTCGAAGCCAATACCGGCCTGATCATCAACATCGGCTCAATTGCCGGTACTTACCCCTACCCCGGCGGCAACGTGTATGGCGCCAGCAAAGCCTTCGTCAAGCAGTTCAGCCTGAACCTGCGGGCAGACCTTGCGGGGACAAAAGTGCGCGTGACCAATATCGAACCGGGGCTTTGCTCGGGGACGGATTTCTCCGTGGTGCGCCTGGATGGCAACCTGGAAGCGGTCGCGGCACTGTACAAGGACGTCGACGCCATCCTGCCGCAGGATTTGGCCAATACCGTGGCATGGATTGCCCAGCAACCGGAACACATGAACATCAACTCCATCGAAATCATGCCCGTCGCCCAAACCTATTCGGCCTTGAGCATCGCACGCAATCTTTGAGGTTTTTGCATCGGCGTTGATCGTCCCCACGCTCTGCGTGGGAATGCCTCACTGGACGCTCTGCGTCCACTTTGGCTGTGACGCGGAGCGTCACGGGCTGCATTCCCACGCGGAGCGTGGGAACGATCAAGAGTCAGGCACCAATTGCCAAAAACAAAACGGGCCTGCGATCGCAGGCCCGTTTTCATTGGGGTGGTAAAGGTATGTCAGGCGTCAGCTATTGAGCGCGGCCTGTTCATTTTCCAGAAACTCTTCTTCAAGCAGCGCATCTGCATGAGCGCCAGTCTGGATTGGCGTCACGGTGGCGCGTTTACCGCGCAGTTTGCCGAACAGATGCTCCAGCGCGTGCTCAAGCTTGGTGGCTGCACCTTCGATCGCCTGGTCCAGCGTATCGGCTTTATGGGTGACCGAAATCGGTTGATGGCCTTTTGGCCGCGCTTCAAGCTGGCAGCGCATATCGTGGGGACCCGGTTTGTCGCCGTTCTCGTCCCGCAGGTGAACCTCGACCCGTGTCAGGTCTTCTTCATAACGTTCGAGCGTGCTCTCAATGGTAGTACGTACCCACTCCTCCAGTCGGATGCTGCTTTGAATATGGTTATCGCTATTGACTTGGATTTGCATAGTTCATCCCTTATTTCAGCTAGCTCGCGAGAGGTTCCCCGGCAACGCCTTGAGGCGTGATGACCGTGACCTCTTGCTTACAGAGTCGGGCTGCGCGCAGAACAATTCAACCCCTAAAAAAAGATAAATTTTCATTCACAAAAAAAGCCGGACAACACGCAAAAGCGCTGTTAATGTCGGGAGTTGGGTCGCCTCGGCTCTCCCTCCCCATTTTTCACAATTGCCCCTCGCCTAACGGGTGCATGCTGCGAAAAATCCCCGCCTCCTCTACCAGCCAGTCATGCACCGCCCGCCGGCGCCGCTGGAATCATCCCCGCAGTGCTGCATTACTACATGAAGTTCAATCCCGAAGCCTGCGATGACGATGTCAGAGCGTTCTTCCTCGGCGCGGCAGCGGTGGGGATTCTGTGCAAGAAAAACGCCTCGATTTCCGGTGCTGAAGTCGGCTGTCAGGTGAAATCGGTTCTGCCTGTGCGATGGCCGCGGCCGGACTCGCCGATGTCCTCGGCGTCCCCCCGGAGCAACTGGAAAACGCCGCCGAAATTGGTCTGCAACACAACCTGGGGCTGACCTGCGACCCGGTCGGCGGGCTGGTTCAAGTGCCGTGCATCGAGCGCAATGCAATTGCCGCGGTGAAGGCGATCAACGCCACCCAAATGGCCCTGCGCGGCGATGGCAAACACTTCATTTCCCTGGACCGGGTGATCCGCACCATGCGCGATACCGGCGCCGACATGCATGACAAATACAAAGAAACTTCACGGGGCGGCCTGGCGGTGAGCTGGGTGGAATGCTGACGAGCACTCCTTAACCGTCCTTTTTCCGTGAGCCCCAGTAAAAACAATAATTAGGCGATACTGATGACCGATGTATGCGATTCGCCGGGTGCCGGCGCTGCACCAGTACTCCGGGCAGCTGTCGAACCTGTTCGTGGTCGTGATCGGTTTGGTGGCGCTTTCGGCGATCATCTTCTCGTTCATGCCCTGAAACGGGCAGTGTTTTGAAAGGCGGGCCCGTGAGCCCGCCTTTTTATTGCCGGTCTATTGTCTGACGATTTTCCCGGCATGCCCTTTGCTTTGTCGGTCAGGAGGAAAATGGACTTATGAAACCTCAGCGAACGGCCTGCCGATGGTCTGGAAGTACGAACCAATCCCGATCACGACCGGTCAATGACTGCAAGATCCAATCACGCGGTGACGCATTATGGACAATCCTTTTCAGATCATTACCGATGCCTTTGCCCCGCATTATCAGGTCAATCTGAGCATTCAAGGGCTCGACGGCAGCATCATGCTGACCCTTTCCAACGCTGGCCGTGTGGTGGCCAAACGCATGATCAGCATCGAGCAACGCAACGACCCGCAGCGCCTGAAACGACTGGTGCAAAGTATTCAGTTCGGCATTGCCATCGAACAGGGCCACAGCGCCATGGCAATTCTCGAGGCGATGACCGACAGCGACAACCTCAAACTTCCATCTCCTCCACGCAAGAGCTGGCCGGGCGGTCAGCCCCCTCTGGCAATGCGGAATTAACGCTCGCCCTCCTCGATTTCCGAATGTTCGCTGGAACCCGCACCGGCTTTGCGCTGCGGGTTTGCAATCTTCACCGAGGGGAACTGCGACGAGGCGTAGCGCACCACCAGAATCGAAAATGCCAGCAGCAGAATCCCGCCGCACAGATAAATAATGCCAACGTCTGGCGGATTGTGGTGGGAGACATTGGAAATCAGCAGGCGGGTCAGCGCGGTGATCGCCACGTAGATCAGGAAGCGCACTGGCATGTGGTTGGTCTTGAAGTAAATCCCGACCATCGCCCCCAGTTCGAGGTAGATGAACAGCAGCAGAATGTCATCGATCTTGATGTGACCCGCCTCGATCATCTGCAAGAATTCTATCACCGCCGCCCAGGCCGTCACCGCACCAATGGCGAACAGCGCCAGGTAGTGGAACGTTTCGACGAACAGATTGCCCAGCGACTCGGCCAGCTGATGGACATTTTGGCGAAGGTTCTCGGCCCAATTGATTTTCACGATGGTATTTCCTTAGGTCGGTTCGACCAGATCATGCGGGTTTGACGTGACGGTTTCTCTGCATGCAGAAAAAAGGCCAGAGCCTGAGAAGTGAGATGGTGACGGGGTAATATGAGGCACTTTTCTGCGGCACCTGTACCGGCGCCATATCGCGGGCAAGCCTCGCTCCTACATGAACGCAGTACCTGCAGGAGCGAGGCTTGCCCGCGAATGAGGCACCTCGGTTTACCTGACAAACCCAAAATCCCGGCTACATTAAAAAGCCACTACCCAAAGCGCAGGGATTCGCTTATCCTTTTAGCTGTATAAAAATACAGTAGTCGCCAAGACAACTATCGTAAAGGCATGTGAGGTGGTGAATGGCCGTCGAAGTGGTATACCGCAGCAGCCGAGATCTGGAGCGCTTGTTCATGGATAAAGCCGAAGCTGACCGTCATGACAAAATGCTCGAACTGGCTGAGTTGCTGGCTGAAGTGTTGCAAAAAGCGGTTCCGTCGCTGACCGAACAGCAAGTGGAAGAAGCCGGGATCTACATGGCGAAAAACCGCGATGTGTTCGCCAGGGCATTCAAGAGCCAACCGGATGCACTGTCCGAGTTGCTCAACGTGCCGGCTGAAGTAACTGAATCGGTTGAAGTGGTTGAAGTGGTTGAAGTGGTTGAAGTGGTTGAAACAACTGAAGCGACTGAAGCGACTAAAGCAGCTGAACCCGTTAAGCCCGCGAAAACCGCCAAGTCCGCCAAGTAAGCAACGCCCGAATTGAATAGGCCCTGAGTCAAATGGCTCAGGGCCTTTTTCATGGGCGAATGAAAAGTCTAATCCTCAGGCTTTTCCAGAGCCTCGACCAACGCCTTGAAGAAGCGCGCCGCTTCGCCTCCCGTGACTGCCCGGTGATCGAAGGTCAATGACAGCGGTAGCACCGGATGCACCGCCACCTTGCCGTTCACCGCCACCGGTTCGTCGCGAATCCCGCCGGCAGCGAGGATTGCCACTTGCGGCGGCACCACCACCGGGTTGGCATAACGTCCGAACAAGGTGCCGAAATTGGACAGCGTCAGGGTCGCGCCCATCATCTCCTTGGGCGGTATCGAGCGAGCCTGCACGTCCGCTCGCAAACGACTCATGCCCTCTTTCAGGTCTGCCGATTTACGATTGCCCACGTCACGCAGCACCGGCACGAACAAGCCGTCCGGTGTGTCCACGGCGATCCCCAGGTCGAGTGTTTCGTGCTGCTTGATCGACAGCGACTTGCCATCGAACGCACTGTTGAGCACTGGCTCCACCGCACAAGCGGCGGCCATGGCCTTGGCCAGACGAATCAACGGATCCCTGGCGTGCCCCCAGCGATGCAAATCGGCATCACCGAAGATTGTCACCGGCACCACTTCAGCGTGGGACCTGGCCATGTTCAACGCCATGCTGCGACGTACGCCACGCAGCTTATCGCCGCCGAATTTTTCGCGCTCGGTCTGGGACGCGTTCTCGACATCGCTGCGGGTGATCAAGCCATCAGCGCCGGAACCGCTCAGCGCACTCAAGTCGACGCCCAGTTGCCGTGCCAGTTGCCGCACCGCCGGGGTGGCGCGAGTAGCCATGTGTTCACGGGTCGAGGGCGCGGCACCGACGAAAAACTGATCGTCCTGGCTGTTGCCGCCGCCTTCGAGGCGCCCGACCACGGTGCCCGCATCCGCTTCGCCTTCATAGCCAAGCAAGGGCTCGCCAACATGCAGGATGTCGCCTTCGCCGCCGTAGGTTTTTGCCACCACACCGTCATAGGGCGCGGGGATATCCACCAGGGCCTTGGCGGTTTCCACCGAGACCAGCAGTTGATCGGCTTTCACCGTATCGCCGACCTTGACGTGCCACTCGACAATCTCCGCTTCCTGCAGACCTTCGCCCAGATCGGGCAGTTTGAAATATTTCATCGCTCCCTCCTCGGGCTCAGGCGAAATTCAGCGCGGTATCGCAGGCGTAAAGGATGTCCTCGACGCTGGGGATATACAGGTGTTCGAGCCGGTACAGCGGTGGCGGAATATCCGGCGCGGTGACTCGCTGGATCGGTGCCTGCAATTGCAGCAATACCCGCTCGTAGAGGCTCGCAGCGATTTCCGCACCAACGCCACAGGAGCGTGGTGCTTCATGGACGATCACGCAGCGACCGGTCTTGCGTACCGAGGCTTCAAGGGTGTCGAGGTCCAAAGGTTTGACGCAGGCGACATCGATTACCTCCGCCGAAACGCCCTGCTCGGCCAGCGCGGTGGCGGCCTGCAAGGTTTCCATGACGCTGGCGCCCCAACTGATCAAGGTGATGTCGTTGCCTTCGCGCAGGGTGAAGCAGGTATCCAGCGGCAGGCGTTTGCCGTCATCGACCAGCGGTTGCGGGTTCATGCGATAGAGCCGGGTTGGCTCGAGAAACACCACCGGATCGGGATCATCGATGGCCGCCAGCAGCAAGCCATAGGCTCTTGCCGGCGACGATGGAATCACCACCCGTAGCCCCGGAATATGCGCAAGCAATGCTTCGGTACTTTCGCTGTGATGCTCCGGCGCACGAATTCCGGCGCCCATCGGCGAGCGCATTACCATCGGGCAAGTGATCCGCCCACGCGTGCGGTTGCGCATGCGGCTGGCGTGGGACACCAGGTGCTCCATGGTGGCGTAGATAAAACCCATGAACTGGATTTCCACCACCGGCTTCAAGCCTTGAGCGGCCATGCCCACCACAAGTCCACCGAGCATGGTTTCCGCCAGTGGCGAGTCGATGACCCGTTTGAAGCCGAAGCTGTCCCGCAATCCTTGGGTGGCACGAAACACACCGCCGTTCACGCCGACGTCTTCGCCGAGGACGATGACATTTTCGTCTTCGCTCATGGCCCGGTGCATGGCCAGGTTCACGGCTTCAAGGAGGCTGACTTTTTCGTTACTCATGAGCCGAACCTCCCGCGCGCCGCGCAATCCTTTCGAGAAACCATTCGCGCTGTTCCGCCAAGGCCGCCGGCCACTGTGCATAGACGTATCGCATCACCGCTTCCGGCGCTTGATTGCCAGCCGCATCGAAGTTATCCACAGCACGCTGCACCAGACCCTGGCATTCGGCGATCAGCGCCTGCTCGCGACCTTCATCCCAGACACCCTGCCCGGCCATGAAGGTTTGCAGGCGTTTGATCGGTTCTTCAAGCCAGGCTTGCTTGACCTCATCGGCCGGGCGGTAACGCGTGGCGTCGTCCGCGGTGGTGTGGTCGCCGAGACGATAACTCAGGCATTCCAGCAGTACCGGGCCTTTGCCGTGACGCGCCCGTTCGAGGGCGATTTGCATGCGCTCATACACCGCGAGCATGTCATTGCCGTCGACCTGCTCGCCGTGGAACCCGGCGCCAATCGCCTTCTGCGCCAGAGTCGGCGCGCCGCACTGAATCCGCCGCGGTACCGAGATCGCCCATTGGTTGTTGTTGACCACGAACACCACCGGCAACTGCCAGGCTCCGGCCACGTTGAGGGCTTCGAGGAAATCACCTTTACTGGTGGCGCCGTCGCCACAGGTGGTCACCACCACCCGATGCTCGCCACGGATCTTGAATGCACTGGCGACGCCACAGGCATGCAGCGCCTGGGTCGCGATCGGCACACAGATGGGGAAATCCTGGGCCACCGCAGGTTCGGCAAAGTCACTGCCGCGCTCGTCGCCCCCCCAATACAGGAGAATTTCTTCCATGCGTACCCCGCGCATCAATTGCACGGCGGTGTCGCGGTAATAGGGCACCAGCACATCTTCGGGGCGCATCAGGCTGCCAATCGCGACGCCGATCGCCTCCTGGCCCAAGGTCGGCGCGTAAGTCCCAATGCGCCCGGTGCGTTGCAGAGCGACGGCTTTCTGATCGAACAGGCGCGTCAACACCATCTGCCGGTAGAGGCGCGTCAGCAGGTTGAAATCATCCGCCCAGGCAGGAAGCTCACCAAGCAGTTTGCCGTCGGGAGATAAATAGCGGGTATAGGGAAGGTCGACCTTATTGGGCATGGCACCGCTCCTTACACGCCGGATAAGCGTGATGCTGTTGAGCCCGGTGCTTGTGGCGCGGGCCTTTCGAGCAAGTCGGCCGTCGTGGGGTCTTTGCTCTCTCCTATCGGTATAGCAGGCGCTCCGCCAACTCGTCAGCCACCCGCGCCGGGGAGCGTTTTTCGGCCTGGGCGTGGGCGAAGACTTCGGTCAGCCGTGCGCCGATTTTCGAGAGGTGAGCGGTAATGGTCGTCAGCTCTTCGCCACGATGTTTCAGCGCAACGTAAATCAACCCGCCGGAATTGATCACGTAATCCGGTGCATACAGAATCCCGCGATTTTCCAGTTGATCGGCGACTAGCAGGTTGGTCAGCTGATTGTGCGCGGAACCGGCTACCGCCGCGCAGCGCAATTGGGCGACGCTGTGGCTGTTGAGCACACCACCCAGACCGCAAGGCGCGAGAATGTCGCACGGGGTGCTGAGCAGCGCTTCATTGGCAATTGGATGAGCCCCCAATAGCTCCATGGCCAACTGTACTTTGCCGGGGTCAATGTCGCTGACCAGCAATTCGGCACCTGCGGCGTGCAATTGCTCGGCGAGTGCAAAGCCGACATTACCCAAACCTTGAATGGCAATACGCAAACCTTCAAGGTTATCGCTGCCCAAACGGGCCATGGCAGTGGTGCGGATTCCGGCGAACACGCCCATGGCGGTGTGCGGCGAAGGATCGCCCGCAGCGGTGGTGCTGGTGACATGCTGGGTCTGTTGGGCAATGCAATCCATGTCGGCAACCGAGGTACCACTGTCGATGGCGGTGATGTAGCGACCATCAAGCTGTTCGATGCAGCGGCCGAAAGATTCAAACAAGGCGGCACGACTTTCGACATGAGGCGGGCGAACGATCACCGCTACGCCGCCGCCTTGAGGCAGACCGGCCAATGCAGCCTTGTAACTCATTCCCTGGGCCAGACGCACAGCGTCGACCACTGCGCTTTCGTCGTCGGGGTAGGCAAGGTAACGACAACCGCCCAGGGCTGGTCCCAAGCGACTGCAATGAATGGCAATCACCGCCTTCAACCCGGTCTTTGGGTCGACGCTCAGGTGCAGCGATTCAAGGCGAGTGCTTTGCATGAGAGCAAACATCATCGGGCTCCCGAATAAAGCTTATGTCGCCAGTATAGGCTTCCGGTAAAAGATTGCTGAAGCACACGGGAATAAGCCGAGGCTGTTTGCAGGCTTTCAGACATAACCTGCAACGTCATGCGCACGGCACTGGACGAAAGCCGGCGACGGGGCTAAAACGAGGCATTCACCGGAGATTTTGATGACCCCCCGCCAAGCTTTTTTCGCCTGTCTGCAACGCTCTCCACCGGCGCTCTTTGAAGCGGCACTGTGGATCGCTGTCGAGCACGATCCGGCGGTAGAGCCAGAGGTGCTGTTGCACAATTTCATAGAGCTGCAGCAACGGGTCAGCTCCGGTTTGCCGATGTTGCCGGTGACTGAGCTCGGGCAGCCCTTGTTGCGCCGTATGAATGACCTGCACTTTGCGCAGGATGATTCCACCCCGCTGCGACCCCAGGCTGCACTGCTCGATAAAGTACTGGAACGCAGACGCGGACAACCGCTGGCGCTGGGGTTGGTTGCCCTGGAGCTGGCCAGGCGTCTGGAAATCCCCCTGGTCGGCGTCAACTTCCCGGGGCATTTCCTGCTGCGAGTGCCTGGTACTGACCATCTGCTCGACCCGTGCGGCGGGCGACGGCTATATCCCAATGATTGCCGTGAGCTGCTGCAACGCCAATATGGTCCGAACATGAAGCTTGGCGCAGAGCATTTACTCACCGCCGAGCCGATTCACATGTTGCAGCGCCTGTCGCGCAACCTGCGCCAGTTACACCTCGCCAACAACGACAACCTCGGCGCACTGATCGACGCCGAACGTGTGCTGGAGCTGGGTAACGCCAGCGCAGCCGATTACCTGGCCCGCGCCAGCCTGTATCAACGTCTGGATTGCCCAAATGCCGAGCGCTTCGATCTTGAGCATGCGTTGCTGCTCAGTGAAGACCCGATACAGCGGTTGCGACTGACCGAGCGGTTGGGGCATTTACCGCCTAATTCGATTGTGCATTGAGTCTGAATTGACGGACGCAGAGCGTCCATGGCGGCATTCCCACGCAGAGCGTGGGAACGATCATCAACCCTCACACTACGGTGTATCGGGTTGCTGCGCCGGATGCGCCTTGAGAAACGCCGGATGCTGAGCAGCCAACGCGGCCACCCGACGAATCCGTGGATAGCCCTCAAGGGAAATGTTGAACCGTTCGGCCGCATACACCTGCGGGATCAGGTAGACATCCGCCAACCCCGGCTCGCCGCCAAAGCAGTAACCTTCGTTGCCGATCAAGTGTTCGACCGTCGTCAGCCCTTGGGTGATCCAGTGACTGATCCACTGCACCACCTGAACCTCGTCATGGCCCCATTGGCGCAGCAGGTTGAGCACGCTGACGTTGTGCAACGGATGAATGTCGCAACCGATCAACGCTGCCACCCCACGCTCGTGCGCGCGGGTGGCCAGATCTTTGGACAGCAACGGCACCTGTGGATAACGTTCCTCGAGGTACTCGATGATCGCCGGTGACTGAATCAGCAAGTCGCCTTCATCGGTGCGCAAGGCCGGTACGCGGCCCTGCGGGTTGACACTCAGGTACGCCGGCTGCCGATGTTCGCCACCTTGGGCGGCGATCAGGTTGATCGGCAGCGCCTGGTAATCCAGCCCCTTGAGCGCCAGCGCGATGCGCACCCGATAGGACGAGGTTGAGCGATAGTAGGTATAGAGTTCCATGGCTAGAACCTCTTAACGTGCCGGCAGGATTTTGCCGCGGCATTCGCCGAAACCGATGGAGGCAACACCGTCAGCACTGCAGCGAGCACGCAGGATGATTTCGTCGCCGTCTTCGAGGAATTTACGCACTTCGCCCGACGCCAGTTCGATCGGCTTTTTGCCGCCCTCGGTGATTTCCAGCAGGCTGCCGAACTGACCATTCTCTGGCCCCGACAGGGTGCCCGAACCGAACAGATCGCCGGCCTGCAGCTGGCAGCCGTTGACGCTGTGGTGCGCAACCATCTGCGCCACGGTCCAGTACATGTGTTTAGTGTTGCTCAAAGTCAGGCGATGGGCCGGCAGGTTCTGTTCGCGCATCGACTCGGTCAGCAACAGCACTTCCAGTTCGATATCGAAGGCACCGGTGGCCTGATCACGCTTGTCGAGCAGATACGGCAGCGGCTGTGGATCGCCCTCCGGACGGGCCGGTTGGGCACGACGGAATGGCTCCAGGGCTTCGGCCGTCACCACCCACGGCGAGATGCTGGTGATGAAGCTTTTGGACAGGAATGGACCCAGCGGCTGGTACTCCCACGCTTGGATATCCCGCGCCGACCAGTCGTTGAGCAGGCAGAAACCGGCGATGTGCTCCGCAGCATCGCCAATGGCAATCGAGTCGCCCATGGCGTTGCCCTGACCGATCCAGATACCCAGTTCAAGCTCATAGTCCAGGCGCGCACATGGGCCGAAAGTCGGCTCGGTCTGACCGGCCGGCAGGGTCTGGCCTTTCGGCCGACGCACGTCGGTGCCGGACGGGCGAATGGTCGATGCGCGGCCATGGTAGCCGATCGGTACATATTTATAGTTCGGCAGCAGCGGGTTGTCGGGACGGAACAGCTTGCCGACGTTTTGTGCGTGCTCGATGCCGACATAGAAGTCGGTGTAATCATTGATCTTCGCTGGCAAGTGCATTTGGCAGTTCGCAGCCAGTGGCAGCAACTTCGCGCCTTGGGCTTCGATCTTGCCGTGCAGGGTGCTGCCTTCGGCGAACAGTTCCAGCAGACGTTCGCGCAAAGCGAGGCGAGCACTGCGGCCCAGCTCGAAGAACGCGTTCAACTGGCCACCGCGGGTAGTTTCGATCGCCGTGCATGCTGCGCCGTCAAACAGACCGGCCTCCAGCGCCGCTTCCAGATCAAAGATGTGCTCACCGATCGCCACGCCGCTGCGGGGTGCAGAACCGTTGATGCTGAACACACCCAACGGCAGGTTTTGCAGCGGGAAATCGGCGTGGCCGTTGGCGGAGGCAACCCAGCTACGAGTGATGGTTGGCTGATTCATCGGTTATCTCCGGTTCGGATTGAAGGTAGCGGGCAACGACGCCCAGCAAGCATCGTAGTCATTCTGCAACTGCGGGCAGTCGAGGGCGAAGCGACTCGGGCGCAGCACCTGACTGGTTTCGAACATGAAAGCCATGGTGTTGTCGATCTTGCTCGGCGAAAGCTCAGCGGCGATCGCTTTGGTGCAGGTCTCGCCGTCTGGCCCGTGGGCGCTCATGCAGCTGTGCAAGGACGCACCACCCGGCAGGAAGCCTTCGGCCTTGGCGTCGTAACTGCCCTGGATCAGACCCATGTACTCGTTCATCAAGTTGCGGTGGAACCACGGTGGACGGAAGGTGTTCTCAGCCACCATCCAGCGTGGCGGGAAGATCACAAAGTCGAGGTTGGCCAAGCCGTGGACACTGGTCGGCGACGTAAGGACGGTGAAGATCGATGGATCGGGATGGTCAAAGCTGACCGTGCCGATCGTGTTGAAACGCCGCAGGTCATATTTGTATGGCACGTTGTTACCGTGCCAGGCGACCACGTTCAGCGGCGAATGATCGAGCTCGCAACCCCAGAGTTCGCCGAGGAATTTCTGCACCAGGGTAGTGGGCTGCTTGAGGTCTTCGTAATGGGCGACCGGGGTCAGGAAGTCCCGCGGATTGGCCAGGCCGTTGCTGCCAATCGGCCCCAGGTCCGGCAGGCGCAGGGGTGCGCCATGGTTCTCGGCGATGTAGCCGCGAGCCTGGGCATCGAGCAGCTCGACACGGAATTTCATACCGCGAGGCAGCACGGCGATTTCCAGCGGTTCCAGCTCAAGCACACCCAGTTCGGTGGCGATACGCAGACAGCCCTGCTCCGGCACCACCAGCAACTCGCCGTCGGCGTTGAAGAACACCCGCTCCATCGAGCGGTTGGCGCGGTAGTTATAGATACTGATCCCGGCCGGCTTCTGCGCCGCCGAGTTGGCAGCCATGCTCACCAGACCGTCGATGAAATCGGTCGGTTCGCTGGGAATGTCCAACGGGTTCCAGCGCAGGCGATTAGGCGTGACGTCACCCAGCGGGCCACCCGCCAGTTGCCGTTCCAGCTTGACGAACGCCGGGTGGTTGGCCGATGGCTGAATGCGGTACATCCAGGTGCGCCGCGCTTCGCTGCGAGCCATGGTGAACGCGGTGCCGGAGAAGAGTTCGGTGTAGAGACCGTAGGGCGCTTTTTGCGGAGAATTCTGGCCGACGGGCAACGCGCCAGGCAGCGCTTCACTGCTGAATTCGTTGCCAAAGCCTGACTGATAAGCCAAGGCTTGCGCCGAGGAATCGAGGTCCATGGAGCCTCCTGAGTGGAGTGAGCAGAGCGCTGTACCTTCCGATCCAGAAGTCTCAGCACGCCCGCATTGTTTTTATCGTAATTAGATTACGCATAACGTAATTTGATTGGTATTGAGCGTCAAGCTATAAAGACGTCCATTCGTCTCGGGATCACACCGCCTCCATGGAAAAGAACACCAGCGACAGCAACGGTAAACAGAAAGTCCGCTCGGCCGAGGTCGGTACTGACATCCTCAAGGCCCTGGCGGAACTGTCGCCGGCCACTTCTTTGTCGCGTCTGGCCGAACACGTGAAGATGCCGGCGAGCAAGGTCCATCGCTATTTGCAGGCGCTGATTGCCAGCGGTTTTGCTGAGCAAAATACCGCCACCAACCATTACGGCCTGGGCCGTGAAGCATTGCGCGTGGGTTTGGCCGCTCTTAGCAGTATGGACGTGCTGAAAGTCGCCGCGCTGCCGCTGGCCGAGTTGCGCGACGAGCTGAACGAAACGTGCTTCCTCGCGGTATGGGGTAATCAGGGTGCGACCGTGGTGCATATCGAACCGGCGGTGCGCGCAGTGACGGTGGTCACACAATTGGGCTCGGTATTGCCATTGCTCAGCTCATCGACAGGGTTGGTGTTCAGCGCTTTCCTGCCGAACCGCGAAACCATCGAGTTGCGCGAGCAGGAACTGAAAGCGAGCGCTGGTCATCTGCTGGCCGATGAGAAGGCTTACGCGGCAGTGTGCGAACAGATCCGTTTACGCGGTCTGCATCATGTCCATGGCCTGTTGATGCCGGGTGTGGACGCGTTGTCGGCACCGGTGTTCAACGCGGTCGGAAATGTGGCGGCGGTGCTGACGGTGGTCGGGCCGACGTCGTTGTTTCATGCCGATGAGAATGGCCCGGCAGCGCAGCGTTTGTTGGCGGCGACGCAGGCGGTGAGTTGGAGAATGGGGTATGAGCGCTGACCGGACGGTTCAATAGAATCGTCCGGTGCAGCGTCAACATCGTTAATTCAATACATCGACGATGTTGATGAGCATGTTTTCAAACTGAATAATGTCCAACCCCTTCACCTTATGTTCAGGTGCAAACGAATACGACTCGGTAAAAATACCGACATTCCCTTGGCTATACGTGGGTCGATCGTTCTCCTGAACCTTCTCCAGCACCTCGTCGAACAGCGTTCGCGATCCGAAAATTTGCTGAGAGACAAGATTATCAACACTGGTGATGTATGTCCTTTCAGGGTGAAGCCCCAGCTTTTCAAGACGCTCACCCAAGAGTACACGCACTGCATATGCAATATGGCCTTTGTGAAGCTCGGTAATACGCGGATCATTCTTGTGAAAATATTGGTCACTCATAACTGCTCCTTTTAACGCTCACGTGCCCAGACTCCAAGTCTGGAATATCAATACATGAGCCTTCTGATATTCAAACGTTACTTACAAACCACCTCATACTGTTCCCAAGGGACAAATCGGCTCCGAAGACTCCCTTTGGTTAATTAAGGATGGACCGACAGAGCAGATTCAAGGCACCACTTATTCTTGCCGCGAATAAATTTATAGCCGATTACAAAAGCATCGCTCACTGAAATATGTATGATTTCGTAAAAAGAACATCATAGGCCCACACAGTTCCATTCGAGTCACGTACAGTTTTTACTCATCCAAGACTCACTCACTGAGTTTCACAGCGCCAGATATTAAAGGCATATACACGTCACATCAGTTCCAGCTGCCTGGCCTTGGCGACCGCCTGAGTCCGGCGTTCCACCCCAAGCTTGCCGTGAATCCGCCGGGCATGAGTTTTCACCGTATGCAACGAGATAAATGAGTGACAGAAGGCCTCACCCTACTGTCGGCAATCGGGAGCGATAAGCGCACCAAGGAGGTATTCGCGTTGTACCTCGAAAGGATGAATGCCTGCGCCTGCCAGGGCTTGCAGCGGAGCATGCGTGGGCTGGATGGGACGTTATCAGGGGGATGGATAGCACCGGCTTTTGTAGCAGCTGCCGAAGGCTGCGTCCGGCTGCGCAGCAGTCGTAAATCATGCAGACCTGGTTATTCTGAAAAACACGGTGTCTGGTTTTGCGTGTGCGTCGGTCGGACGCGACCCAGGCTCGGACGCAGCTTTCGGCAGCTGCTACGGGGACGCGCGCAGTCTGAACGGTGACTGTTGCTGAAGCTGTAACAGTCATTGTTCTGAATCACTATTTTTCACGGGGAGATAAGTGTTTATTCTTGCCGGGCTTTCACGGCAAACAGCCAGAAAGAGCAAACAGTGAAGTGTGAATACTCCACTTCTGATTGATAGCATTCGGACAGCTTGAAAAAACTTATTCAAGCTTTTACCACTGAGTTCACTGACGTTGATTTATTGCTCCTTTATCTAACGTCTTATTTTAGCCGCTGCTGATGCAGCGGCTTTTTTTTGCTTGTTCCATCTGCCCGCAACTTTATCTGCGCCTGATTCCTCTCGCCCCAATGTACTGAAAAGTAAAGTGGTCGCAGGGCGAGCTTTACACGCAGAACTGCGACCAGCAACAAACCAGAAAGCCTCTACAGAAAACAAATAACTTTTAGCTGACACATAAAAAAACATCCCACCTTTAATTCACACACTTCAATTATTAACAAAAAACCAAACCTTCGACGCACGCAACAAAAACAAGAAATAACCTACACATTTCTCAGACCCATTACCAAACGCCATTCGCTAACATGCAAACACTTGCTCAAACGCTTAATTTTTCGCATCCAACGCAGGACAAGTAATGCACAAGAAAATCAATACTCAACAAACAATCTTTACGCTCGAACATCGAGCCTAAACCATTCATCTCTAAGCAAGTTGACACTGATCAATATCACGGAGAACAAAACATGTCTGACCGTCAGGAACATGTACTTCCAGCAATCTACGTTGGTGCTCAGCCACCACCCGGTAAAGACCCCATTGGGGGAGGTTTCGACAGAACGTCCAAGCCCGGCTTCCAGCCGGCAGTCGGAATAAATTTGCACAAACTGAAAACCACCGCCAGTACATTGGCAGAGGAGTATAAAACCCTATCCAACCAACTACCGCAAACCATTGAGAATGAACTGGCCGCAACAAGGCTGGAAGGTCCAACCAACCCGCTTCCGCCCGCTGAAGCGATCATTCGCGAGTTGGGCGTGCGTAACAAACTATTGATTCGAAAGACGGCTGAGTTCCATTACAAAACGGCTATCGCCAATGAATTTTATGGCTTCGACCCAATTGACAGGCCGTTGCAGGAGTTCTACCCAAAAGCCTTGACCCTGGAGAAGGTGGTCGTCCCTGATGGTATTGCGATGCAGGCGTGGGCCACGTCGTACAGGGCGGCCCACGACGCACGATTGTTGTCCCAAACCATTCAGTTGCTCAACCAGCAATCCGTCAATGTGCAGAACTTTCTCCGCGCTGTGCAGGCAGATGATCAGGCACGAATGGCTGCGGAACAGGAAGCCCAGAGGGTTGCTGCTGAATTGGCCCGCATCAACGCGCAAGCAGAGGCCCGGGCTCGAGAGCAGGCGCGGGTTGCAGCATTGGCAGAAGCTCAACGATTGGCCAACGAGCAGGCTGAGGCTGCTGCAAAAGCGGCTGCTCAGCACATCGCCGCCGAACAGGCTCGTCTTGAGGCACTGGCTGAAGTTAAACGGCAAGCCGAACGGGTACGACTGGAAGCGGAACAGCAAGCGAAGAAACTGGCAGAGGAACATGCCCGCCAGCGAGCCATCACGTTTGCCAACGCGGGTTCATCTGCGGCATTCGGCCCGGTATTTACCATCTCCAGCGGAACGATCTCGACCAACCCGACCATCTCCTTGGCGCTAAAAGCCGCCCTGCGCACTGCGGTGTCCGCGGTTACTGCAGGTGCAACTGCTTCAGCGGGTGCAATTGTAGGTGGATTCGCTGCGCTGCTCATCCCGTCAAAGTTGGGCAACAGCGATCTATATTCCATTAGCGTCCCACTGTCAGAACTGGCTTCTGACTCTACGGCTGACTTGCATGAGGTTGCTGTTGCTCGCGGGGAAATTGAACTACCGGTGATTATCGGTTCGAGGACTTTTGGGGGAAAAGTGGAAGTCGTTGTTGCAGCAACCGACGGCCTAACGGTTCCTTCCAAAGTATCTGCCAGACTCGCCACGTTCGATTCACACAAGAATATCTACACCTCTTACAGCCCGGATTCACCGTCCAGAGTCATGACATGGACGCCAATAGTGAAACCGGAAAACGCCTCGACCGCCTTTCCTGCTACAAAGCCGGATGTACCCGTTTATGAGGGCGCCACCGTCACCCCGACCGAAGGACGAGTCGATACGTTCCCGTCAGCCGATCAGTACAGCTTTGGCGGCTTCATCACCGTTTTTCCGATTGAGTCGGGGCTCCCTCCTGTTTTTACGATGTTCAGCGACCGTCGCCAGGATCCCGGGGTTGCCAGTGGGAGCGGACAGCCGGTTTCAGACACTTGGTTAGGCGCTGCGACTCAAGGGGAAGGTGCTCCCATTCCTTCGCAGATTGCGGATCAGTTGCGGGGAAAAAATTTCAGGAGATTTAGGGACTTTCGGGAGGCTTTATGGATAGCCGTAGCTCAAGATACTGAACTGTCTAAACAGTTCATTAGTAACAACATCCTTGAAATGAAAAATGGTCGGGCACCGTTCTCTCGTAAAAGCGATAGAGTTGGCGACCAGGTAAAATTTGAGCTACACCACATACAACATCTTTCGAAAGACGGTACATTATATGATATCGACAACATTCATATAGTCACCCCAAAACGACATGGCGAGATACATAAAGGAGAAAAATAACATGCCCATCAAAATATTTTCTGATTATACCGAAAATGAATTCCTGCTATTTATTAAAAAAATCTGTAATTCAGAATATCCAACAGAAGCCGAACAAATACAGGCTGTGCTTGATTTTGAACGGTTGACCGAGCACCCCGACGGCTCTGATTTAATTTATTACGCACCGTCAGAGCAAGAAGCAACTCCAGAAATCATTCTCGCAAAAATTAAAGAGTGGAGAGCAGCGAACGGCAAGTCTGGATTTAAAATCGAATAATAAAAAACCAAACAGGGTCAACATTTGCTCTTGACCCTGTTGCTTTTTCTTAAAGCGAATACTTCTGCAAGTTCTCCATCATTTCCTTCAACGCTTCGATGTTGTCCTTCGGATGAGCTGCACCTTCAAAGTCGCAGATCTGTTGCCAATGGGCGGCGACGTCTTCCGGCGAGAAGCCTTCACGGGGATCGAAGCCTGCGCCGAGACTGCGTTCCCAGCGGACTTTGCCCATCCAGCCGCCGCCCACTTCGAACAGGCCGGAGGTTTCCTGGCAACTTTCGCTGGCCAGGTACACCACCAGCGGGCTGACCAGTTCCGGTTTGAGTTGTTCGAAGACTTGCGGCGGAATCAGCCCTTCGGTCATGCGCGTGCCGCCGGTGGGGGCGATAGCGTTGACCAGGATGTTGCTCTTGCGGCCCTCGATGGCCAAAGTGCGGGTCAGGCCATAAAGGCCGAGTTTGGCCATGCCATAGTTGGACTGGCCAAAGTTGCCGTAAATGCCTGAGGTTGAGGCGGTGAAGATAACCCGGCCATAACGTTGCTCACGCATATGCGGCCAGGCGGCGCGGGTAACTTTGTAGGCGCCTTCGACATGCACGCGGTAAACCAGGTCCCAGTCGCTGTCGTCCATTTTGTGGAAGGTTTTGTCCCGCAGGATACCGGCGTTGTTTACGACTACGTCAACGCGGCCAAATGCATCCATAGCGTTCTGAACGATTTTGTCGCCATCGGTGACCGAGTCGTGGTTGGCTTGGGCGATCCCGCCTGCATCACGAATCTCTGCCACCACACGGTCTGCCGCCGATGCGTTTGCGCCTTCGCCCTGAGCCGAACCGCCGAGATCGTTGACCAGCACTTTTGCACCATGTTTAGCGAACAGCAGTGCATGAGCCCGTCCGAGGCCACCGCCTGCACCGGTGACGATCACGACTTTATCTTCGAAGCGCACAGACTCATTCATACGGAACTCCAGCAGGCCAATGGACAATACGTTGAGTGTCAGGCACAGGCTTGCTGGTCACAATGAATACGGCGCAGGCTGAATGGTGCGCGATAAGGCAGGGGGATGATTGGCGGCTGATAGTGAGAATCGTCGAACGCAAAACCTCGTAGAAACGAGTTCAGGAGCACGCCATTTTTCTGGGTGGGGAAATAAGCTGGTCACGAAAATCCAGATAATGTTTGAGCACCTGCACCGGTGCTTCGGTCTGGGGGTAATGGCCGATCCGGGCCAGTAGAATGGTGTCCGGTTCCGGGATCAACTCCCGGTAGCGCACAACCATGTGCGCACCGGAAGCCGGATCGACCTCACCATCAATGACCCGCAGCGGCACGTCACCACGCTGCATGGCGCTGACCCACCGCTCGCGCTGCACCCGACGCTCCGGGATGTAGCTGATCAATTTGTGCAGGATCCGCGTCCCATGGTTGTTGTCGACCAGGCTCCAGAAGTCATCCAGCACACTTTCGCTGGGCCGGGTCTGAGGACCGAAGATCTGGCTGAAGCTCTTGACCAGCCTGTCACGGCTGAACGCCCGGCCGATCATCCAGCCCAAGGGGCTGAGCAAGAGTTTCTGTATCAGCACCGGACGATGGGCCTCCGGGAACAGGCCACCGTTGAGAAACACGCAACTGGCAATATGGATACTGGCTTCGTAATGACGGGCAAGCAGTTCCTGGGCAACACTATCGCCATAATCATGGGCCAGCACATGCACCGGCTGCTCGATACCCAAATGCTCCAGTAGCGCCTGTTGCAGGTCCGCTTGTTCCAGCAGACTGTACTCATGATCCCGCGGTTTGGCCGAGTCACCAAAGCCGAGCATGTCGCAGGCAATCACCCGGTAGCGCTGAGCCAGCGGCTGCCAGAGATAGTGCCAATCCCAACTGGCGGTCGGGAAGCCATGAATCAGCAACAGCGGTTCCCCCTGCCCCGCCATCCAGTAGCGAATGGTCTGGCCGCGAAACACAAAGCTCTTCCCGCGCTTTCGCCAGACGCAAAGAGGGATCTCGGCGAGATGCATTAGAGTTTGTATCCCGAGTCTTGTTTATCGAGTTTGCGCAGCAGCGCTGGCCAGGCCAGCATGCCACCCATGCCTTGAGCGCTTTTCGTGACCCCGGCGATCATGGCCTTGGCCCCTGCCAGAATCTGCGGCTCGATCGTAATCAGCTCCGCCGCGCCGTTCTGCGCCAGCACCTGGATTTCGCAGGCTCGCTGGAAGGTGAACATCATCAGGAAGGTATCGGCAATCGTGCCGCCACAGGTCAGCAGACCGTGGTTGTGCAGCATCAAAAAATTGTTTTCACCGAGATCGGCTTGCAGTCGCGCCTTCTCTTCGTGATTCAGCGCCACACCTTCATAGCCGTGACAGGCAAGGCTTGCGAGCACGAACAGCGATTGCTGGCTGATCGGCAACACGCCTTGCTTCTGTGCCGAAACCGCCACGCCAGCAGCCGTATGGGTATGCAGGACGCAAACCACATCGTGACGCACTTCATGCACCGCGCTATGGATGGTGTAGCCCGCGGGATTGATCTCGTAGGGACTGTCCATCAGCTTGTTGCCGGCCTGATCGACCTTCACCAGACTGGACGCGGTGATTTCGTGAAACATCAAACCAAAGGGATTGATCAGAAAATCTTCAGTGCCCGGCACCTTGGCCGAAATGTGGGTAAAGATCAGATCGTCCCAACCATGCATCGCCACCAGCCGATAGCAGGCTGCCAGATCCACACGGGTCTGCCACTCGGCGGCGCTGACCTGGTCTTTCACATTCTGTGTCGATGGAACGGGGGCTACGCTCACGGCAGTGACCTCGGCAGTTTTCGATTTTTATTATTTTTACTAACGTCCAATCAGTCTAGTCAGCCACCGGGCCTGGGGTAGTTGCATTGGCAGCCAGCTTACTGGCCGAGCGGGTCAGAGCTGAGTTTCGTATCAATACGTTCAATTTAATATCAAAGCATCGGCGCCAGTAGAGGGGGCCGCGAACAGATTCAACAGCCCGGTCAGCCGCGCAGAGCGCCAGCGAACTGAGCAAGCCACGGCTCGGCGTCGGTTTCCGGGGTCACGCTCTCGCTGGCGTCCAGACGCAGCATTTCCTGGACTTCGCGCACGCCCAGTTCGGCGAACAGCTCTCGCATCTGCTCACCGCCGCCGCAGAAGGTATCGCCGTAACTCGAATCGCCCAAACCGATCACCCCTCCCGGCAGACCGCGCCAGGCAGCAGGCAATTGATCACGAATCATCGAATACAGCGGTTGCAGGTTATCCGGCAACTCACCCATGCCCGTGGTCGAGGTCACGGCAAGAAACGCCTCGGGGCCGAATGCCAGGACATCGGCCAGGCTCGCACGCGGGTTGTGCCAAGCCTGGAAACCTGCTGCATTTAGAAGTTTTGCGGCATGCCGGGCGACTTCTTCAGCCGTGCCGTACACCGAGCCGGAAAGGATGGCGACTTTCATCAATCTGATCCTGAAGCTGAGTAAAGATCAGAATATTAACAGCTGACGGCAAGTGGACAGCTCACGATGATGTCTTAAAATGCAGCGTCCTAGACAGGAAGCAGAGACGTCACTGTTCAGGTCAAGGCTCAGCAACGCGTAGTACAACTGGAAGCGCAATTGGCCGAGGTTCAAGCCGAACTCAAAGCGTTCAAAGCGACGAACGGCTTAAACAAGTCATCGAATTAATGGTCATTAACTACAATCACCAATGAATTTGTAATTATTTTTTTCGAGTAAATCATGCACCGTGACACCCTCCTGACCCAGGATGAGCTGGATTTCATCCAGACCATGCAGCACAACCCGCAACTCAACGTGCGGGATGCGACATCGAGCCTGTTGGTCAACGGCGGTTCACAAATCCGCGATCTGCTCACGCGCCTTGCCGCCCATGAGCAAGTCACCATCCAGGCACATTTCGAAAACCAGCAGATTACTTTTCCGCTGCACCTGGTGGAAGACGAGTTTCATGCGATGCATTTACGCCTCGGTGTACCCAGCATTTATGAAGACGGGCCTATGGTTCGACCTTGGCGCTTGACGCTCGAAGAGCCGGTTGCACTGGAAAACGCAAAGGGTCAACCCGGTGCCTTGTGGGTCCACGAAGTGTCATTCAAAGGGGTACTGGTGGAAATTCGCAATCGAACCAAACCAGCGAAGCATTTCGCCCTTTGGTTCAGCCCTTCGGGTTATGAGCGCATCGCTCTGCGCGGCACCTTCGAGCGCGAAACCGAGCACGGCTACTACGCTTATCGTCTGAACCAGAGTGACAAGAACGAAACCGAACGCCTGCGCCAGTTCATCCTTCAGCAGCATCGTCTGACCCATCCTGCACTTCACATCTGACGCTTTCTTTCAGGTATCCAACGCGCCGCTCAGGAGTCGCCGCAAGCGTTGCGGCATCACCTGAACATCGCTGCCCAGACACCCGATCGACGACCCCGCCAGACTCTCCTGCGCCAGATTCGCCGCATCGCCAGCCAGCATTACCGGACAATTCAGGGTAATGGCCAGACGATTCAAGCGCCTGAGTAACTCGGGAGCAGGTGCATGGTTGGAGAACAGCACGAGCGCCTGGGGTTTGATCTTTTCGCAGACCAGGGTCAACTCATCGAACGGTTGCCCCACCGTCAGTACCCTGACACCGACCTCCATGCTTCCCATGAACAGGGCAGCCACCAGCAATTCGAGCTCACGGCACTGTCCGGCGATGGCCGTCACCAGCACCCGCTGCCGTTGCGAGCCGCGTATCAACACCAGACGTTGCGAGACCCGAGCGCGTAAAAAGCCATCCAGGAACAGCCACTCGCTGGTCTGACCAAACATCTCCTTCTGGTGCAGCAATTGTTTCCAGAGCGGCATCAGGACGTCCTGGAACACGACACTCAGCTCGAAGCTTGAAAACACTTGGCCATACAGCCGTTCCAGTTGCAGGTCATCAAACTCGCTGACCGCCGTCTTGAGTTGCGTCTGCCAATGCGCATACTCACTTTGGGTGTCTTCACCAGGAATGGCGTTGGACTGCGTCTGAGCTGCGCTGGTTTTGCTCAGGATCTTGCCGACTTTACTGACCGCAACACCACGTTCGATCCAGCCAAGGACGCTGCGGACCTTCTCGATCTCGACCATTGAATACAACCGATGCCCACTTTCGGTGCGTGTGGGAACAATCAAACCGTAGCGACGCTCCCAGGCGCGCAGGGTCACCGGGTTGACGCCCGTCAGCCGTGCCACTTCCCGGATCGGGAACAACTCTTCCCGTTCAAGTTGGTGGGAGATGAGTGAATCGCGGGCGAGTTCAGTAATGGAGATCATCTGGACGCGGAAATATCTGCTAACAAATTGGATCCCATTTTATGCTCCAAAAGTACCGTTCTTCCAAGGGCATAGTCGACAAACGTCGCTGGTATATTCGCCGAAACAAGGAATAATCCTTGCATGTACTTAAACGCAGCCCACCACCCCGGCGCTGCGTGAAGTGAGTCCCCTATCCGGGGCTGCGCTTACAATTCGGAGATACACAATGTCTACCTCCCCCGTCACTCTGATGGTGGCGCGCCGCGTCGCCAACGGTCGTTACCAGGATTTGATCGCCTGGCTTGGCGAAGGCGAACAACTGGCCACCGACTTCCCCGGCTATCTCGGCTCTGGCGTGCTTGCTCCGCCGCCCGATGATGACGAATTCCAGATCATCTTCCGCTTTGCCAATGAACAGACCCTGCATGCCTGGGAACACTCCGCCTCGCGCGGCGCCTGGCTGGCGCGGGGTAGCGACTTGTTCGCTCATCCTTCGGAACATCGGGTCAGCGGCATCGATGGCTGGTTTGGCGCAGCCGGTCACCGCCCTCCTCGCTGGAAGCAGGCCGTAGCGATCTGGCTGGCATTCTTTCCAGTCTCGCTGCTGTTCAACCTGCTGTTGGGGCCATTGTTGGGCGAGTTGGGGCTGTTGAGTCGGGTGTTCTTCAGCACCCTGGCCTTGACGCCATTGATGGTGTACTTCTTTATTCCGCTGTCGACCCGTCTTTTATCCGGCTGGCTGAACAGCACGCCTGCACGATCATTGCCCGGCGCACCTTCCACGCAAACTCCATAAAAGATCGCAGCCAGCGCCGGCTCCTGCACCGATGGCTCGGGCCGCGTTCGGACGATTTTTCTGCACACGAGGCTGTCCCCCCTTCGTTTTAGGTGACCAGGTATCGTCGCTGGTATAGTTTTACCTATACCTCGACGCGAGCGTTCCATGACTCTTTCCCCTGCCCCGATCCTGATCACCGGCGCCGGCCAGCGCGTTGGCCTGCATTGCGCATTGCGGCTGCTGGAGGAAGGTCATCCGGTCATCATCAGCTACCGCAGCGAGCGGCCGGGCGTGCAGACCCTGCGCGAGCGCGGTGCCATTGCGTTGTTTGCCGACTTCTCCAGCGAGGCCGGCATCCTGAAGTTCATTGCCGAACTGAAAACTCACACCCTTGGCCTGCGGGCGATTGTTCACAACGCTTCATCCTGGCTGGCAGAAACGCCTGGCAGCGAAACAGCCGCATTCACCCAGATGTTCAGCGTGCATATGCTTGCGCCCTATCTGATCAACCTGCATTGTGCTGACTTGCTGGAACGCTCCAGCCCGGCGGACATCGTGCATATCAGCGACGATGTCACCCGCAAGGGCAGCAGCAAGCACATTGCCTACTGCGCCAGCAAAGCCGGTCTGGACAGCCTGACCCTGTCCTTCGCAGCGAAATATGCGCCGCGAATCAAGGTCAACGGCATTGCCCCGGCCCTGCTGATGTTCAACCCGGACGACGACGCGGCGTACCGCGCCAGGGCACTGGCCAAGTCCGCGCTGGGTATCGAACCCGGCAGCGAGGTGATTTACCAGAGCCTGCGCTATTTGCTGGACAACCCTTATGTCACCGGCACGACCCTGACCGTCAACGGCGGAAGGCACGTCAAATAAGCCGCCCCTGCGAGGATGTTGTATGACGTTATCCCTGTCCCAAAATTACCGGGAAATCCTGATAGGCCTGGGTGAAGACCCGGATCGCGAGGGTTTGCTCCAGACGCCTGCCCGCGCAGCCAAGGCCATGCAGTACCTCTGTCATGGCTATGCGCAGAGCGTCGAGGAGATCGTCAACGGTGCACTGTTCGACTCTGATAACGACGAGATGGTAATCGTCGACAACATCGAACTCTACTCACTCTGCGAACATCACCTGCTGCCCTTCATCGGCAAGGCTCATGTGGCTTATATTCCGACCGGCAAGGTCCTGGGGCTGTCGAAGATCGCGCGAATTGTCGACATGTTCGCCCGCCGCGTGCAAATCCAGGAAAACCTCACCCGGGAAATCGCTGATGCCGTTCAGCAAGTGACCCAGGCCGCCGGTGTCGCGGTGGTGATCGAGGCCAAGCATATGTGCATGATGATGCGCGGCGTCGAGAAACAGAATTCGACCATGAATACCTCGGTGATGCTCGGTGCCTTCCGCGACTCGAGCAACACTCGCCAGGAGTTCCTGCAATTGATAGGACGGAGCAAGTAGCAATGCCACAACTTCAGCCAGGAATGGCACGCATCCGGGTCAAGGACCTGTGTTTGCGGACCTTCATCGGAATCAATGAGGACGAAATCCTCAACAAGCAGGATGTGTTGATCAACCTGACCATCCTCTATGCCGCACAGGACGCTGTGCGCGACAACGACATCGACCACGCGCTGAATTACCGCACAATCACCAAAGCGATCATTGCCCACGTCGAGGGCAATCGTTTTGCCTTGCTCGAACGCCTGACGCAGGAGTTGCTCGATCTGGTGATGACCAACGAATCGGTGCTGTACGCCGAAGTCGAAGTCGACAAACCCCATGCCCTGCGTTTCGCCGAGTCGGTATCGATCACCCTCGCCGCGAGCCGCTGACCGCCGTCTGGCCAATTGTCCGCCAGGCTTTTATCATCCGCGCCACGATAGATCGCACAGAGCCCATCATGACCGAGCAACAACGCCTGGAACTCGAAGCCGCCGCCTTCCGCCGCCTGGTCGCGCACCTGGACAGCCGCAAGGATGTGCAAAACATCGACCTGATGAACCTCGCCGGTTTCTGCCGTAACTGCCTGTCCAAGTGGTACAAGGCCGAGGCCGATGATCGCCAGATCGAGGTCAGCCTCGACGACGCCCGCGAGGTGGTTTACGGCATGCCGTACGCCGAGTGGAAAGCCCAATACCAGCAAGAAGCCAACGCCGAACAACAAGCGGCGTTTGCCAAAGGAAAAACCCATGACTGATCTGAACACCCTGCGCGCCAGCCTCAAAAGCGACGAACACGCCTTTGCCGAGACCCTGGCGTTTATCGCCGCTGGCTACGATTACCAGCCACAAGCCTTCAACAACGGCGGCGTAGAAAATGCTGCCGGGCAGAACGAAGGTTCGTGCAAGACCCTGGGCCTGGCGCTGCTGGAAGGCTTGAGCGACGAGGAAGCCTTGCTGGCGTTCGGCGAGCACTACCGCTCGGTCGTATCGACCCCGGATGGCACCGACCACGGCAATATCCGGGCGTTGATGGCTCATGGTCTGGCGGGTGTGAAGTTCGCGGCGCAGCCTCTGCAACGCCGCTAATTCAAGATGGACGATCCTTCCCACACTCTGCGTGGGGATGTCTCATTGGACGCTCCGCAATGGACGCGGAGCGTCCGGGGCTGCATTCCCACGCGGAGCGTGGGAACGATCAATGAACTGCGAACATGAAAAAACCGGCCAAGGCCGGTTTTTTCATTTCATCAGACTCAGAACTTGGCGTTCTGCAGGTCGTCCAGATAACGCTCTGCGTCCAGTGCGGCCATGCAGCCGGCACCTGCCGAAGTGATCGCCTGACGGTAAACGTGGTCAGCCACGTCACCGGCAGCAAAGATACCTTCGATGCTGGTCGCAGTGGCATTGCCTTCACGGCCGCCCTGAACCACCAGGTAGCCGTCTTTCAATGTCAGCTGACCTTCGAACAACGAGGTGTTCGGGGTGTGGCCGATGGCAATGAACACGCCATCGACTTTCAGCTCGTCGAAGCTGCCATCGTTGTTCTTCAGACGCGCACCGGTCACGCCCATGTTGTCGCCCAGCACTTCGTCAAGGGTCGAATTCAGCTTGAGGACGATCTTGCCCTCGGCAACCCGCGCGTGCAGTTTGTCGATCAGGATCTTCTCGGCGCGGAAGGTTTCGCGACGGTGGATCAGCGTGACCTTGCTGGCAATGTTGGCCAGGTACAGCGCTTCTTCAACGGCGGTATTGCCGCCACCGACCACAGCGACTTCACGGTTGCGATAGAAGAAACCATCGCAGGTAGCGCAGGCCGAAACGCCTTTGCCCATGAAGGTTTCTTCTGAAGGCAGACCCAGGTAACGAGCGCTGGCGCCAGTGGCGATGATCAGCGCGTCGCAGGTGTAGGTGGCGCTGTCACCGGTCAAGGTGTAAGGCTTGGCCGCAAAGTCGACTGCGTTGATGTGGTCGAACACGATTTCGGTTTCAAAGCGTTCAGCATGCTCACGCATACGGTCCATCAACGCCGGGCCGGTCAGGCCATGGACGTCGCCCGGCCAGTTGTCGACTTCGGTGGTGGTAGTCAGCTGACCGCCGGCCTGCATGCCGGTGATCAGCAGCGGCTTGAGGTTGGCACGAGCGGCATAGACCGCAGCGCTGTAACCGGCAGGGCCGGAACCGAGAATAATCACTCGCGAATGACGTACATCAGACATGACTCACTCCTATTGACCGGCCCTGGGCATCTGGCGCGGAACGCCGGAAAACCGGCTGGAATAAAAAAAGGACTGTGAAAGCACTTGGGGAAGCGAGACAGTCCTGAAAATAATGGGTGCAGCGTATCGAGGGGGCGAAGATTAAGGAAATACGGATTAACAATCCAGCTCATAGGCGGTCTCTATCTGCAACAGTCCTGACTGAGGGCGCCTTTGTTACAGTTAATGTCGACACAATTACTGCGCTTTCGCCTAGGGAGCAAAGCCGTTAAGGTCGGCAAGTTTTCTCATCGCAAGGAACACGCTATGCCCGCCCCCGCTCTGTCTGGCCCGCAATACCTGCGCGAAGGCCTGAAGCTGGTCTTGAGCCCCCGCCTGCGTTTGTTCGTCCTGTTACCCCTGGCGATCAACCTGGTGCTGTTCGTCGGATTGATCTACCTGGCCGGTCATCAGTTCAGCCTGTGGGTCGATGCGCTGATGCCTTCATTGCCGCACTGGTTGAGTTTTCTCAGCTACATCCTCTGGCCGCTGTTCGTGGTGCTGGTGGCGCTGATGGTGTTCTTCACCTTCACCCTGCTGGCTAACGTCATCGCTGCACCCTTCAACGGTTTTCTCGCGGAGAAAGTCGAAGTGGTGGTGCGCGGCACCGACGACTTCCCGTCATTCAGCTGGCGCGAGTTGATCGCCATGGTCCCGCGCACTCTGGCCCGGGAAATGCGCAAGCTCGGCTATTTCCTGCCGCGAACCATCGGGCTGTTCATCCTCTCGTTCATTCCCGTGGTCAACGTGATCGCCGCACCGCTGTGGCTGCTGTTCGGCGTGTGGATGATGGCAATCCAGTACATCGACTACCCGGCGGACAACCACCAGCTGGGCTGGAACGAGATGCTTGCCTGGCTGCGCGAGAAGCGCTGGCAGAGCATGAGTTTTGGCGGCATCGTCTATCTGGCGTTGCTGATTCCGGTGGTGAACATCCTGATGATGCCCGCCGCCGTGGCTGGGGCGACCTTGTTCTGGGTCCGCGAGCGCGGCGCTGAAAAGCTGGTGGTCAGGCAAGTCTGAGCACCGTCACAAATCCATCATCCCAGCGACACAATGACGACATGGCCTCAGCCGACACTGAGGCCATGACGACAGCTCTACGTATCACTCTGATCACCGAAACCTTCCCTCCGGAAATCAACGGCGTGGCCAATACGCTTGGCCGCTTTTTCGATGGTTTGCGCGCGCGCGGACATCAGGTCGAACTGGTCCGGCCGCGTCAGGACTGTGACCAGAGCCGGCCGAGTGACGAGCAACTGCTGCTCTGTCGCGGTTGGCCGTTGCCCGGCTACCCCGGCCTGCAATGGGGGCACTCCTCGATGCACAAATTGCTGCGTCGCTGGCAGCGCCATCGCCCCGATGTGCTGTACATCGCGACTGAAGGGCCACTGGGTTTGTCTGCACTGCGGGCCGCTCGACGCCTGGGTATCTCGGTGGTCAGTGGTTTTCACACCAATTTTCAACAGTACTCCAACCAGTACGGCCTCAGTCTGATAACCCGGCTGCTGACTCATTATCTGCGCTGGTTCCACAACCGTTCAAAATTGACTCTGGTGCCCAGCGCCAGCCAACGCCTGGAGCTGGAACGTCGGCACTTCGAGCGCTTGGCACTGCTCTCGCGTGGCGTGGACAACCAGCTGTTCAACCCGGCCAAACGCCTGAACGCGCTGCGGGAAACCTGGGGCCTGGGTAACGACGATATTGCAGTCATTCACGTAGGACGCCTGGCGTCAGAGAAAAACCTCGGATTGCTCAAGCGTAGTTTCGATGCCTTGCAGGCCACTTATCCACAGCAGCGGATGAAACTGATCGTGATTGGTGAAGGACCACAGCGCGCGACGCTGGAGAAGGAATTGCCGGAAGGGATTTTTTGCGGCTCGCAACGTGGGGAAGCATTAGCCAGCCACTATGCGTCGGGGGACCTGTTTCTGTTTCCAAGCCTGACCGAAACCTTCGGCAACGTGGTGCTCGAAGCCCTGGCGTCGGGATTGGGGGTGGTGGCTTACGATCAAGCAGCGGCGGCCCAACACATTCGACATGGTTACAACGGCGTACTCGCCATGCCCGGCGACGAAGACGCGTTCTGCGATGCTGCCATCTGGCTGCTGGAAGAGCGCGAAACCTTGCGTCGGGTACGGCTCAATGCACGCCAGCACGCCAGCCGGCAAGGTTGGGCAACGGTCATCGAACAGTTTGAAGGTCAGTTGCGCGGGGCTTGCCAGGAAGAGCACCGCGGGCAAGCCTCGCTCCTGCAAGGTCCGGCGAGATCAAAATTATTGTGATCGACCCAAATCCTGTAGGAGCGAGGCTTGCCCGCGATATGGTGTCAGCCTGGTCGCCGCTTAAACCAGGCTCATCAACGCCTCACGGCTGAACGGCAGAATGTCTTGCTCGCGGCCTTCGCGAACCTTCAACGCCCAGTCCGGGTCGACCAACAGTGCACGGCCGACTGCAACCAGATCGAATTCATCGTTGCCCAGACGCTCCAGCAGTTTTCCCAGGCTCGCCGGTTGAGCAACTTTGTCGGTGTTGACCATGAACTGCAGGAACTCGCCATCCAGGCCCACGCTGCCTACGGTGATGGTCGGCTTGCCGGTGAGCTTGCGAGCCCAACCGGCCAGGTTCAGCTCGGAACCATCGAACTCCGGCTCCCAGAAACGTCGCGTCGAGCAATGGAAGATATCCACGCCGGCATCGGACAATGGCTTGAGGAACTCACCCAAGGCTTCCGGGGTTTGTACCAGGCGGGCGGTATAGTCCTGCGGCTTCCACTGGGAGAAACGGAAGATGATCGGGAAGCCCGGGCCGACCGCAGCGCGCACGGCCTGAATCAACTCAATGGCAAAACGTGAACGATTGGCCAGGCTGCCGCCGTATTCATCGGTGCGCTGGTTGCTGCCTTCCCAGAAGAACTGATCCACCAGATAACCGTGGGCACCGTGGATCTCCACACCGTCCATGCCGATACTCTGAGCATCTTTGGCGGCCTGGGCGAACGCGGCGATGACGTCATCAATGTCTTGCCTGGTCATACCGTGAACGACGAGCTGACCGTCCTTGAGTTTTTCCGAAGGGCCATAGCCCGGCACGCTGGCATCCGGCTCGGTGCCGATACGTCGCACACTGCCGACGTGCCAGAGTTGTGGAACGATCTTGCCGCCCTCGGCGTGCACCGCATCGACAACCTTCTTCCAGCCGGCCAGCGCGACTTCACCATAGAAATGCGGAACGTTGGGATAACCGTTGGAAGCCTTGTGACCGACCGTCGTGCCCTCAGTGATGATCAGGCCCACGCCGGCCGCGGCGCGACGACGGTAATACTCGATCACTTTTGAGTTCGGCACGCCACCCGGGGAAAACGAACGGGTCATCGGTGCCATCACCACTCGGGTCGGCAGTTGAAGCGTTCCGAGCTGAAACGGTTTGAACAAGGCTTGAACAGGCATGCGGCACTCCACAAGAAAGCGGGCTCGAATCAAAGGTCAGCGCATCGACGCGGATTAGCGGCCGATCGAACGCCTTATGATGGTTATAATATTGTTCATCGAGAGAATCGCCCAGCACTATTGATCAACGTGATTAAGGTGCAAAAGCTGGCGAAAGAGTGGAAGTGCGAAACATCCGAAAGGCGGGGGGTGAAACTGGCCGGGCGCTGATGCCCGGCACTTCTTGTTGCAACGCTCAGCTCAGGGCTTTCTCGATCGCCTGAACCACGGCTGGATCATCGGGAGCCATACGTGGCGAAAAACGCGCCAGCACGCGACCGTCTTTACCCAGGAGGAATTTTTCGAAGTTCCAGGTGATGTCACCGGGGAATTCCGCGCCCTCGCCCGCCAACAGACGGTACAGCTGATGACGATCATGCCCGTTCACTTCCAGCTTGCTGGACAATGGAAACGTTACGCCATAGTTGAGGCTACAGAACTCCTGGATCTCCTGTTCAGTACCTGGTTCCTGCCCGGCAAATTGATTGCACGGCAAACCCAGCACACTGAAGCCTTGGTCCTTGTATTGCTGGTAGAGGTTTTCCAGCGCCGCGTATTGTGGCGTCAAACCACATTTGGAGGCGACGTTGACCACCAGTACGACGTGCCCCTTGAAGGGCGCGAGAGGCAGGTCCTGGCCATCCAAAGCTTTTAGATTAAGGTCGTGAAAAGCACTCATGACGGACTCCAAATTTCCCGTGTTCTTCTCGAAATAGCCACTCGACAGTACAACCGCTTTGCAGCCGCGAACAGCCGAAGACTAAAAAGGCGCCCTCGGGCGCCTCTCCAGCGATCCGAGCTTAGCGCAGAAAATCAGTGGTGGTGACCACCTTCGCCATGGACGTGACCATGGGCGATTTCTTCCTGGCTGGCGTCGCGGATATCAACGATTTTGACCTGGAAGTTCAAGCGCTGACCAGCCAGCGGGTGGTTACCGTCGACGGTAACGTCGTCGCCGTCCAGATCGCGGATGGTGACGATCTGCATTTGGCCGTCCGGAGCGGAAGCGTGGAACTGCATGCCCACTTCCAGTTCGTCGACGCCTTCGAACATGCTGCGGCTCAGCGTGCTGACCAGTTCGGCAGCGTATTCGCCGTAGGCATCTTCAGGTTCTACGGCAACAGTCAGTTCATCACCGACTTTCTTGCCTTCCAGAGCCTTTTCCAGGCCCGGGATGATGTTACCTGCGCCTTGCAGGTAAACCAGCGGCGCGCCGCCGGCGGAGCTGTCGATGACCTCACCAGCATCGTTGGTCAGGGTATAGTCGATAGAGACAGCCTTATTGGCAGCGATCAGCATGGGGCGAGACCTTTTGCAAAAGAATGAAGAACGGTCAAGTTTAGCGAAGCAATCGCCCGAAAGCGAACGGAACCCGGACAGACGGCCCGCTTCGAAAGGATCGACGATCGATGGCTTCCATCAAGACGAGGACGGACACTGGGTTGCCGAGCTTTCCTGCGGCCATACCCAGCACCTTCGCCACCAGCCACCGTGGCAATCCCGAGCCTGGGTAATGGATCCTGCGCGACGTCAGGAAAAAATAGGCCAACCCTTTGACTGCGGTTGGTGCGCTCAAGGCTCGGTTAGCGATAACCTTGACGTCTGAAATATCGGTAGAAGGCCAGTCATAGGCGTTCACCCTTGCCATGCACCTCCAGAGAATCCGCATGCAAACTTTTTTTATCGCGCCCACCGATTTTGGTGTGGGTCTGACCTCTATCAGCCTCGGGCTGGTGCGTACCCTTGAACGGGCCGGGCTGAAAGTCGGTTTCTTCAAGCCAATTGCCCAGCCGCACCCCGGCGACACCGGGCCTGAACGCTCCACCGAACTGGTGGCCCGCACCCACGGCCTGAAACCGCCACAGCCGTTGGGCCTGGCCCACGTCGAGCGAATGCTTGGCGATGGTCAACTCGATGAGCTACTGGAAGAAATCATCACCCTTTACCAGCAGGCCGCGATTGGCAAAGACGTGCTGATTGTCGAAGGCATGGTGCCAACCCGCAGCGCCAGCTACGCCGCCCGGGTCAACCTGCATCTGGCGAAAAGCCTGGATGCCGAAGTGATTCTGGTCTCGGCACCGGAAAACGAAGTGCTTACCGAACTGTCCGGTCGGGTCGAGTTGCAGGCGCAGCTATTCGGCGGTCCGAAAGACCCGAAAGTCCTCGGCGTGATCCTCAACAAGGTTCGGACCGATGAAAGCATGGAGGCCTTCGCCGCTCGCCTGAAAGAGCATTCGCCGTTGCTGCGCAGCGGCGATTTCCGTCTGCTCGGCTGCATCCCGTTCCAGCCTGAACTGAACGCCCCACGCACCCGCGACGTAGCGGACCTGATGGGCGCACAAGTGCTCAACGCCGGCGACTACGAAACCCGGCGCATGACCAAGATCATCATCTGCGCTCGCACCATGCGCAACACCGTGGAACTGCTCAAGCCAGGCGTGCTGGTGGTGACCCCCGGCGATCGCGACGACATCATCCTCGCCGTCAGCCTCGCGGCAATGAACGGCGTGCCGCTGGCCGGCCTGTTGCTGACCAGCGACACCCTGCCCGACCCACGAATCATGGACCTCTGCCGAGGCGCCTTGCAGGCCGGTCTGCCGGTATTGTCGGTGAGTACCGGCTCCTACGACACCGCCAACCAGTTGAACGGTTTGAACAAGGAAATTCCGATCGACGACCGCGAACGTGCGGAGATCATCACTGACTTCGTCGCCAGCCACCTGGACGCAAACTGGTTGCATCAGCGCTGTGGCACGCCACGGGAAATGCGTCTGTCGCCGGCAGTGTTCCGCTATCAATTGATCCAGCGCGCCCAGGCCGCCAACAAACGCATCGTCCTGCCTGAAGGCAGCGAACCCTTGACCGTACAGGCGGCGGCGATCTGCCAGGCTCGCGGTATCGCTCGCTGCGTGTTACTGGCCAAGCCCGAGGACGTGCAGGCAGTCGCGCGCGCCCAAGGCATCGAGTTGCCTGAAGGCCTGGAGATTCTCGATCCGGACCTGATCCGTCAGCGCTATGTCGAACCAATGGTCGCACTGCGCAAAACCAAAAGCCTCAACGCCCCGATGGCCGAGCAGCAACTGGAAGACACCGTGGTGATCGGCACCATGATGCTGGCGCTCGATGAGGTCGACGGGCTGGTATCCGGGGTCATTCACTCCACCGCCAACACCATTCGTCCGGCCCTGCAACTGATCAAGACCGCGCCCGGCTGCACGCTGGTTTCGTCGGTGTTTTTCATGCTGTTCCCGGAAGAAGTGCTGGTTTACGGCGACTGCATCATGAACCCGCACCCGAGCGCCAGCGAACTGGCCGAGATTGCGCTGCAAAGCGCCGACTCCGCCGCGGCATTCGGCATCACCCCCCGGGTGGCGATGCTCAGCTATTCCAGTGGCGAGTCGGCCAGCGGTGAAGAAGTCGAGAAAGTCCGCGAAGCCACCTTGCTCGCCCATGAAACGCAGAACTCGCTACTGATCGACGGCCCGTTACAGTACGACGCCGCGGCCAACGAAGTCGTGGCTCGGCAATTGGCGCCGAACAGTCAGGTGGCCGGTCGGGCAACGGTGTTCATTTTTCCCGACCTGAATACCGGCAACACCACCCACAAAGCCGTGCAGCGCAGTGCCGATTGCGTCAGCCTCGGACCGATGCTGCAAGGCCTGCGTAAACCGGTAAACGATTTGCCGCGCGGCGCTCAGGTCGACGACATCGTCTACACCATTGCCCTGACTGCGATTCAAGCCGCCAACCGACCTCTGGACCTCTAAATGCTGGATTTTCTACCCGCACCGGTGCGCGGCGTGATCGCCTCGCTGCTGTTGGCGCTGAACACTATTGCCTGCTGCACCCCGCTGTTTATCGTGGCAATCGTCAAACTGCTGCTGCCGTTCCCGGCCGCCCAACGCTTCACCGACTGGCTGATGAGCCATATCCACGAAGCCTGGATCAGCAACAACAAAGCCTGGATGAACCTGCTGCGTCGGACTCGCTGGCACCTCAGCGGCCTTGATGGCCTGGACTATCAGCACTCGTACCTGATCACCAGCAATCATCAGAGCTGGGTCGACATCATGGTGCTGCAGTACGTGCTGAACCGGCGTATCCGTCCGCTGAAGTTCTTCCTCAAGCAGGAGTTGATCTGGGTCCCGGTGATCGGTCTGGCCTGGTGGGCGCTGGGCTTCCCGTTCATGAAGCGCTACTCCAAGGCCTATCTGGCCAAGTACCCGGAAAAGAAAGGCAAAGACCTGGAAACCACCCGCAAGACTTGCGCGAAGTTTCGCGACAATCCTGTCGGTATCTTCAACTTCGTCGAAGGCACGCGCTTCACCGAAGGCAAACACGCACAGCAAAACTCACCGTTGCGCTACCTGCTCAAGCCCAAGGCCGGCGGCATCGCCTTTGTGCTGGATGCCATGGGCGAACAGCTGGAGTCGATCGTCAACGTCACCATCCACTACCCGGCCGGGCGTCCCGGTTATTGGGACTTGCTGTGCGGCAAGGTGAATGACCTTGTGGTGCATTTCGAGGAAGTACGGATTCCAGCGCAATTCATCGGCAAGAACTACGACCAGGATGATGAGTACCGCCTGGAGTTTCAGCAGTGGATCAATGTGCTGTGGGAAAACAAGGATGCATTGCTGGCGCAGATGCATCTGGAGTATCCGAGCAAACGCTGACCGCCTGTACACAATCGTTCCCACGCTCCGCGTGGGAATGCATCCCGTGACGCTCTGCGTCACAGCTGAAGAGGACGCGGAGCGTCCAAGGCGGCATTCCCACGCAGAGCGTGGGAACGATCAATCCCGGATCAACAAAAAGCCCGCAACCGATCACTCGGTTGCGGGCTTTTCAGTGCGCGTGAAGCTTAGATCGCGCCGCGGTTACGCAGCAGTTCCAGTACTTGCTTGACACACTCTTCCAGCGACAGCGACTGGGTGTCGACCACAAGGTCAGCGTCCAGCGGCACGTCGTACGGGAAGGAGTCGCCAGGGATGTTGTCCCCGCCCGCCGCGTACAAGCCTTGCGGATCACGCTCGGCGCAGACCGTCGGCGAAGCCTGGACATAGACAGTCAGCAAACGATCGCCGCCGATCAGCGCCTTGGCCTGTTCGCGACCTTCGGCATCCGGTGCGACGAACGCCGCCAACGTCAGCAGGCCGGCTTCGTTGAACTGACGCGCGACGTGAGCCGCACGACGCCAGTTCTCGGTACGCCCGGAGCGATCCTGCGGCAAACCTTTGTTCAGGTCATGACGCAGGTTCTGGCCATCGAGTACGAACACCGCACGACCCATGTCGAACAATTTGCGTTCAACCGCATAGGCCAGTGTGCTTTTGCCGGCACCGGACAGGCCGCTGAACAGCACGGTGGCCGGTTGCTGGCCGAAGCGCTGGGCACGCTCTTCGGTGGCAACATGAGCCAGTTTGCCGTGGTGAGTGACGCTGTCATGAGCCAGAGGCTGGGCGATGATCATGCCCGCTGCGACAGTGCCATTGGTCAAACGGTCGATGACGATGAACGAACCGGTGGTGCGGTTACTGTCGTAACCGTCCAGCGCAATGGCTGCATCGAGGCTGATCTTCACCCGACCGATCTCGTTCAACTGCAACGCGCTGGCAGGACCTTCGGCCAGGGTGTTCACATCGACGCGATTGACGATGCTGGTGATCGAACCCGGCACGTACGTGGTAGCACGTTTGATGTCGTATTTCTTGCCCGGCAGCATCGGCTCTTCAGCCATCCACACCAGCATGGCGTCGAAAGCGTCGGTCACTTGCGGGACATTGTCGGCATGCACCAGCAAGTCGCCACGGGAGATATCGATCTCGTCTTCCATGGTCAGCGTCACCGCCTGACCTGGGCCTGCGTGTTCCAGCTCGCCTTCAAAGGTGACGATGGATTTGACGCGGCTGCTCTTGCCCGACGGCAGAACCACGACTTCATCGCCTTTGTGCACGATGCCGCTGGCCAGGGTACCGGCGAAACCACGGAAATTCAGGTTCGGACGATTGACGTACTGCACCGGGAAACGCAAGTCGGCGTAGTTGCGGTCACTGGCAATTTCGACGGTTTCGAGAATCTCCATCAACGATTGACCGGTGTACCAGGGCGAACGCTCGCTCTTGTTCACCACGTTGTCGCCCTTGAGCGCCGACATCGGGACAAACGCCATAGTGGTCGGCTTGAACGCGATGCCTTCGGCGAACTTCAGGTAATCGGACTTGATCGACTCGAACACGGTTTCATCGAAGCCGTTGAGGTCCATCTTGTTGATGGCGACAACGATGTGTTTGATGCCCAGCAACGAGGCGATAAAGCTGTGGCGACGGGTCTGGGTCTGCACGCCGTAACGGGCGTCCACCAGAATGATCGCCAGGTCGCAGGTCGATGCGCCGGTGGCCATGTTGCGGGTGTACTGCTCATGGCCGGGGGTGTCGGCGATGATGAATTTGCGCTTGGCGGTCGAGAAATAACGGTAGGCGACATCGATGGTGATGCCCTGCTCGCGCTCGGCCTGCAGGCCATCGACCAGCAATGCCAGATCGATATCGTCGCCCGTGGTGCCGACTTTCTTCGAATCGCGGGTGATGGCTTCCAGATGATCTTCGTAGATCATCTTGGAGTCGTGCAGCAGACGCCCGATCAGGGTGCTCTTGCCGTCGTCGACGTTGCCACAGGTGAGAAAGCGCAGCATTTCCTTGCGTTCGTGCTGGGCCAGATAGGCGAGGATGTCCTCGCTGATCAATTCAGATTGATGCGACATGTGAGACACCCTGTTTAGAAATAGCCCTGACGTTTCTTTTCTTCCATGGAACCGGCGCCATCGTGATCGATGACCCGGCCCTGGCGCTCGGAAGTTCGCGTCAGGAGCATTTCCTGAATGATGTCGGTAAGGCTGGTGGCCTCGGACTCGACCGCGCCCGTCAACGGGTAGTCGCCAAGTGTGCGGAAACGGACCTTCTTCTTGACGATGCGAGCCTTGTCTTCATCGCTCAGGTGATTGAGCAGACGCTCGTCGTCGATCATGATCCACGTGCCGTTCATCTCGATGACATCGCGTTCGGCGGCGAAGTACAGCGGCACGATCGGGATACCTTCAAGGTAGATGTACTGCCAGATGTCCAGCTCGGTCCAGTTCGACAGCGGGAATACCCGGATCGACTCGCCTTTGTTGACGTTGCCGTTGTAGACGTTCCACAACTCGGGGCGCTGGTTTTTCGGGTCCCAGCGGTGCTTGCTGTCACGGAAGGAATACACGCGCTCTTTGGCACGAGACTTCTCTTCGTCGCGACGGGCGCCACCGAAAGCGGCGTCGAAGCCGTATTTGTCCAAAGCCTGCTTGAGGCCTTCGGTCTTCATGATGTCGGTGTGCTTTGCGCTACCGTGGGTCAGCGGGTTGATGCCCTGCGCTATACCCTCCGGATTGACGTGCACCAGCAGGTCCAGGCCCAGTTCTTCGACCATGCGGTCGCGGAAGCTGTACATCTCCTTGAATTTCCACTGGGTGTCGACGTGCATCACCGGGAATGGCAGCTTGCCGGGGAAGAATGCCTTGCGCGCAAGGTGCAGCATTACAGCGGAGTCTTTACCGACGGAGTACAGCATCACCGGGTTATCGAACTCGGCGGCGACCTCGCGGATGATGTGGATGCTTTCCGCCTCCAGCTGTTTCAGATGCGTCAGTTTGTCGACCATGGCTACTCACGAAAACGATCTTATGGACGGCCAGCGGGCCGTGTTCGAGCGGGGCATGCTAGCACAGCGTCCGCTTCTATTGAGGACACCAAGTAGATCGAAACGGTATATGAATATACCCGCCTGTTTGAGCGTTCAAATCGGATTCGGGCAATCGATAAAGATGTGCTCGAGCGCAAAACGCCGCGCCAGGTAATCCCCCAGCGCCTGCACACCATAGCGTTCGGTGGCGTGGTGACCGGCGGCGATAAAGCTGATGTCGTTTTCCCGGGCGCTGTGGAAGGTCTGCTCCGAAGCTTCACCACTCAGGTACAGATCGACACCGGCCAATACCGCTTGATCAATATAACCCTGGCCTCCGCCGGTGCACCAGCCGACACGCCGAATCATCTCGCTGCCCTCAATCAACAGCGGCTCGCGGCCCATCACTTCCTGCACGTGACGGGCAAAATCACGCGCGGTCACAGGCTCGGCCAACGACCCGACCATGCCGACCACCTTGAGGTTTTCCGGGTCCAGCGGACCTTCGACCGTGATGTCCAGTTGACGCGCCAGCTGCACGTTATTGCCGACCTCGGGATGCAGGTCCAGTGGCAGGTGATACGCCAGCAGGCTGATGTCGTGCTTGAGCAAGGTCTTCAGCCGGCGCTGCTTCATCCCGGTAATGCACGGGTTCTCGCCCTTCCAGAAGTAGCCATGATGCACCAGCACCAGATCAGCCCTGGCCTCCACTGCGGCGTCCAGCAACGCCTGACTGGCGGTGACGCCGCTGACGATGCGCATGACCTGCGGCCGGCCTTCGACCTGTAAACCGTTGGGGCAGTAATCGGCAATCCGCGAACTGCTGAGGTAACGGTCCGCTTCTTCTACCAGGGTGCTCAGGGCGACGGCCATAAAAGACTCCTAAATATCCCGTTCAGAGGCGCTCGCGCGCCTCTATAATGCGCGACATTATGGGCCGTATGCGGTCCTTCGTAACCTCTCAGGACTTGCTTAATGCTCAAGGCGCTGCGTTTTTTTGGCTGGCCGCTGTTGGCCGGCGTGCTTATCGCGTTGCTGATTATTCAGCGTTACCCGCAATGGGTCGGGCTGCCAAGCCTTGACGTCAACCTGCAGCAAGCTCCGCAAACCACCAGCACCCTGCAGGGGCCTGTGTCCTACGCCGATGCGGTGGTCACTGCCGCGCCTGCGGTGGTCAACCTGTACACCACCAAGGTGATCAACAAACCCGCTCATCCACTGTTCGAGGATCCCCAGTTCCGGCGCTTTTTCGGCGACAACGCACCCAAGCAAAAGCGTATGGAGTCCAGCCTCGGCTCGGGCGTGATCATGAGCCCGGAAGGCTACCTGCTGACCAACAACCACGTTACCACCGGCGCTGACCAAATCGTGGTGGCCCTCAAGGATGGCCGCGAAACCCTGGCCCGAGTGATCGGCAGTGATCCGGAGACCGACCTTGCGGTCCTGAAAATTGATCTGAAGAATTTGCCCTCGATCACCGTCGGCCGCTCCGAAAACATCCGCGTCGGCGACGTCGCGCTGGCCATCGGCAACCCGTTCGGCGTCGGCCAGACCGTCACTATGGGCATCATCAGCGCCACCGGGCGCAATCAGCTGGGTTTGAACAACTACGAAGACTTCATCCAGACCGACGCCGCGATCAACCCCGGTAACTCGGGCGGTGCACTGGTAGACGCCAATGGCAACCTGACCGGGATCAACACGGCGATCTTCTCCAAATCCGGCGGCTCTCAGGGCATCGGGTTTGCCATCCCGATCAAACTGGCCATGGAAGTGATGAAGTCGATTATCGAGCACGGCCAGGTGATCCGTGGCTGGCTCGGCATCGAAGTACAGCCGCTGTCTCAGGAACTGGCGGAATCCTTTGGCCTCTCCGGACGTCCGGGCATTGTGGTCGCCGGAATTTTCCGTGATGGCCCGGCGCAGAAAGCCGGTCTGCAACTGGGCGATGTGATCCTCAGCATCGACGGCGAACCGGCCGGTGACGGGCGCCGCTCGATGAACCAGGTGGCGCGGATCAAGCCGAGCGACAAGGTCACCATCCAGGTCATCCGCAACGGCCAGGATCTCAAGCTCACGGCGGAAATCGGTCTGCGTCCGCCGCCAGCGCCCGTCAAAGAAGAGCAGTAAGCGCCAGCCCGGCTCGCCGGGCTAAAAGCATACATTCTCATTGGTCATGTTATATTGTTTCAATATTGCTATTGGAACGATGTCATGACGTCTCGCAAAACTGCTTCCCTGGCAGGCCTGGCCCTTGGTCTGCTGGGGGATCCGGTCTTCGCCGAAGAACCACAACCGCTGGAACTCGACGCCATCAGCGTCACCGCCGACTACGAATCCCCCACCGGCCCGGTCAAGGGCTATCGCGTCACTCGTTCCTCCAGCGCGAGCAAAACCGATACGGCCATTCGGGATATTGCGCAGTCCATCAGTGTGATCCCCGCCAGCGTGCTCAAGGATTTGGGCAGCACCAGCGTCGAACGCGCCCTGGAGTTTGCCGGCGGCGTCTCGAAACAAAACAACTTCGGTGGCCTGACCCTCTACGAATACAGCGTGCGCGGCTTCACCACTTCGCAGTTCTACAAGGACGGCTTTAGCGCCAACCGCGGTTTCCCAAGCACACCGGATGCCGCCAACATCGAGCGCATCGAAGTACTCAAAGGGCCGGCAGCCAGCCTGTATGGTCGTGGCGATCCCGGCGGCACGGTGAATATCGTCACCAAAAAACCGCAACCCGAAGCCTTCACGACGTTGCAAACCAGCACCGGCAGTTGGGATCGCTACCGTAGTGCAATGGACGTCAACACCCCCCTCGACGAGCAAGGCAATGTGCTGTCCCGGGTCAACCTCGCGGTAGAAGACAACCACAGCTTGCGCGATCACGTCGACAGTCGGCGGGTGTTCGTCGCGCCGTCGTTCAGTTGGCAACCCGACCCGGATACCAGCCTGCTGGTGGAAAGTGAATTCGTACGCCACAGCTCGACATTCGATCGCGGCATCGTTGCACCGAACAACACGTGGAGCGGTGTATCGCGCTCTACCTTCCTCGGCGAGCCCAACGACGATGACATTGATAACCACAACAACATGCTCCAGGCCGCGCTCGAACATCATTTGAACGATGCCTGGAAACTGCGCCTGGCCAGTCATTACAAGCAGGGCAAACTCTGGGGTTTCGCCTCGGAAGCCCGCCCGCTGAACGCCGATCAGCACACCGTCAACCGTCGCTACCGGGAGCGCGATAGCGACTGGCACGACAGCATTACCCAGCTTGAACTACGCGGTCTGTTCGACATCGGCAATTGGCAGCACGAGCTGCTGATCGGCAGCGAATACGAGAACTACCGCAAGAATGAACGGGTCACCACTATCGCCGGTAGCCCGTATGCCATCGATATCTACAACCCGGTTTACGGCCAGCCGAAACCCGATGGTGCGCGCTCGGGCACAGACTTCTTCGAACATGTCGAAAGCCAGGCGCTGAACCTGCAAGACCAGATCGTCTTCAGCGAACGTCTGCGAGGCATGCTCGGCGTTCGCCTGGAGCACTTCGAACAGAAGATCGACGACTTCACGAGGAACGCCAGTACCCGGCAAACCCATGACGCTCTGACCCAACGCGCGGGCCTGCTCTACCAACTGACACCGCAAGTCGGCCTGTTCGCCAATGCGTCCACCTCGTTCAAACCGAACGACGGCCTGGATGTCAGCAGCAAATCCTTCGATCCAGAGGAAGGCGTCGGCTATGAAGCCGGTATCAAGAGCGAGCTGTTCGACGATCGCCTGAGCACCACCCTCGCCGCTTTCCACATCGAGAAAGAAAACGTTCTGACCCTTGACCCGGCCACCGACAACTATCGCGCCATGGGCAAGGGCCGCAGCCAGGGCATTGACCTGCAAGTCACCGGGCAACTCAGTGACGCCGTGCGAGTGATCGGTGCTTTCGCCTATATCGATGCCGAGGTCACAAAAGGCGACAAAGCGATCCCCACCGGCAGCCGGATTCTCGGTGTAGCCAAACGCAGCGGCAGTCTGTTGGGCGTGTATGTATTTCAGGATGGCCTGATGCGCGGCGCCGATGTCGGCGCGGCGCTCACCTATGTGGGTGACCGCTCAGGCGAAGCCGGTGGCGATTTCGAACTGCCCGCCTACCACACCGTCGACCTGCTGGCCCATTACAAGACCAGCGAAAACGTCACCGTGGGGCTGAATCTGAACAACCTCTTCGACGAGAAATATTACGAGCGCTCCTACAGTAATTACTGGGTCAACCCCGGCGAGCCGCGCAATTTCACCGTCAGCCTGACACTCAATCTGTAAAAGGGAACCGCCATGCAACAACCAAAAACACTGGCTCTGCTGGGTCTGCTCGGCGCGTTGTTCGCCACTCAAGTCTCGGCCCACGGCCTGTGGACCGAACAACGCCGTGGTAATGTCGAAGTCATCTACGGCCATGGCGCCGAGGACAATGCCTTCAAAGCGCAGAAAATCAGCGGTGCCTGGGCCTATGACGTCGCAGGCAAGATGATCCCGGTCACCGTACAACGCTTGGCCGATCATGCGCGCCTTCAACCACTCAAGCCGCCCGCCGTGCTGGCCGTGGCGCTGGATAACGGTATGTGGTCGCAGACCGCTGACAAGCAATGGGTCAATCAGGGACGCAGCAAAGTACCGGGAGCGATCGCCTCGACCCAGACCTTCAAGTACAGCCTGGCGATTTATCAGCCGGGGGCCAGGTTTGCGAAGCTGGATCAGATCAAACTGCTGATCCTGCCGGAAGTCGATCCGCTCACCGTCGGCCCGGGCCAGTCACTGCCGGTGCGCGTGCTGCTCGATGGCAAACCTGCGGCCGGGGTGAAGTTGATTGGCGATTATCGCAACGCGCCGAACACCCTGAGTACCGAAACGGATGCCGAAGGTCGGGCACAGGTGCTGGTGCGTAATGAAGGGCTGAATGTGATTGCAGCGCAGGTGGAAATCCCGCTGAAAGACAATGCCGATGTGGCGTCGCGGGGATTGTTCAGTTCACTGACGTTTTTGGGTGAAGCGCATCACGAGTAAGGCAAAGATCGTTCCCACGCGGAGCGTGGGAACGATCAATCAAAACCAACTACAGGTCGCCCAAGCCGTCCAGCAACGCCTGGTTCTGCTCTGGCGTGCCGATGGAGATGCGCAGGAACTGAGCGATTCGCTCCTGCTTGAAGTGGCGCACGATCACGCCTTGCTCACGCAACTTGGCCGCCAGGCCTGCCGCGTCGTGTTGCGGATGACGGGCGAAGATGAAGTTCGCCGCCGACGGCAGCACTTCAAAACCCTTTGCCTGCAATTGCTCAACCACGTGTTCACGACTGTCGATAACCAGCTTGCAGGTCTTGTCGAAGTGCTCACGATCCTCGAACGCGGCTGCCGCGCCGACGATCGCCAGACGATCCAGCGGGTAGGAGTTGAAGCTGTTCTTGATCCGCTCCAGCGCCTCGATCAAATCCGCATGACCGACCGCCAGACCGACCCGCAGACCCGCCAGGGAACGCGACTTGGACAGTGTCTGAGTCACCAGCAGATTCGGATAACGATCCACCAGGCTGATCGCCGTCTCGCCACCGAAGTCGATGTAGGCCTCGTCGACAACGACTACTGAGTCCGGGCTGGCCTTGAGGATTTGCTCGACCGCGTCCAGCGCCAAGAGGCAACCGGTTGGCGCATTCGGATTGGGGAAAATGATCCCGCCGTTAGGCCTGGCATAGTCCGAGACGCGAATCTGAAACTGCTCATCCAGCGCCACCGCTTCGAATGCCATACCGTACAGGCCGCAGTACACCGGATAGAAGCTGTAGCTGATGTCCGGAAACAGCAGCGGCTGATCGTGTTGGAGCAAACCGTGGAAAACATGGGCCAGCACTTCATCGGAACCGTTGCCGAGGAACACCTGATTGCTCTGCACCCCGTAGTACTTGGCAACGGCTTGCTTGAGCAGGTCGCTGTTCGGATCCGGATACAGACGCAGGTTGTCGTTCAATTCGGTCTGCATCGCCGCCAAGGCTTTAGGCGATGGACCATAAGGATTTTCGTTGGTGTTGAGCTTGACCAGTTTCGCCAGCTTCGGCTGCTCACCCGGCACGTAAGGCACCAGATTCTTGACGAAGGGACTCCAGAATTTACTCATGCTTGTTTCCCCTCTTCATTGGTAACGATCCGGTATTCCGCGCTGCGGGCGTGGGCAGTCAGGGACTCGCCGCGGGCCAGCACTGAAGCGGTTTTGCCCAGTTCGGAAGCGCCCGCCTGCGAACAGAAAATAATCGACGAACGCTTCTGGAAGTCATACACCCCCAGCGGCGAGGAGAAACGCGCAGTGCCGGAAGTCGGCAACACGTGGTTGGGACCGGCGCAGTAGTCGCCCAAGGCCTCGCAGGTGTGACGGCCCATGAAGATCGCACCGGCATGGCGGATCTGCGGCAACCAGGCTTGCGGATCGGCGACCGACAGCTCCAGGTGCTCCGGGGCAATGCGGTTGGCCACGTCGATGGCTTGCTGCATGTCGCGAACCTGAATCAACGCACCACGACCGTTGATCGAGGTCTCTATGATTTCGGCGCGTTCCATGGTCGGCAGCAGTTTGGCGATACTCGCCGCCACCTTGTCGAGGAACCCGGCATCCGGGCTGATCAGAATGGCCTGGGCATCTTCGTCGTGCTCAGCCTGGGAAAACAGGTCCATGGCAATCCAGTCCGGATCGGTCTGACCGTCGCAGACCACCAGAATCTCGGACGGGCCGGCAATCATGTCGATACCGACCTGACCAAACACGTGGCGCTTGGCGGTGGCCACATAGATGTTGCCCGGGCCGACGACTTTGTCGACCTTGGGCACACTTTCGGTGCCATAAGCCAAGGCGGCAACGGCCTGGGCGCCACCGATGGTAAATACCCGGTCAACACCGGCGATGCAGGCTGCGGCCAGCACCAGTTCATTGATTTCACCGCGCGGGGTCGGTACGACCATGACCACTTCGGTCACGCCCGCGACCTTGGCCGGGATCGCGTTCATCAACACCGAAGACGGATAGGAAGCCTTGCCTCCGGGGACGTACAGACCAGCGCGGTCAAGCGGCGTGACCTTCTGGCCCAGCACCGTGCCGTCGGCCTCGGTGTAGCTCCAGGAATCCTGTTTCTGTTTTTCGTGGTAGCTGCGTACTCGCGTAGCAGCTTTTTCCAGCGCTTCACGCTGGGGCACGGTGATCCGGGTCAGGGCCAGCTCCAGACGCTCACGGGGCAGAATCAGATCGGCCATCGATGTCACTTCAAGGCCGTCGAAGCGCTGGGTGAATTCCACCAGCGCCGCGTCGCCGCGTTCGCGCACGGCTTTGATGATATCCAGCACCCGCTGATTGACCGAGTCGTCAGACACACTTTCCCAGCTCAGCAGATGATCCAGATGATGCGCGAAATCCGGGTCAGCAGCGTTGAGTCGGCGAATTGCAGTGGGAGCGGTCATAGCGAGGGCCTCAATAATTGGCGAATGCTCAAATGGGCAAAGCTTGGTTTTGCAAAGCTGGGTTTTGCAAATCTCAGGCGCCGCAAGACTACCAAGCCATCCGCGTGGGCACCTGAGAATTCTGGCTATGACACGGATAGATGGGCGCGACCGGGGTCGCGCGGATGGGTCAGCCGCGGTGTCGCGACTCTACCGCTTTGCGCAGGGTATCGATCAGCGCCTGGATACGGGCGTGCTGCATTTTCATGGAGGCCTTGTTGACCACCAGACGGGAACTGATCATCGAGATCAACTCCTGAGGCTCCAGGCCATTGGCCCGCAACGTGTTGCCAGTGTCTACGACGTCGATGATCTTGTCCGCCAGACCGATCAACGGAGCCAGTTCCATCGAGCCGTAAAGCTTGATGATGTCGACCTGACGGCCCTGTTCGGCGTAGTAACGCTTGGCAACGTTGACGAACTTGGTCGCCACCCGTAGCCGGCCTTTGGGCTCAACCGCGCCAATGGCACCAGCGGTCATCAGCCTGCACTGGGCAATCTGCAGGTCCAATGGCTCGTACAGGCCTTGGCCGCCGTACTCCATCAACACATCTTTACCGGCCACACCGAGATCGGCGGCACCATGCTCGACGTAGGTCGGCACATCGGTAGCACGCACGATCAGCAAGCGCACATCGGCCTGGGTCGTGGGGATGATCAGCTTGCGGCTCTTGTCCGGATTCTCGGTCGGTACAATGCCCGCTTCAGCCAGAAGCGGCAGAGTGTCATCGAGAATGCGGCCCTTGGACAGTGCGATGGTCAACATGGGAAACGTAAGTCCTTATCAGGATACTTATGCCCGGTCACAAACGGCGCCGGACAAACATCGAACCTGAACATTACAGGCTCGACTTGAAACGAAACCAACTATCGGGCACCTCCATGTGCCCATGACGCAAGAAACTAGCCCGGTACGCGGCGAATCTTGGCGCCGAGCATCTGCAGCTTCTCTTCGATGCACTCGTAACCACGGTCGATGTGGTAGATGCGGTCGATCAGCGTGTCGCCTTCGGCGATCAGTGCCGAGATGACCAGACTGGCCGAAGCCCGCAGGTCGGTGGCCATGACTGGCGCGCCTTTAAGCTTCTCGGTGCCGGTAACGATCGCGGTGTTGCCTTCGACCTGGATCTTGGCACCCATGCGGTGCAGTTCATACACGTGCATGAAGCGGTTTTCGAAGATGGTCTCGATCACCGCACCAGTGCCTTCGGCAATGGCGTTGAGCGAGATGAACTGCGCCTGCATGTCGGTCGGGAACGCCGGGTACGGAGCAGTACGCACGTTGACGGCTTTTGGCCGCTTGCCGTGCATGTTCAGTTCGATCCAGTCTTCACCGGTGGTAATTTCGGCACCCGATTCCCTGAGTTTTTCCAGTACGGCTTCAAGTATGGTCGGATCGGTGTCCTTGACCTTCACGCGGCCGCCCGTGACAGCAGCAGCCACCAGGTAGGTACCGGTTTCGATGCGGTCAGGCATCACTTTGTAAATCGTCGGGTGCAGACGCTCCACGCCATCGATGGTGATGGTGTCAGTGCCGGCACCGGAGATCTTGGCACCCATGGCGTTCAGGAAGTTCGCCAGGTCGATGACTTCGGGCTCGCGGGCGGCGTTTTGCAGCACGCTGCGACCGTTGGCCAGCGCGGCAGCCATCATGATGTTTTCGGTACCGGTCACACTGACGGTATCGAAGAAGAAGTGCGCACCGCGCAGGCCGCCTTCAGGCGCCTTGGCCTTGATGTAGCCACCTTCGACTTCGATGGTTGCGCCCATGGCTTCGAGGCCACGGATGTGCAGGTCGACCGGACGCGAGCCAATGGCGCAACCGCCAGGCAGCGCGACTTCGGCTTCACCGAAACGGGCAACCATCGGCCCCAGCACCAGTATCGAGGCACGCATGGTTTTCACCAGTTCGTACGGTGCGACCAAGGTCTTGATGGTACGCGGATCGATTTCAACGCTGAGTTTTTCGTCGATCACCGGCTCAATGCCCATGCGACCGAACAGCTCGATCATGGTGGTGATATCGTGCAGGTGCGGCAGGTTGGCGACGGTTACAGGACCATCGCACAGCAAGGTTGCAGCCAGAATCGGCAGGGCAGAGTTCTTTGCCCCGGAGATGCGAATTTCGCCATCAAGACGAATGCCGCCGGTAATAATCAATTTATCCATAAGAATCTCGACGCCCTTGGGCTCAGGTGCGCTCGGCCCAGGCCGCGCTGCTGAAAAATTTCATAGTGACCGCGTGGATGCTGCCATCGGCGATCCATGGGTTCAAATGGGCATAGATGCTCTGTTGACGCTTGACCGGGCTCAAAGCCACCAGCTCGTCACTAATCACGTTCAGCTGAAAGTTGCAGCCTTCGCCCTCAACTTCTACCTGCACTGATAAAAGAGTCTCGGACAGCTTTCCTTCAAGGAAGCTCTTCACTTCGTTGGCCTGCATGCTCAACCTCAATCGGCGCCCTGTGCGCACGGGTCGGACATCATACAAAAAAGCCCCGCGCCTGCGAACCCCGCTAAGCAGGACTCTGACGGGGGGCCTCTTTATTGATGATAGTTAAGGGTGCGCCAACAGCTCGGTCAACTCGCTGACCTGAGCGATTTCACGCATGTCGTCAGGCAGGGCACGGATGCTCAGCGCCTTGCCCGCCGCTTGCGCGTCACGCATGAAACACAGCAACAACGACAAACCGACGCTGCTGGACTTTTGCACACCCGAGCAATCAAGCACCAAGGCTGACGCCTCGCTCGACTTGATCAACACCTGGCCCTGCTTGCGCAGATCCAGCCCGGTGCGGTAATCGAGTATGCCATTGAGCATCAGCTCACCGGCCTCGCCCATGCTGACAGCCGACTCACTCATTGGGCGGGCTTCTTCTGAGTCGTTTCAGCTTCGGTCTTTTCCTTGGCTTTGGCGACTTCACCGGCCCAACCATTGATGGTCGCGTCCAGGTTATTGCCATTGCGCTGCATTGCATCGCTGAACTGATCACGGAACAGCTTGCCGATGTTGATGCCGTTGATGATCACGTTACGCAGTTTCCACTCGCCATTGATCTTTTCCAGTGTGTAAGACACAGGGTAGATCGCGCCATTGCTGCCCTTGACCGTCATGCCAACGTTTGTACGATCTCCCGACTCATCCTTGGCTGGATCGACGGTGATGCCTTGATTGTTGTACTCGAGCAAGGCGTTGCCATAGAACTGGAACAGGCCCCTCTTGAAGTTATTTTCAAAGGTTTTCATTTGCTCAGGCGTGGCTTTGCCCGAGTACTTGACCGTCATGATGCTCTTGGAGATGCCCTCGGCATCCACTACAGGCCCGACGATGCTGTTCAAGGAGTCGTAAAAGCCGCTCGGATCCCGTTTGTACTTCTCTTTATTGGCCGCCAGATCGGCGAGCAATCGATTGGTGGTGTCCTGAACCAGATCGTGCGCGGAAGGCGCAGCCACGGCGTTAGCCACCAACGGCAATGCCGCGAGTAATACCAACAGGCCACGTCGCAAGATAGAGATCATGAAAAAACTCCTCATTTGGGGTCTTTGCTAACGGTATTGAGCAGGAATTTACCGATCAGGTCTTCAAGCACCAGCGACGACTGGGTGTCATGGATGGTTCCACCATCCTTGAGCAGAGTCTGCTCCCCACCCACGCTGAGGCCGATGTATTTCTCGCCCAACAGGCCAGAGGTCAGGATAGATGCAGTGGAGTCAGTCGGCAGGTTATCTACACGCTTTTCCAGCTGCAACGTGACCCGACCGGTGAAACTGTCGCGATCCAGATCGATAGCCGTGACCTTGCCGATGGTTACACCGGCCATGGTCACTTTGGATCTGACAGTCAAACCGGCGATATTGTCGAAATACGCATAAAGTTTATAACTGTCACTGCTCGCGCTCGGGGACAGGCCACTGACCCGCAAAGCCAGCAGCAGCAAAGCCAGGATGCCAGCCAGCAAGAAAAGGCCGACACCGATTTCCAGGGTGCGGTTTTGCATCAGAAATCTCCAAACATCAAGGCGGTCAGAATAAAGTCGAGGCCGAGAATGGCCAAAGAGGCATACACCACCGTCTTGGTGGTGGCACGACTGATCCCCTCGGATGTGGGCTCACAGTCATAGCCTTGAAAAACGGCGATCCAGGTCACTACAAAAGCGAAAACGATGCTTTTGATAACACCATTGAGCACATCGCCGTTGAAACTCACGCTATTTTGCATATTCGACCAGTAGGAGCCTTCATACACTCCAAGCCAGTCGACAGCTACCCAGGAGCCACCCCAGATCCCTACCACGCTGAAAATTATCGCCAGCAGCGGTAGCGAAATGAAGCCGGCCCAGAGGCGCGGGGCAATGATGTACTTGAGCGGGTCCACGCCAATCATTTCCAGACTGGAGAGCTGCTCGGTGGATTTCATGTTGCCGATTTCGGCGGTCAGGGCCGAACCGGCACGCCCGGCAAACAGCAAGGCGGTGACCACCGGCCCCAATTCACGCAGCAACGTCAGCGCAACCATCTGCCCGACCGCCTGCTCCGAACCGTAGCTGGACAGGATATTGAAGCCTTGCAGTGCCAGTACCATGCCGATGAATATCCCGGAGACCACAATGATCACCAGGGACATCACACCCACCGAATGCAATTGTTTTACCAGCAGGCCAAACCCGCCGCCGATGCTCCCGCGACCAAGCAGTGTGTGAAACAGAAACAGCGTCGAACGTCCCAGCGACTCGACAATGTCGATGCCGGATCGACCAAAGAGGCGAATCCTCTCGATTAATGAAGTCTTGTGCATCAGCGCTTCCCCAGAAGATCTGCGCGGTAATCCTGCGCCGGGAAGTGGAACGGAACCGGGCCGTCTGGATCGCCTTTCATGAATTGGCGAATGCGCGGGTTGTCGGTGTTCATCAATTCCTCAGGAGTCCCTTGCCCCAACACTTGTCCATCGCCGACCACATACAGGTAATCGGCAATGCTCGCGGTTTCGGCCAAATCGTGGGAAACCACGATACTGGTGATCCCCAGAGCGTCATTAAGCAGACGGATCAGGCGCACCAGTACGCCCATGGCGATAGGGTCCTGCCCGACAAAGGGTTCGTCATACATGAGAATCAGCGGATCGAGGGCAATGGCTCGTGCCAACGCGACGCGACGTTTCATGCCGCCCGACAGCTCGTCAGGCATCAAATCGATGGCACCCCGCAGCCCCACCGCCTGCAATTTGAGCAGAACGATGTCGCGGATCATTTCATCCGGTAATTGGGTATGAACGCGCAACGGAAAGGCAACGTTCTCGAAAACGTCCAGATCCGTGAACAATGCGCCGCTTTGAAACAACACGCCCATTTGCTTGCGCGCGTCGAACAGGTCGCTGCGCGATAGCTTCGGCAGGTTCTGACCGTTGACCCAGACTTCACCGGCGCTGGGCCGCAACTGCGCGCCTATCAGGCGTAACAGCGTGGTTTTACCGCAGCCGGAAGGTCCCATGATGCCGGTGACCTTGCCTCGCGGAATGCGAATATCAACGTTATTGAAGATGCTGCGCGCACCGTGCTTGAAGGACAGTCCCTTCAGCTCGACCGCGTAGGCGTTATCGGCACTCATCTAAACTCCTTGCGATGCAGCCTCTCACTAGGACGCCTGGCTCCCTAGGCAGGCCGAACTGGCGGCGAACTATATCACTGCTGATGCAGAGCGCCCAAGGCCGAAGCCGTGCCTGTTCAGGATCAAGACAGGCAAATCACGCAAAGCCCGACGAACTTACGTGAGGGAACTGATCATTACCGTTATAATCGCCGCCTTTTCATCTGGGTATACGATTTCTGATATGAGCCAATCCAGCGACCTGATTCAATCAGCACAACGTACCATTCGCCTCGAAACTGAAGCTGTAGAAAGCTTGCTGGCTCATATCGACGCAGATTTCGTACGCGCTTGCGAGATGATTCTGGCCAGCAAAGGCCGCGTGGTTGTGGTCGGCATGGGCAAGTCAGGGCACATCGGCAATAAAATTGCCGCAACCCTGGCCAGCACCGGCACCACTGCATTTTTCGTACACCCGGCGGAAGCCAGCCACGGTGACATGGGCATGATCACCCGCGACGACATCATCCTCGCCCTGTCCAATTCCGGCTCTACCAATGAAATCATCACCCTGTTGCCGCTGATCAAGCGCATGGGCATTCAGTTGATCAGCATGACCGGCAATCCCGAGTCGGCACTGGCCAAGGCCGCAGAGGTCAATCTCAATGTTCACGTCGAGCACGAAGCCTGCCCGCTGAACCTGGCGCCGACGTCCTCCACCACCGCAGCCCTGGTAATGGGGGACGCACTGGCGGTCGCCTTGCTTGAAGCACGGGGTTTTACCGCTGAAGACTTCGCCTTCTCCCATCCGGGCGGTGCCCTGGGTCGTCGCCTGCTACTGAAAGTGGAAAATGTCATGCACTCGGGCACGGAACTGCCTCAAGTGCCGCGCGGCACCTTGCTCAAAGACGCCTTAGTGGAAATGACCCGCAAAGGCCTTGGCATGACCATGATTCTCGAGGCCGACGGGCGTCTGGCCGGGATCTTCACTGACGGCGATTTGCGTCGAACACTGGATCGCACCATTGACATCCACAGCACCACCATCGATGAAGTGATGACCGTTCATGGCAAAACCGCGCGCGCCGAAATGCTCGCGGCCCAGGCCCTGAAAATCATGGAAGACAATAAAATCAGCGCACTGGTGGTGGTCGATAGCGATGATCGCCCGGTTGGCGCCTTGAATATGCACGATTTGCTGCGTGCGGGAGTAATGTAATGAGCACAGACCTACTGCTACGCGGCAAAAACATCAAACTCGCGGTTTTCGACGTCGACGGCGTACTGACTGATGGCCGCCTGTACTTTCTTGAAGACGGCAGCGAATTCAAGACCTTCAACACTCTCGACGGCCAAGGCATCAAGATGCTGATGGCCGCGGGCGTACAGACTGCCATTATCAGCGGCCGCAAGACCCCGGTGGTCGAGCGCCGCGCGAAAAATCTCGGTATTCCTCATCTTTATCAGGGCCGCGAAGACAAACTGGTGGTACTGGACGAGCTTCTTGCTCAACTCAACCTAAGCTATGAACAAGTCGCCTACCTGGGTGACGACCTGCCCGACCTTCCCGTGATTCGTCGTGTCGGTTTGGGTATGGCGGTCGCCAACGCCGCCAGCTTCGTTCGTGAACATGCGCACGGCATCACTCAGGCCCGTGGCGGCGAAGGGGCTGCGCGCGAATTTTGCGAGTTGATCCTGCGCGCCCAAGGCAGCCTTGAAGCGGCCAACGCCGCCTACCTGTAGAGCCACCTATGCTGAGCAAAAAGACTCGCAACATTCTGATTTTCGGAGTCATCACCGCCCTGTTCGCGGCCGTTGGCTACTGGAACATCAGCCCGGAACGCTTTCTCGAGCGGCCAGCGGCAGTCGTCGACGAAAACGCTATCGACTACTACGCCATCAACGCCCACAGTGTGCAGTTTCTGCCCGATGGCAAGTTGCAGTACGAAATGACTTCCGACAAGGTCGAACACCTGAAAGCGACCGAAGTGACGATGCTGACCAAGCCCGACTTGCACATCTATCGCGGCACTACTTTCCCCTGGCACGTCCAGAGCGAACGCGGCGAAGTCAATCCGGACGGCACTGAAGTAGAACTGATTGATTCGGTACGTATTGCACGTACCGACGAGAAAGATCGTACGACCATTATTACCAGTAGCCGTATGACCGTATTCCCTCAGAAGCAATATGCGCAGACCGAGCAAGCCGTTAGAATCGACGGCGCTGGTGGCGCGACTACTGGCAAGGGAATGAAAGCGTATTTGGAAGAAGGCAGGATGCACCTGCTATCGAACGTAAGAGGACAGTATGAGGCTCGTTAAAACCCTCCCTATTTTGCTCAGCCTGAGCGCAGCACTGGGAAGCGTGAGCGCCTGGGCTCTGCCGACTGATAGCCAGCAACCCATCCGCATTCAGGCCGACGACGCTCAGTTGGACGACAAGAATGGCGTGGCCACCTACAAGGGCGACGTGATCATTACCCAGGGCTCGATGAAGATCACCGGTAATACCGTGACCATCACTCGCACCCCGGCAGGTGAAATCGACGTAGTGACCTCGGTGGGCAACCTGGCTTACTTCGAACAGCTGCAAAAGGCGACTGATCCAAAGCCTGTCCAGGCTTATGGTGTGACCATTCAGTATCACGCCGCGCAAAACCGTATCGTGCTGATCGACAAGGCCAAAGTGATCAACGACGGCAACACCACCGAAGGTGAGAAAATCGTCTACGACACCGTCAAACAGGTCGCTAACGCCGGTCGCGCCACTGGCAACAAGGTCACCCAGCAACGTCCGCGGGTCGACATGGTGATCCAGCCGAAAAAGAAAACTGACGAGCAGAAGGCCCAGTAATGGCAACTCTGAAAGCTCAGCATCTGGCCAAGAGCTACAAGAGCCGCCAGGTCGTGCGTGACGTCAGTCTGTCCATCGACAGCGGCCAGATCGTCGGCTTGCTCGGCCCTAACGGTGCCGGCAAGACCACCTGTTTCTACATGATCGTCGGGCTGGTCCAGGCCGATCAGGGTCGCGTACTGATCGACGACCTGGACGTCAGCCACCAGCCGATGCACGGCCGCGCACGGGCCGGCATCGGCTATCTGCCGCAAGAAGCATCGATCTTCCGCAAGCTGTCGGTTGCCGATAACATCATGGCCATTCTTGAGACCCGCAAGGAACTCGACAAGGCCGGACGTCGCCAGGAGCTGGAAAGCCTGCTGCAGGAATTCCACATCAACCATATCCGCGACAACCTCGGCATGAGCCTCTCCGGTGGCGAACGTCGTCGCGTGGAAATCGCCCGAGCCCTGGCCACCGCACCGAAGTTCATCCTGCTCGATGAACCGTTTGCCGGTGTGGATCCGATCTCGGTGGGAGACATCAAGCAGATCATTCATCACCTGAAGGCCAAGGGCATCGGCGTGCTGATCACAGATCACAACGTCCGTGAAACCCTGGATATCTGCGAGACCGCCTACATCGTTAACGACGGTCAACTGATCGCCGAAGGCGACTCCGCCACCATCCTGGCCAACGAGCTGGTCAAGGAAGTGTATCTGGGCCATGAGTTCCGCCTGTAAGCGCTGAGGTGTTGGGCAAGTCGTCAGAGCGCCGCTATCAATAAAACCCTATAAATTTTATTGTTACCGCGCTTTAGGCAAACACGCGCCCTCAGGTGTTCAGCCAATAGTCAGAGCGCCAGTAGCAATGAGACCCTGTAAATTTTTATTGTTACCGCGCTCTAGGCAAACACTTCAGTTTCAGGCATATAATTTGCTTATGTTTGGCGCTTCGGCGCCCTGTAGTGGATGGCGCATGTGCGCCGGCAAATAAGGTGTTAAGCCCCTGCCATGAAACCATCGCTAGTCTTGAGAATGGGCCAGCAGCTGACGATGACACCGCAGCTGCAACAGGCCATCCGCCTGCTCCAATTGTCGACCCTGGACCTGCAACAGGAAATTCAGGAGGCACTGGAGTCCAATCCGATGCTCGAACGCCAGGAAGAAGGCGACGACTTCGATAACGCCGACCCTCTGGCCGACAACGTCGAGCAGAAAGCCAATACCGATGTTCAGGAACCCTCTTACCAGGAAACCGCCCCGACGGTGGATAACCTCGAGGAAGGCGACTGGAACGAGCGCATCCCCAACGAATTACCTGTCGACACCGCTTGGGAAGATGTTTACCAGACCAGTGCCAGCAGCCTGCCGAGTAACGATGACGACGAGTGGGACTTCACCACCCGCACATCGGCCGGTGAGAGCCTGCAGAGTCATTTGCTCTGGCAACTGAACCTGGCACCGATGTCCGATACTGATCGCCTGATCGCCGTTACCCTGATCGATTGCATCAACAATCAGGGCTACCTGGACGAAACTCTTGAGGAAATCCTCGAAGCCTTCGACCCGGAACTGGACATCGAACTGGACGAGATTGAGGCCGTCCTGCACCGCATCCAGCAATTCGAACCCGCCGGTATCGGTGCGCGCAACCTCAGCGAATGCCTGTTGCTGCAGCTGCGTCAAATGCCAGCCAAAACACCTTGGCTGAGCGAGGCTAAACGCCTGGTCACCGACTTCATCGACCTGCTTGGCAGCCGTGACTACAGCCAGCTGATGCGCCGTATGAAGCTCAAAGAGGACGAACTGCGGCAGATCATCGAGCTGGTGCAAAGCCTCAACCCGCGCCCGGGTTCTCAAATCGAATCCAGCGAAGCCGAGTACGTCGTCCCCGACGTCATCGTACGCAAGGACAACGAACGCTGGCTGGTGGAGTTGAATCAGGAATCCGTGCCGCGCCTGCGGGTCAACCCGCAGTACGCCGGTTTCGTGCGCCGGGCCGACACCAGCGCCGACAACACCTTCATGCGCAACCAGTTGCAGGAAGCGCGCTGGTTCATCAAAAGCCTGCAAAGCCGCAACGAAACCCTGATGAAAGTCGCCACCCAGATCGTCGAGCATCAACGGGGCTTTCTCGAGTACGGCGATGAGGCGATGAAACCGCTGGTGCTGCATGACATCGCCGAAGCGGTCGGCATGCACGAATCGACAATTTCCCGGGTCACCACCCAGAAATTCATGCATACCCCGCGCGGCATCTACGAACTGAAATATTTTTTCTCCAGCCACGTAAGCACCTCTGAAGGCGGTGAATGCTCGTCTACAGCGATCCGCGCGATCATCAAAAAACTGGTTGCAGCGGAAAATCAGAAAAAGCCGTTGAGTGACAGCAAGATCGCTGGTTTACTGGAGGCACAAGGCATTCAGGTAGCCCGTCGCACCGTCGCCAAATACCGCGAATCCCTTGGGATCGCGCCTTCGAGCGAACGTAAGCGTTTGATGTAACGGGCCACGCCACAGCGTTCCAGTGGCAGGCATTTCTGCCTGCCGCTTTATGCACTGGCAACGAAGGAGAAGCTGTATGCAAGTCAACATCAGTGGACACCAACTGGAAGTGACCGAACCCCTGCGCATCTACATCGGCGAAAAACTCGAACGATTGGAAAGGCATTTCGACAAGATCACCAATGTGCAAGTCACGATGACCGTCGAAAAGCTGAAGCAGAAAATCGAAGCTACCTTGCATATCCCCGGCAATGAAGTGGTCGCCAACGCCGAGCATGACGACATGTACGCGGCAATCGACGCACTCACCGACAAGCTGGATCGCCAACTCAAAAAGCACAAGGAAAAGACCCAGAGCCTCCTCCAGGGCGCAACAGGTCGTTAACACTCCCAACCCATGATTCGACTTGAAAACATCCTGACCCCCGGCCGTTCTTTGGTGAACGTGCCGGGCGGCAGTAAAAAGCGCGCCCTCGAGCAAATTGCCAACCTGATCAGCCGCGAAGTGCCGGATCTGGGGATGCAAGATGTCTTCGAGAGTCTGATAGCCCGTGAAAAACTTGGTTCAACCGGTTTTGGCAACGGCATCGCCATTCCCCACTGCCGCCTCAAAGGCTGCGAATCGCCCATCAGTGCCTTGATGCACCTGGACGCCCCCATAGATTTCGACGCCATCGATGGTGCTCCGGTCGACCTGCTGTTTGTCCTGCTGGTCCCGCAAGCCGCTACCGATGCGCATCTGGAACTGCTTCGGCAAATTGCCAGCATGCTTGATCGCAAGGAAGTGCGCGAAAAACTTCGCAGCGCCGCAACTAATGAAGCCCTGTACCAGGTTGTCCTGGACGAGCAGAACGGTCATTAATCATGCGTTTGATCATTGTCAGCGGCCGATCCGGCTCCGGTAAAAGCACCGCCCTCGATGTATTGGAGGACAACGGTTACTACTGCATCGACAACCTGCCGGCCGGCCTGCTTCCGGAATTGGCCGAACGTGCGTTGATTCACACTGAACTGGCGCAACCGCTGGTTGCGGTTTCCATCGACGCCCGTAACTTGCCCAGCCATCTGTCGCGCTTTCCGGAGCTTTTGGAAGAAGTGCGCAGCCGGCACATCCAATGCGACGTGCTGTATCTGGACGCCGACGAGGAAACCCTGCTCAAGCGATTCTCGGAAACCCGTCGACGCCACCCCCTGAGCACCGCCAATCGGTCGCTCGCCGAAGCCATTGATGATGAAACCAACCTGCTTGGGCCGATTGCCGACCTCGCTGATCTGAAGCTCAACACCACCCATCTGAACCTGTATCAACTGCGCGATACCATCAAACTTCGCCTGCTGAACCAGCCGGAGCCGGGCACGGCGTTTCTGGTCGAATCTTTCGGCTTCAAACGCGGAATGCCGGTCGATGCTGACCTGGTATTCGATGTGCGCTGCCTACCCAATCCATACTGGAAACCGGAGTTGCGCGATCAGTCCGGGCTGGACCAGCCGGTTGCCGAGTATCTGGCTGCTCAGCCGGATGTCGAAGAAATGTTCCAGGATATCTCTGCGTATTTGCTGAAATGGCTGCCCCGCTTTGCCGCCAGCAACCGCGCCTACGTCACCATTGCCATTGGCTGCACCGGCGGGCATCACCGCTCCGTCTACCTGACCGAACGTCTGGGCCAGGCTCTACAAAAGTCCCTGAAGAACGTCCAGGTTCGCCACCGCGACCTAAGCTAAAGGATTCACACCGCGATGCCCGCTCTGGAAATTGAAATCATCAACAAGCTGGGTTTACATGCCCGAGCATCTGCCAAGTTTGTCGGCGTAGCAGGTCAATATCCCTGCCAGATAAAAGCCGGACGTACCCCTGAATCCATGGTCGATGGCAAAAGCATCATGGCCATGATGATGCTCGCTGCCGGTAAAGGCACCAAAATCCATCTGTGCACTGAAGGCGAACAAGAACAGGAAGCGCTGAATGCACTGGTTGCGCTGATCAATAACTTCTTCGACGAAGGCGAATAAAAGCTCGGCGGCCCGAGCCTTCGGCGGCGCCTACGCAAGCGCGGTATTCATGACTGTCATCAGACAGAACCCGATACACAGCCCCAGGCTGGCCAGCTTGTCGTGGCCATTGCGCCGTGACTCCGGGCTCACCTCGTGAGTCACCACCAGCAGCATCGCGCCTGCAGCCAACGCCAACCCCAGAGGCAAGAGCAACTCGGCCAGACTCACCAGCCAGGCACACAACAACGCGAAGACCGGCTCAACCAAACCTGAAGCCGCGCCGACCAGGAACGCCTTGACCCGCGACATCCCTGCCCCGGCTAATACCAAAGCGATCACCAAACCTTCCGGCACATCCTGTAAAGCGATGCCCATGGCCAGACTGTCGGCGTCGGGCATCCCACCGCCGGCAGACACGCCGACCGCCATGCCTTCCGGGATGTTGTGAGCAATGATGGCAAATACAAATTGCCAGATCCGCGGAGCAATCACCGGATGCTCCCACAAAAAAAGGCGCGCCTCCCATTGGGTGACGCGCCTTCGCTTGAAGCTGCGGTCGTTTAGCTACCGGCCACTGTCATCCGCTCGATCAGCACTGACCCCGTACGAATATTGCTGCGCAATTCCAGGTCATTACCAACGGCGATGATCTGCTGGAACATGTCACGCATGTTGCCGGCGATGGTCACTTCTTGCACGGCGAACTGAATCTCGCCGTTTTCCACCCAGAAACCCGAGGCACCACGGGAATAGTCGCCAGTCACCATGTTCAAGCCCTGACCCATCAATTCGGTGACCAGCAGCCCGCGCCCCATGCGCCGCAGCAGCGCAGCCTGGTCTTCATCGCCATGGCTAACGAACAGGTTATGCACGCCACCAGCGTTGGCGGTGCTCGGCATGCCCAGTTTGCGACCGGAGTACGTGCCCAGCACGTAAGAAACCAAATGACCGTTCTCGACGAAAGGTTTGGCGTAAGTTGCCAGACCGTCGCCATCGAAGGCCGAACTGCCCAGGCCACGCATCAGGTGTGGCCGCTCATCCAGGGTCAGCCATTCAGGGAACAGCCGTTGGCCCAACGTACCTTCGAGGAACGACGATTTTCGGTACAGATTGCCGCCGGAGATCGCCCCGAGAAAACTGCCGAACAAACCGCCAGCCAGTTCTGCGGAAAACAGCACCGGCACTTCGCAGGTTGGAACCGGACGCGCGCCCAGACGACTGGCCGCCCGTTGCGCAGCACGCTGGCCGATGCTGACCGGATCAGCGAGCAGTTCGCCCTGGCGATTCACGTCATACCAGTAATCGCGCTGCATCTGGCCATCGGCTTCGGCAATCATCACGCAGCTCAGGCTGTGACGGGTCGACGCGTAACCGCCGATAAATCCGTGACTGTTGCCATACACACGGCAACCCTGATGGGTGCTCAGGGATGTGCCATCGGCGTTCTTGATTCGGCTGTCGGTGGCAAACGCCGCCGCTTCACAGGCCAGTGCCTGCTCAATGGCTTGCTCCGGAGTGATGTCCCAGGCGTGGAACAGGTCGAAGTCCGGCAGATCCTTGGCCATCAAGGCTGCATCGGCCAAACCTGAGCTTTCATCTTCCGAGGTGTGTTTGGCGATGGCCAGGGCGGCGGCGACGGTTTCGCGAATCGCCTCCAGACCGCTGGCCGAGGTGCTGGCCGAACCTTTGCGCTGGCCAACATACAAGGTGATGCCAAAGCCCTGGTCACGGTTGAACTCAACGGTTTCGACTTCCCGCTGGCGGACCGTGGTCGACAGCCCCTGCTCCAGAGAAACCGCGACTTCACAGGCGCTGGCGCCCTGGCGTTTGGCCTCGGCGATGATCTGCTCGACTTGTTCTTGCAGTGCCGGCAAGGCTTGTGGACCGACGCTTTCAACTGCACTCATGGTTTTCTCCACTCAAATTCTGCGTTCGGCTGGGGCCTTCGAGCGACCGGGCCGGACAAGCGGCCCCCGACTGGTTATCATGGCGGCGTTTCTTTGCGGACTGCCACCATGGTTGATTCTTACGACGACTCCCTCGACGGGGGAGAAAAAAGCAAATCCCAGGTCAAACGCGAGCTGCATGCTCTGGTTGATCTTGGCGAGCGCCTTACAACACTCAAGCCTGACTTGCTGGCAAAACTGCCATTGACCGACGCCTTGCGCCGGGCTTTGGCTGAAGCGCCCAAGCACACCGCGAATATCGCGCGTAAACGGCACATTCTGTTCATCGGCAAACTGATGCGCGATCAGGACACTGACGCCATTCTGGTGTTGCTTGATCAACTCGACGCCTCCACTCGGCAGTACAACGAACGTTTCCACGGTCTGGAACGCTGGCGCGATCGCTTGATCGCGGGCGATGACGGTGTCCTGGAGAAGTTCGTCATCGACTACCCGGACGCGGATCGCCAGCAACTGCGCTCCCTGATCCGTCAGGCCCAGCATGAGCTTGCGCAAAGCAAGCCACCTGCTGCCAGCCGAAAAATCTTCAAGTACATCCGTGAGCTGGACGAGACACAACGCGGTCTGCGTTAGTCTTCGACCCCGGGTGGGTTGTACCGCTTCGCGGTTCACCCACCCAAGGCTCCCTCTCAAGCTCAAGCGCCCGTGCCACCCACGGTGATCGCGTCGATCTTCAAGGTTGGCTGGCCGACACCCACCGGCACCGACTGCCCATCCTTACCGCATGTCCCTACCCCGCTGTCCAGCGCCAGGTCGTTACCGACCATCGACACTTTGCTCATCGCTTCCGGCCCGTTACCGATCAACGTCGCACCTTTGACCGGCGCGGTGATCTTGCCGTCTTCGATCAGATAGGCCTCGCTGGTGGAGAACACGAATTTGCCGCTGGTGATGTCCACCTGACCGCCGCCGAGATTGGCGCAGTAGATACCCCTCTTCACCGAGGCGATGATTTCGGCCGGATCGCTTTCACCAGCGAGCATGTAAGTGTTGGTCATCCGCGGCATTGGCAAGTGCGCATATGACTCACGACGACCGTTGCCAGTGCGGGCCATGCCCATCAGGCGGGCATTGAGCTTGTCCTGCATATAACCTTTGAGCACACCGTTTTCGATCAGAGTAGTGCACTCGGTCGGAGTGCCTTCGTCGTCGACGCTCAAGGAACCGCGGCGACCGGCCAAAGTGCCATCGTCGACGATGGTGCAGAGCCTGGAAGCAACCATTTCGCCCATGCGGCCGCTGTAAGCCGAACTGCCTTTACGGTTGAAGTCACCTTCCAGGCCATGACCTACCGCTTCATGCAACAGCACACCCGACCAACCGGAACCGAGGACCACCGGCAACGTACCGGCCGGTGCCGCAATCGCCTCGAGATTGACCAGAGCCTGGCGCAATGCTTCACGGGCATAACCCATGGCGCGGTCCTCGCCAAGGAAGTAACGGTAATCGGTACGACCGCCACCGCCGTGACCACCGCGTTCGCGGCGACCATTCTGTTCGACGATGACGCTGACATTGAATCGCACCAAGGGACGCACGTCTGCCGCCAGACCGCCGTCGGTGGATGCGACCAGAATCCGCTCCCAGACCCCGGCCATGCTCACGGTGACTTGTTGGATGCGCGGGTCCAGCGCCCGGGTCGCGGCATCGACGCGCTTGAGCAGCTCGACCTTCTCGGCACGGCTGATGACTTCCAGCGGGTTATCCGGCGCATACAGTCGGGCGACATCCTGGGTACTGAACGCCTGCACGGTGCCATTCTGCCCGGCACGGGAAATCGAACGGGCAGCACGGGCGGCCAGGCCCAGGGCTTCGAGAGTAATGGCATTGCTGTAAGCAAAACCGGTCTTCTCGCCCGACTGCGCACGCACACCGACGCCTTGGTCAAGGTTGAAGCTACCTTCCTTGACGATGCCGTCTTCCAGCGCCCAGGACTCGGAAATCTGTCCCTGGAAATACAGGTCGGCGGCATCGATGCCCGGCCCGGCCAGATCGCCGAGCACTGCTTGCAGGCTTTCAATGGTCACGCCACCCGGCGCTAAAAGGTGTTCACTGACTGAGGACAACAACTCGCTCATATGCTTTGCGCCTTAAATTCATCGTTCTGAGGCAGGTCGCTGTGCGCCCTGCGAGAAAAAGCGCCGATGGCTGGCCACCGGCATCCGCGCCCTGATGGACGCCTGTTCGCTGCTATCGCGCTCGGCCAGCAGCACAGCCTCGCCCTGATCCTGCTCGGCCAGCACACGCCCCCAAGGGTCGATAATCGCTGCATGGCCAAAGGTTTCTCGCGCTCCCGGGTGAATCCCACCCTGGGCAGCTGCCAGCACATAACACTGGGTCTCGATTGCCCGTGCGCGGATCAGCACCTCCCAATGAGCCGCACCGGTCACCGCGGTAAATGCAGAGGGCGCGGTGATCAACTCGGCACCGGCTGCGCGTAACTCACTGTACAACTCCGGGAAGCGCAAGTCGTAGCACACCGTCAGGCCCACTCGGCCGACAGGTGTGTCTGCGACCACCACCGCATCTCCATGAGCATAGTCATCCGACTCACGATAACGACCGCGATTGTCGGCCACATCCACATCGAACAAATGCAGCTTGTCGTAACGCGCCACCGCCTCACCGTGTTCGTCGATCAACAAGGAGCAGGCATTGACCTTGCCGTCGGGTTGATCCTGGGGCGGCAACGGCAATGTGCCGGCCACTATCCATAACTTGAGGTCGCGAGCGGTCTGTTTCAACCAGGGCAGGATCGGACCGCTGCCCAAGGCTTCGGCACGACCAATGTCGGCAATATCACGGCGGCCCATTGCAGCGAAGTTTTCCGGCAGCACCGCCAGCCGGGCACCGCCAGCCGCTGCTTGCTCCAGCAAGCGCCGGGCCTGGACCAGATTGGCCAGAACATCGCTCTGGCTGACCATTTGAATCACCGCAAGAGACATGGCGTATCCTTTTTCGGTTGGTTCTGCACGCCCGGTGCAGACTCTGCAAAACCCTGTGTAGCAGCTGGCGAAGCCTGCGTCTGCGGCGTACGCGGTTAACCAGAAGAATCGCAGTGTCAGACTTTACGGCCGCTACGCAGCCGGACGTAGCCTGGCGGCAACTGCTACAAAAAACGCATGGAGTCATGCTACTCCCATAGCCCCAGGCGTGGTTTTTCAAAAAGGCTTGTCGAAGGTGATTTTCGGTTCTTTCCACGGGCCTTTGACGTTGTATTTCACACTGGCGAAACGGGACACGCTATCACCGATAAGCTTGTCGATCAGGAACAATGCCCCGCCAATCGCCGGCGCACCGACGATTAACGCGGCGATCGGCAGGTTGTTGGTCACCGGCAACGTCACCAACAGCTTGGCATCGACCTGATCGGCAACCAGGTCCAGCGTGCCATTGAGTTCCAGATTGCTCGACGGTCCGGTCAGGGTGATCGGTTCACGGGTAACGTACACCCCGTTACTGGCCACCAGCAGGCCTTTTACCCGGTCGTAACTCAAGCCTTTCCCGAACAGGTCAGAGAAATCCAGACGCAGACGTCGACCAATCGAATTGAAGTTAAGCAAGCCGAACACCCGCAAGGCCTGTGCACCGCCCTCTACTTCAACGAACTGACCTTTTCGCAACGTTGCATCAAGGCTTCCGGAGAAGCGCTTGAGTCCGACCCAGGCCGGAGAGCCGGGCCAACGACCGTCCACATCCATATGAAAATCTTCACTGGTCACGGTGGGGGCAAAGCCCCAGCCCTTCAGCACATCCGCAAGATTCTTGCCGCCCAGACGCCCCTTGTACCAACTGCTGCTGGCCCCTGGCGGGCCCTCCCAGCCGCCTGTGCCCTGCAACACCATGCCCTTGAGGCCCAGATCCAGACTGTTGAGTGCAATACCTTTGGCGGTAGGGCGTACCTTGAGCGACCAGCCGCCAATCAGATCATTACCCTGGAACAACTGGACGATGGAGATATCCAGCGCCGGGATGTTCCCGGGATCGACTGACGCCAGCGGGTCCGGAGAATTTTCGTCGGCCTGAACGGTGGGATCTATGGCCGGCAAACGCACATATTGCAGATCGATTGCCACCGCAGCGTCCTTGGCGTCGGGGATGCCGACACTGCCTTTGGCCTGTTGGCTATCGATCTGCAAAGCCCAAGAGGCCTGTTTGCGATTCAACTGCAACGAGACCTTATCGAGTGTGCTGCCAAACCCGATGAGCTTGCTCACCTGGACGTCGGCACTGCTCAACAGTTGCCTGGCGCTGTCGCCGGGGGCCTGGCCGGCATAGCGATCGACCAAGGTTTTCCAGGGCTCGATATCCAGCTCCGACAGCACACCGCGCACACGCAAGCCTTTAACATCCGGCAACACTGCATTGTCGGCGCCCAGAAACAGCTCGCCGCGCCCATCGGCAATGCCGCCGCTCGGCGCTGCGAAGGTGAAGTTGGCGAGGTCGCCGTAGTTGACCCAATAACGCCGCTCAGGCCCTTGCAGGGTCATCCGAAACACGGTGTCGCGGCCTTCACTGGCCGGCATGCCGAAAGGTGCAGGCAGATCCACCGCGACGCCCTTAAGGCTGGAGTTGACCATGAGCTGGCTATCCGCGCCGTTAAGCGTCAGTTGCAACTGATAAGGAATGTCGCCGGAAACTGGTAACGGCTGGCTGACTTTCAGCCACTCGGTGAGTTTCTTCACCGTGACCTGACCCTTGGTAACGACGCGGGTGTTGAGGCTGCCCGCTTTGCCATCGGCAAAAATCTGCGCGGTAATCGGCCGATCGAAAGCTTGCGCTGTAATGCCCTGCCCGCTCAAACCCTTGCTGCTGTCAAAGCGGAAATCACCCTTGAGCTGGCTCAGTTCAAGTTCGGGTTCGCTCAGCTTCAGCCGAGCCTTGGCGGTCTTGAAGTCCACCAGGATTTTCGGCAACTCGCCTTTGGCCAGCGGAATATCCAGCTTCAACTTGCCCTGCAAGTCACCTTCCCCCTGCCAACCGGCAAAAATCGAGTCGGTGCCGATCGGCGCTTCCTGCAGAATCTTCAAACCGTCGCCCAGGCCACCCGCAAACTCGCCGTCGAGAAACAGGCGGCTGGTTTGTCCGGCGGGTACATGGGGAATATTGACGTAGATGTCGCGAACCTGGGTGTCGAGCAATTGGCCTTTGCTTGCCAGAATTCGTACGCCGCTGTCTTCGATAAACACATCACCGCTGACCTTGCCGACGTGCGGCCAACCCGGCTGGAACGCCAGTTCAGCGTCGTGAACCTTGAAGAACAGGCTGATACTGCGCGCGTTGTCGATGGCACCGTGGTTCAGCGAGCCTTGGTACTGGAAGAAGCCTTCATCCACCGCGCCCTTGAGAATTGCCGTACGCAACCACTCATCCAGAGCCGGACTGAGGACTGCCGGCAGATACTTGGCGGTGTAACGACCGTCGCCCTCGACCAGACCGACCCGCAGGTCCATGTAGTCTTCCTGGGTATGATCGAAATGCAGACGGATCAGGAAATCGCCGGCGATCTTGCCCTCCTCGCCCAGCACTTTCAGGTACGGCGCGATCAGGGTGAAGCCTTCTTTGTCGAGCTTCCAGGTCAGCCGCGCATTGGCCTGGATGTACTGCCATGGCTTGGCGAAGATCGGGTCCAGGTGCAGGGAAAAATCCTTGCTGTCCATACGCAGCTCGCCCTGTCCAAGGTCGCCGCTGATGCTACCGCTCACATTACGTGCCGCCGGAGCGCCGTGATAAGCGTTGAAGCCAACCCGCTCCAGGTTGGCGGCGAAACTCAAACGCTGGTCGTCGGTTGCCTGTGGGCGATAATCGACCAGCACATTGCGCAGGGCGCCAGTGACTTTGAGGTTGTCGATCACCACTTCGACATTGTCCGGCACCGGTACCAAGGCATCCAGCACAGGTGTGATCGGCGTCAGGTCAAGGCGATCAGCCTGGACATGCCAGCGTTCTTCGGCTTTGTCGGTGGCGGCGAACTGCTGAAGCTGCACATGCGACTCCCAACGGGTTTCGCCGAGGTTCATGGCCAACGAATCGAGAAGTACGCTGAAGCCTTCGTCGCTACGCTGGAACCAGGCGTTGAGCGCCAGATTCTGAATCGTCAGCGGCTTTCGCCCGGTGTAGGCGCCTTTGACTTGCGGGGCATTGAGGCGGGCCACAGCGCTTTGCACAGTGCCCTCAGCCCAGCTCAGCCAAAGCTCGCCACCGGCCTTGAGCTCGGAAAACTTCCATTGCTGGGTCAACCGCGCGGGCAGCCAGCGCGCCCAATCGCTTTGCGGCAGGCTCAGGTAAGCATCCGTCTCAGCATCTCGCCAGTGGCTGGCACGCACACGAGTGCGCAAGCTCAGAGCCATAGGCTGGCCGTCGGGCAGGGTCAAGCGAGCATCGAGACGCTGGCGGGTCAGACCGGTTTTAAGGTTCAGGCCGACATTCGTCAGGGTCAGTGGGGTTTCATTGAACGGCTGCAAAGTGACCTGGCTGTCCAGCACCGACAGCTGAACAACCATTTGCATGCGATTGAGCAGTTGCTCGGGATCGACGGGTTGACCCTGCTGAACCGGCAACCCTTCTAGTGCCCAATGGCCGTTCTGGTCTTCCTTCAGGCTCAGTTTCAGGCCGTTGAGTTCGAGATGGGCGATACGGACCTCGCGAGCCAGCAGGCTGGCCCAGACATCCGGCACTACCCGCACATGATCCAGGCGCAACCCATTGGCACCCTTACTGACCACCACATCGCGGGCCAGCAGAATCGGCGCCAGACCGCTCCAGCTGCCTTCGAGGCTGCCAATGCTCAATGGCATATCCGTCGCTTCGCGGGCCTTGGCCTCGACATCACCTCGATACTCGGCAACCAGCGGAATGAGTTCGCGACCAAGGCTGACGTACAGCGCAGTCAACACCAACATCAAGGCGCAAAGTCCCAACCCCCAGCGAGTCAGAGCAACAAAAAAGCGTATCAGACGCTCCATGTCAGGTGGCCCCCATGGCGGTAGTCATGCAAAACGCTCAATCCAGCCGCTTCCAATAAAAGTACAGCACGCCGATTCAGAGCAGCACCACGTCATATTGTTCCTGGGAGTACATGGTTTCGACCTGGAAACGGATAGTCCGTCCGATAAACCCTTCCAGCTCCGCAACGTTCCCCGACTCTTCGTCAAGCAACCGATCAACTACTTTTTGATTGGCCAGCACTCTATAGCCCACAGCCTCGTAAGCTCGAGCCTCGCGCAGGATCTCGCGGAAAATTTCATAGCAAACCGTTTCCGGAGTCTTCAACTTGCCGCGGCCCTGACAACTGCTGCACGGTTCGCACAGCACCTGCTCAAGACTTTCGCGGGTACGCTTGCGGGTCATCTGCACCAGGCCCAATTCGGTAATACCGATAATGTTGGTCTTGGCGTGATCACGCTCCAGCTGCTTTTCCAGCGTGCGCAACACCTGGCGCTGGTGCTCCTCGTCCTCCATGTCGATGAAGTCGATGATGATAATTCCGCCGAGATTGCGCAGGCGCAGTTGACGGGCAATCGCCGTCGCGGCCTCGAGGTTGGTCTTGAAGATTGTCTCTTCAAGGTTGCGATGGCCGACAAAAGCCCCGGTGTTGACGTCGATGGTGCTCATGGCTTCCGCCGGATCGACCACCAGATAGCCGCCGGACTTGAGCGGCACTTTGCGCTCCAGGGCCTTCTGGATCTCGTCTTCGACACCGTACAGATCAAAAATCGGCCGCTCGCCGGGATAGTGCTCAAGGCGGTCGGCGATTTCCGGCATCAGTTCGGCGACGAACTGAGTGGTTTTCTGGAAGGTTTCCCGGGAATCGATGCGAATTTTCTCAATCTTCGGGCTGACCAGATCGCGCAAGGTGCGCAAGGCCAGGCCCAGGTCTTCATAAATGACGCTCGGCGCACTGATGGTCTTGATCTGCTCCGCGATCTGATCCCACAGTCTTCGCAGGTAGCGGATGTCCATCAGGATCTCATCGGCCCCGGCGCCTTCAGCGGCCGTACGCAGGATGAAGCCACCGGCTTCCTTGATACCTTCCTTCGCCACGCAGTCGCTGACCACCTGCTTGAGCCGCTCGCGCTCGGCTTCGTCTTCGATCTTCAAGGAAATGCCGACGTGGGCGGTGCGCGGCATGTACACCAGATAACGCGACGGAATAGACAACTGAGTGGTCAAGCGCGCGCCCTTGGAACCGATTGGATCCTTGGTGACTTGCACGACAAGGCTTTGCCCTTCATGGACCAGGGCGCCGATGCTTTCCACCGCAGGGCCTTCACGCATGGAGATTTCCGAAGCGTGAATAAATGCCGCGCGGTCCAGACCGATATCGACGAACGCCGCCTGCATACCTGGCAGAACCCGGACCACCTTGCCTTTATAGATGTTGCCGACGATCCCGCGCTTCTGGGTGCGCTCGACATGAACCTCTTGCAAAACACCGTTTTCAACCACCGCCACGCGCGATTCCATCGGCGTGATGTTGATCAGAATCTCTTCACTCATGGCAGGGTCTCGCTCAAGCGTATTCACGATAATGGCCGCGTCAGTCAGGTACGGCGCTTAGCGCACTGTAAGGTTTTGCCAACAGGGTATGCCGAAATGGCCGAGTAGTTCTGCGGTTTCGCACACCGGCAGGCCAACGACCGCTGAATAACTGCCATTGAGCCCTGCGACAAACACCGCACCCAGCCCCTGAATCCCATAACCCCCGGCCTTATCCTGCGGCTCGCCACTGGCCCAATAGGCCGCTGCTTCTTCGCCACTGATCGACCGAAACCGCACCAGACTGCGAACCACGCGCGACTCACAACGTTGACCGTCGAGCACGGCTATCGCGGTCAGCACTTCATGTTCGCGGTCGGACAGGGCCATAAGCATGGCCAGGGCATCTGCTTCATCAACCGGCTTACCGAGAATGTGCCCGTCAAGTACCACGGCGGTATCTGCACCCAGCACACAAATCGGCGCGTCGGATTCGCTGACCGCAAGCACCCCGTGCCCGGCTTCAGCCTTGCCGCGAGCCAGACGCTCGACATAGGCCGCCGGAGATTCGTCAATCAGAGGGGTTTCATCGATATCCGCGCTGATAGCGGTAAAAGGCACGCCGATCTGCGTCAGCAGTTCACGTCGACGTGGTGAGCCAGAGGCCAGATAAAGCGGATACATCAAGACATCTCCCTGTCGAGGTGTGGGTAGGGTCTGTTGACGCTTGGTGACGAACCGCCACCAAGCGTCAACAGACCCCAAGCCTGACCGGATCAATTGATTTTGTAGCGCCGACTCAATCCACGCAAACCGAAGCTGACCCACGGCCAGAGTAAAGCACTGACCAATGCTGGCAATACCAGCGCCAGAGTCGGCTGGCGGTTACCGGTCAAAGCACTGAGCCACAGCTGAACCAGCTGGGCCAGGCCGAAGATCACAAGTATCACCAGACTTTGCTGCCACATCGGGAACATGCGCAAACGCTGCTGCAATGACAGCACCAGGAAAGTGATCAAGGTCAGAATCAAGGCGTTCTGCCCGAGCAACGTACCGTACAGCACGTCTTCCGCCAGACCGAGACACCAGGCAGTGACCATGCCGACCTTGTGCGGCAGCGCCAGAGTCCAGAACGCCAACAGCAGCGCCAGCCACAGTGGCCGGAGAATTTCCATGAACTGCGGCAACGGCGAAACGCTGAGTAACAAGCCAATGGCAAAGGTCAGCCAGACCATCCAGCCATTGCGCGAATGAATACCTGCCATTACTGCCTCTCCCGAGTGGTGGCCGCCGGAGCCGCAGCAGGTGGCTTCGCCGCTGCCGGGGTAGCCGGTTTGACGGGATGCGCACGGGTATGGGCAACCGGTTTGGCTGGCACGGCAGCAGACGCTGGCGTTGCAACAGCCGGAGCTACAGCTGGCACTGGCGGCGTGACAGGTTTGGGAACGGTCGCCGGAATTATCGGGGCGGTACCGTTTTGCCGATCTTGCGCTTCCTGAGCCTGTGCGGCGTCGTTGGCTCGCTCTTCGGCGGTACGGTTATCGCTGAACACCAGCAACAAATAACGACTACGGTTCAGCGCTGCGGTTGGAACTGCCCGAACGATCGCGAATGGCTGGCCGGAGTCATGAATCACTTCCTTGACCGTCGCCACCGGGTAGCCCGCCGGGAATCGCTGACCGAGGCCGGAGCTGACCAACAGGTCGCCTTCCTTGATGTCTGCGGTATCCGCCACATGGCGCAACTCCAGGCGCTCCGGATTGCCGGTACCGCTGGCGATGGCGCGCAGACCGTTACGGTTCACCTGGACCGGGATACTGTGGGTCGTGTCGGTCAACAGCAACACACGGGAGGTATATGGCATCAACTCGACCACCTGGCCCATCAACCCGCGGGCATCGAGCACCGGCTGGCCGAGGACCACACCGTCACGCTCACCTTTATTGATGATGATGCGATGGGTGAACGGATTGGGGTCCATGCCGATCAACTCGGCCACTTCGACCTTTTCGTTGACCAGCGCGGAAGAATTGAGCAACTCGCGCAGCCGAACGTTCTGCTCGGTCAAGGCCGCCAGTTTTTGCATGCGGCCCTGCAACAGCAGGTTTTCGGTCTTGAGTTTTTCGTTTTCGGCGACCAGCTCGGTACGGCTGCCAAATTGACTGGCAACACCTTGCAATAGCCGCTGTGGCAGGTCGGTGATCCAGTAAGACTGCATCAGCACCAGCGACATCTGGCTACGCACCGGCTTGAGCAGTGTGAAGCGGGCATCGACCACCATCAGCGCGACCGATAGCACGACCAGCACCAACACGCGCACGCCCAATGAGGGGCCTTTGGCGAAAAGCGGTTTAATAAGCCGCTCCTCCCAGGCAAATGTTCTCGTTATTCATACGGCATCAAACCGGCCTGGAGCAGATTGACAGAAGATGAACGCCAACAGGCAGCACTGCAAAGTGCTGCCTGAGAGCGGAACAGCATAGATGCATCCCGCGAAATTACTCGCTGGAAAGCAGATCCATCGTGTGCTTATCCATCATTTCCAATGCACGGCCACCGCCGCGAGCAACGCAAGTCAGCGGGTCTTCGGCAACGATTACCGGCAGACCGGTTTCCTGGGCCAGCAACTTGTCCAGGTCACGCAGCAAGGCGCCACCACCGGTCAGCACCAGACCACGCTCGGCGATATCGGAAGCCAGTTCCGGAGGCGATTGCTCCAGAGCGCTCTTCACGGCCTGAACGATGGTTGCCAGGGACTCTTGCAGAGCTTCCAGCACTTCATTGGAGTTCAGGGTAAATGCGCGTGGAACGCCTTCAGCCAGGTTACGACCGCGAACATCGACTTCACGGACTTCGCCGCCCGGGTAGGCCGTACCGATTTCCTGTTTGATGCGCTCAGCGGTGGACTCACCGATCAGGCTGCCGTAGTTACGACGCACATAGGTGATGATCGCTTCGTCGAAGCGGTCGCCGCCAACCCGTACGGATTCAGCGTAAACCACACCATTGAGGGAGATCAGCGCAATTTCAGTGGTACCACCACCGATATCGACGACCATCGAGCCGCGGGCTTCTTCAACTGGCAGACCGGCACCAATGGCAGCAGCCATTGGTTCTTCGATCAGGAACACTTCACGGGCACCGGCACCCAGAGCCGATTCACGGATGGCGCGACGCTCAACCTGGGTGGATTTGCATGGAACGCAGATCAGCACACGAGGGCTAGGCTGCAGAAAGCTGTTTTCGTGAACCTTGTTGATAAAGTACTGCAGCATTTTTTCGCAGACGCTGAAGTCGGCGATCACGCCGTCCTTCATCGGACGAATGGCAGCAATGTTGCCGGGTGTACGGCCGAGCATGCGCTTGGCTTCAGTGCCGACGGCAACGACACTTTTCTGATTACCGTGCGTCCGAATGGCCACAACCGATGGTTCATTCAGGACGATACCGCGCTCACGCACGTAAATAAGGGTGTTGGCAGTGCCCAGGTCAATTGAAAGATCGCTGGAAAACATGCCACGCAGTTTCTTGAACATGGGGAAGGGACCCTAGGCAACGCGTGGGTAAAAAAGTGCGGCAAACTCTAACAACGACAGGGATTTTGGGCAAGGCGCCAATATGTTAAATTGGCCGCTTTTCTGTGCACCAAGCCCCACAATCGCGGCCTTATGACCGTAGAAATGCGGTAGTGTTCCGACAATCTAACACACGGATAGCATCCGTTCTGTTTTCCACTGGAGAATCCCATGGCGCTTGAACGCTCCGACGTGGAAAAAATCGCTCATCTGGCCTGTCTTGGCCTCAATGAAGCCGATCTTCCACATATTACTTCCGCCCTGAACAGTATTCTCGGCCTGGTCGATGAAATGCAGGCTGTGAATACCGACGGTATCGAGCCTCTGGCCCACCCACTGGAAGCCAGCCAACGCCTGCGCGCAGACGTCGTGACTGAGTCCAATCATCGCGAGGCCTATCAGTCCATCGCACCAGCGGTCGAAAACGGCCTGTATCTGGTTCCGAAAGTCATCGACTAAAGGGAAAGAGCCTGCAATGCATCAATTGACTCTGGCCGAGATCGCCCGCGGACTCGCCGACAAAAAGTTTTCCTCCGAAGAGCTGACCAAGGTTCTGCTGGCGCGTATCGCCCGGCTCGACCCGCAGCTCAACAGCTTCATCAGCCTCACCGAGGACCTGGCGCTCCAGCAGGCGAAAGCCGCTGACGCACGCCGGGCCAACGGTGAGAGCGGTGCCCTGCTCGGCGCGCCGATCGCTCACAAAGACCTGTTCTGCACCCAGGGCATTCGCACCAGCTGCGGCTCGAAGATGCTCGACAACTTCAAGGCGCCGTATGACGCCACCGTGGTCGCCAAACTGGCTGCCGCCGGCGCCGTCACGCTGGGCAAGACCAACATGGACGAATTCGCCATGGGCTCGGCCAACGAATCGAGCTACTACGGCGCAGTGAAAAACCCGTGGAACCTGGAACACGTTCCAGGCGGTTCGTCCGGCGGTTCAGCGGCGGCGGTTGCCGCTCGTCTGTTGCCTGCGGCGACCGGCACTGACACCGGTGGCTCGATCCGACAGCCGGCAGCACTGACCAACCTCACCGGCCTGAAACCGACCTACGGTCGTGTTTCGCGCTGGGGCATGATCGCTTACGCCTCCAGCCTCGATCAGGGCGGTCCGTTGGCGCGTACCGCTGAAGACTGCGCGATCCTGCTGCAAGGCATGGCCGGTTTCGATCCGCAGGACTCAACCAGCATCGACGAGCCCGTGCCGGATTACAGCGCCAGCCTCAACGGTTCGCTCAAGGGCCTGCGCATCGGCGTACCGAAGGAGTACTTCAGCGCCGGTCTCGATCCACGCATCGCCGAGCTGATCCACAACAGCGTCAAGGAGCTGGAAAAGCTCGGCGCGCTGGTCAAGGAAATCAGCCTGCCGAACATGCAGCACGCGATCCCTGCGTACTACGTGATCGCTCCAGCAGAGGCGTCCTCCAACCTGTCGCGTTTTGACGGTGTGCGTTTCGGCTATCGCTGCGAAGACCCGAAAGACCTGACCGACCTTTATAAACGTTCGCGCGGTGAAGGTTTCGGCCCGGAAGTGCAGCGCCGGATCATGGTCGGCGCCTACGCGCTGTCGGCCGGTTACTACGACGCCTACTACCTGAAGGCGCAAAAGATTCGTCGCCTGATCAAGAACGACTTCATGGCTGCCTTTAATGAGGTCGATATCATCCTCGGCCCAACCACGCCGAACCCGGCCTGGAAACTCGGCGCCAAGAACAGCGACCCGGTCGCTGCGTACCTGGAAGACGTCTACACCATCACCGCCAACCTTGCGGGCCTGCCGGGCTTGTCCATGCCAGCCGGTTTCGTCGATGGTCTGCCGGTCGGCGTGCAATTGCTCGCCCCGTACTTCCAGGAAGGCCGTCTGTTGAACGTCGCCCACCAGTATCAGCTCAACACTGACTGGCACACCCGCACCCCGACAGGCTTCTGAGGAGAAACACATGCAATGGGAAGTCGTGATCGGGCTGGAGATTCATACCCAGCTCGCCACCCAATCGAAGATTTTCTCCGGTAGCGCCACCACGTTTGGCTCCGAGCCGAATACCCAGGCCAGCCTGGTAGACCTGGGCATGCCCGGCGTCTTGCCGGTGCTGAACCAGGAAGCGGTGCGCATGGCGGTGATGTTCGGCCTGGCGATCGATGCACACATCGGCCAGCACAACGTGTTCGCCCGCAAAAACTACTTCTACCCGGATTTGCCCAAGGGCTACCAGATCAGCCAGATGGAGTTGCCGATCGTCGGCAAAGGCCATTTGGACATCCCGCTGGAAGACGGCACGGTCAAACGCGTCGGCATCACCCGCGCGCATTTGGAAGAAGACGCCGGCAAGAGCCTGCATGAAGAGTTCAGCGGCGCCACCGGCATCGACCTGAACCGCGCTGGCACGCCGCTGCTGGAGATCGTCTCCGAGCCGGACATGCGTAGCGCCAAGGAAGCCGTGGCTTACGTCAAGGCAATCCACGCACTGGTGCGTTACCTGGGCATCTGCGACGGCAACATGGCCGAAGGCTCGCTGCGTTGCGACTGCAACGTGTCGGTCCGCCCCAAAGGCCAGGTTGAATTCGGCACGCGCTGCGAGATCAAGAACGTCAACTCGTTCCGCTTCATCGAGAAGGCGATCAACACCGAAGTGCGTCGCCAGATCGAGTTGATCGAAGATGGCGGCAAGGTCATTCAGCAGACCCGCCTGTACGATCCGAACAAAGACGAAACCCGCGCCATGCGCAGCAAAGAGGAAGCCAACGACTACCGTTACTTCCCCGATCCGGACCTGTTGCCGGTGGTCATCGAGGACTCGTTCCTCACCGACATCCGCGCCACCTTGCCGGAATTGCCACCGCAGAAACGCGAGCGCTTCCAGGAGCAGTTCGGGCTGTCGGTCTACGACGCCAGCGTGCTGGCTTCGAGCCGTGAGCAAGCGGATTACTTCGAGAAAGTCGTGAGCATCGGCGGCGACGCCAAGCTGGCGGCCAACTGGGTCATGGTCGAGCTGGGCAGCCTGTTGAACAAACAAGGTCTGGAAATCGACGAAGCGCCGGTTTCAGCCGAGCAGTTGGGTGGTATGTTGCTGCGCATCAAGGACAACACCATCTCCGGCAAGATCGCCAAGATGGTCTTTGAAGGCATGGCCAACGGCGAAGGCAGCGCTGACGAGATCATCGACAAGCGTGGTCTGAAGCAAGTAACCGACACCGGCGAAATCTCCAAAGTGCTCGACGAGATGCTCGCGGCCAACGCCGAACAGGTCGAACAATACCGCGCGGCTGATGAAGCCAAACGCGGCAAGATGTTCGGCTTCTTCGTCGGTCAGGCGATGAAAGCATCGAAAGGCAAGGCCAACCCGCAACAAGTCAACGAACTGCTGAAAAGCAAGCTCGAAGGCTGACCACAGTGATCGTTCCCACGCTCTGCGTGGGAATGCAGCCCGTGACGCTCTGCGTCACAACAGCGGACGCGGAGCGTCCAGTGAGGCATTCCCACGCAGAAGCGTGGGAACGATCGGCGAACGATCAACTTCGGGAGTCCCCTATGAAGCGTCTGTTTAGCGCTTGCGCCCTGCTCTCTCTGCTGGCCGGTTGTGCCAGCCATGACATCGATCCACGCGGTTATGACGAAACGGGCGGCGCGTCCTATTACGGTGCCAAGCATCATGGCAAACGTACCGCCAGTGGCGAACCCTTCAACCAGCACGCCCTGACCGCCGCTCATCGCCAACTGCCGTTCGGCACACGAGTGAAAGTCACCAATCTGAACAACGACAAGACCGTGGTGGTACGCATCAACGACCGCGGGCCGCATGTGCGCGGCCGTTTGATCGACTTGTCACGTGATGCTGCCGCACAATTGGGGATGCTGCGCAGTGGCACCACGCGGGTTCGCGTGCAAGCCTTGAACAACTGAGCCGCGGAGCCCTGACCATATTCGGATTAGCCGATTTACCGCTGCTCAAAGTGATCCAGTTGCTCTGTGGTCTGGTACTGTTGATCGCCGGCGCCGAACTGCTGGTCCGCGCCGCCGTACGCCTGGCGACCCGGCTGAAAGTCCGCCCACTGATCATCGGCCTGACCATCGTCGCCTTCGGCAGCAGTGCCCCACAGATGGCCGTGAGCCTGCAAGCAACCTTATCGGAAAACACCGACATCGCCGTCGGCAGCGTTATCGGCAGCAACATCTTCAACGTCCTGGTCACCCTTGGCCTCTCGGCACTGATCATTCCACTGCGGGTTTCCCGGCAACTGGTGCGGCTGGACATTCCGTTGATGATCGGCGCCAGCCTGCTGGTATTCGTACTGGCCCACAACGAAGAGCTGACACCACTGGATGGGGCGGTGCTGCTGATGGCACTGGTTCTGTATCTCGGGCTGTTGCTGCGCCAGTCGCGGCGTGCTGCTCGCCCTCAACACAACCACGACAATGGAACGTCCAGGATTCGCGCCCCCTGGTTCAGCAGCCTGGTGATGATGCTGGGCGGGTTGGCCCTGCTGGCGTACGCCGGCCATCTGCTGCTCGATGCGGCAGTCAAGGTCGCTACCGAGCTTGGGTTATCGGAGCGAATCATCGGGCTGACCATCATTGCAGTCAGCACCTCGCTGCCGGAGCTTGCCACCTCACTGATCGCCGCCTTACGCGGTCAACGCGATATCGCCGTGGGCAATGTGATCGGCAGCAACCTGTTCAACCTGCTGGGGGTGTTGGGCGTCACCGCGCTGGTGGCGCCAACACCTTTATCTGTGTCGCCCAATGCGCTGGATTTCGACCTGCCGGTAATGCTCGGGGTCGCCGTGCTGTGCTTGCCGGTGTTCTATTCGGGCTACCGGATTACCCGCGCCGAGGGTGTGCTGTTTCTGAGCTTGTATCTGGCTTACGGACTACACGTGGTGTCGTTCACCACTGGCATGCCGCTGGCCGGCAAGCTGGAACACTTGATGCTGTTTTTCGTCCTGCCGGCGCTGGTGGCATTTCTGCTGTTCACGTCACTGAGCGCCAGGCGCCGCCAACACAAGAGGGAATCGCTATGACCGACAACAAGCCTACGCCTTCAAAAGCAGCAGGTGTCGAAATACGTCGCCAGGTGATGGGCGACGCCTTCGTCGACCGCGCGCTGGGCAATGCCACCGAGTTCACCCAACCGTTGCAGGACTTCGTCAATGAACATGCCTGGGGCAGTGTCTGGAACCGCGAAGGTTTACCGCTGAAAACCCGCAGCCTGATTACCCTCGCCGCCCTCACCGCGCTCAAATGCCCGCAGGAACTCAAAGGCCACGTACGCGGCGCACTGAACAACGGCTGCACCGTAGAAGAAATTCGCGAAGCGCTGCTGCACTGTGCGGTGTATGCCGGTGTGCCGGCCGCAATCGATGCGTTTCGTGCGGCGCAGGAAGTGATTGATGAGTATCAGCAGGCCGAGTAATTAGCCGGGATTTTCGGTGGCAGATCCGACTTGCCCGCGATTGGATCTAAAGAGCTATGAAGATCCAAGGCCTAGATCCACCCACCCCACTGCAACAGAAATATCCCGATATTGGTGGTCACTGCCGCCATCAACGTGGTGATCACGATGATGGCGGCCGCCAATTCGTGATTGCCGTTGGCCTGTCGGGCCATGACGAAACTGGCGGCGGCAGTCGGGCTGCCGAAGTACAGAAACAGAATCCCCAACTCCGCCCCGCGAAAGCCGCAGAGCCAGGCCCCAGATGTAGCCAGCACCGGCAAACCAATCATCTTCACCAGGCTTGCGCTCAACGCCAGCTCACCACTTTTGCGCAACGCCGCCAGCGACAGCGTGCCACCGATGCAAATCAGTGCCAGTGGCAAAGTCGTCTGCGCCAGATACCCGCCGGAGGTTTCCAGCCAGTTGGGCAGGCCTATCCGGAAATAGGCGAACGGCGCCGCGGAAAACACGCTGATGATCAGCGGGTTGCTGAACACGCTTTTGCAGACGCTCCATGGATCAGACTTGATGACCGGACTGTAGACCGCCAGCACAATGGTCGAGAGGGTGTTGTAGAACACAATCACCAGCCCCGCGAGAATCGCCCCGAGAGAAATCCCGTAGCTGCCATACATACTCGCTGCCAAGGCCAGACCAATAACACCGTTGTTGCCACGAAACGCGCCCTGGGCGTAGATCCCACGGTCTTCCTGCGGGCAGCGCCAGATCGCCCAACCCCAGGCAATGGCAAAACCGACCAACGTGGCGATGGCGAAATAGATCAGCAATGATGGCTGCAACGCCGAATGCAGATCGGCATGCAGGATGCCGAGAAACAACAACGCCGGCATGGTGACGTTGAACACCAGTGCCGACGCGGTGTGGATAAAGTTGTCGTCGATCCAGCCGATGCGTTTGAGCAACACACCCAAAAACAACATGGCAAACACTGGCGCGGTGATATTCAGTGTTTCGAGAAAGATTGCCAGCATGCCTGGTGAACCTTGTGCCTGTCATTAGGGGGCTAATGATAAGCCAGCAGCGACAGATAAGCCGCATCGCAATCCAGGATCGTTCCCACGCGCGAGCGTGGGAATAATCATAAGGTCAGGTAATCGGCGCCGGATTGAACAGCGTGATGTCGTTGTGCAATTTGTGCTTCTCGGCCCAGGTCTGTTTCTTGCCGCTGGCGACGTCCAGGTAGAAGTGGAACAGCTCCCACCCCAGCTCTTCGATGCTGGCGCGGCCGGTGGCAATGCGCCCGGCATCGATGTCGATCAGGTCCGGCCAGCGCTGGGCCAGTTCGGTACGGGTCGAGACCTTCACCACCGGTGCCATAGCCAGGCCATAAGGCGTACCCCGCCCGGTAGTGAACACATGCAGGTTCATCCCGGCCGCCAGTTGCAGGGTGCCACAGACAAAATCACTCGCCGGCGTCGCGCAGAAGATCAGGCCTTTACGCTTGAAGCGTTCGCCCGGACCAAGCACGCCGTTAATCGCGCTGCTGCCGGATTTGACGATGGAGCCCAACGACTTCTCGACGATATTCGACAACCCGCCCTTCTTGTTGCCCGGCGTGGTATTGGCGCTGCGATCCGCTTCACCCTTGGCCAGGTAACGGTCGTACCAGTCCATCTCGCGCACCAACTCCTGCGCCACCTCCTCGGTTTCGGCGCGCGAGGTCAGCAAGTAGATGGCATCGCGCACTTCGGTCACTTCGGAAAACATCACCGTCGCACCTGCTCTTAACAGCAAGTCCGAGGCATAACCGAGCGCCGGGTTGGCGGTGATCCCGGAAAACGCATCACTGCCGCCGCACTGCATGCCGAGAATCAATTCGGACGCCGGCACGGTTTCGCGACGGCGCTGGTCGAGTTTCTTCAAACGGGTTTCGGCCAGCGCCATGATCTGTTCGATCATCTCGGTGAAACCGTGGCTGGAGTCCTGCAAGCGATACAACCACGGCTCACTGAGGTCCACCGAGCTGTCGTTCTCATGCATCACCTGGCCGGCCTGCAACTTCTCGCAACCCAGACTGATGACCAGCGCTTCGCCGCCCAGATTCGGGTTGCGCGCCAGATTGCGCACGGTGCGGATCGGGATGTAGGCATCGGTGGCGGTAATCGCCACACCGCAGCCATAGCTGTGGGTCAGCGCCACCACATCATCGACATGCGGGTACTTGGGCAGCAGCTCGTCGCGTATACGCTTGACCGCATGATTCAGCACACCGGTCACACACTGCACGGTGGTGGTGATACCCAGAATATTGCGCGTGCCAACAGTGCCGTCGGCATTGCGATACCCCTCGAACGTGAAGCCTTGCAGTGGTGCTTGTGCAGCCGGTACCTCGGTGGACAGCGGCAAACTGTCCAGCGGCGGCGCGGTGGGCATGCGCAGTTGATCTTCCTTGACCCAGCTGCCACGCGGGATCGGCTGCAAGGCGTAACCGATGGTCTGACCGTAACGAATCACCTGGCCGCCTTCGGGAATATCTTCCAGCGTCACCTTGTGGCTTTGCGGGACGAAATCCACAGTCACCAGGCCGTCCGGGAACTCGGTACCGGCCGGCACACCCTGGTCGTTGACCACGATCACTACATTATCCAGCTCGTGCAGACGGATGTAGCGCGGCGAGTCGGAATGTTCAATCAACTGCATGACGCCGCTCCTCAGGAATGAGCTTGAGAAAATTTATTAAGTTCCGGGCCGGCACTCGGCGGCTCCTTGAGCACCACGCGTTTGATCGGGCCGACGATCACCAGATAACTGAAGACCGCCACCAGCGCATTGCAACCGACAAACACCAGCGCCCATTTGAATGAACCGGTAGAGCTGATGATGTAGCCGATCACGATCGGCGTGGTAATCGAAGCGATGTTGCCGAACATGTTGAACAGGCCACCACTGAGGCCGGCGATCTGTTTCGGCGAGGTATCGGACACCACCGCCCAACCGAGCGCGCCAACACCTTTACCGAAGAACGCCAGGGCCATGAAACCCACCACCATCCACTCGATATCGACGTAGTTGCAGGCCACGATGCTGGTGGATAACAGCAAACCGCCAATAATCGGTGCCTTGCGGGCGAAGGTCAGGGAATGACCTTTGCGCAGTAGGTAGTCGGAAATAATCCCGCCCAATACGCCGCCGATAAAACCGCAGATGGCCGGCAAAGAAGCGATGAAACCCGCCTTCAAAATGGTCATGCCGCGCTCCTGAACCAGGTACACCGGGAACCAGGTCAGGAAGAAGTAGGTGATACCGTTGATGCAGTATTGGCCCAGGTACACGCCGAGCATCATCCGGTTGCTCAGCAACTGACGTACGTAGTCCCATTTCGGACCGTCGGTGCGCTTGCCCTTGCCTTTGTCCTGATCCATGTCGACCAGGCCGCCGTTATCGGCGATGTGTTTGAACTCGGCGTCGTTGATCATCGGATGCTGGCGCGGGCTGTGGATAATTTTCAGCCAGACCAGCGAGAACACAATGCCGATTGCGCCCATTACCACGAACACATGCTGCCAGCCGAAGCGGTAGACGATCCAGCCCATCAGCGGGGCGAAGATCACCGTGGCAAAGTATTGCGCCGAGTTGAAGATCGCCGACGCCGTTCCGCGCTCTGCAGTCGGAAACCAGGCCGCAACGATGCGCGCATTACCGGGGAAGGATGGCGCTTCGGCCAGGCCCACCAGAAAGCGCAGCATGAACAATGCGACGATGGCGGTGGATACACCGATCTCACCCACATAGCCTTGCAGCACGGTGAACAGCGACCAGGTGAAAATGCTTAGGGCATAGACTTTTTTCGAACCGAAACGGTCGAGCAGCCAGCCGCCGGGGATTTGCCCGGCCACGTAGGCCCAGCCAAATGCGGAGAAGATATAGCCGAGGGTGACGGCGTCGATGCCAAGGTCTTTTTGCAGACTGGAGCCTGCGATGGCGATGGTTGCGCGGTCGGCGTAGTTGATTGTGGTCACCAGAAACAGCATGAGCAAAATCAAATAGCGGACATGCGTCGGCTTGGTCGCTTGCATGTAGATGTACTCCCACTAATTATTTTTTTTGCGGGTAATGATTTTTGATTTCTGTAGGAGCGAGCTTGCTCGCGATGGTCGTCAACGATAACGCGGGGCATCAGGAATACCGCGGTAATTTCGAGTGCATCGCGAGCAATCGAGCGTCGACCGGCTGCTCCTACAGGGTGGTGCGTGTTACGAACCGACGTAGCTGGTTTTTACAACGGTGTAGAACTCCTGCGCATAGCGACCTTGCTCGCGAGAACCATAGGATGAACCTTTTCGACCACCAAACGGCACATGGTAATCAACGCCGGCGGTCGGCAAATTGACCATCACCATCCCGGCCTGGGAGTGGCGCTTGAAGTGGTTGGCGTACTTCAGCGAGGTAGTGGCGATGCCCGCCGACAGACCGAATTCGGTGTCGTTGGCCATGGCCAGCGCTGCCTCGTAATCCGCTACACGAACGATATTGGCCACCGGTCCGAAGATCTCTTCACGGCTGATGCGCATCTGGGCCGAGCTGTCGGCAAACAGCGTCGGTGCGAGGAAGTAGCCTTCGGTATCGCAGGTCACCAGGCCACCGCCACTGACCAGTCGCGCACCTTCGGACTGGCCGATGTCGATGTACTTCAGATCCTGTTCAAGCTGCGCTTGAGAGACCACCGGACCGATATCGGTTCCGGACTTCAACGCATGGCCGACCTTGATCGAGCGCATACGCTCGGCCATGGCTTCGACGAATGTATCGTGAATCCCTGCGGTGACGATAAAACGGCTCGAGGCGGTGCAACGCTGCCCGGTGGAGTAGAACGCGCTCTGTACCGCCAGCTCGACCGCTTGCTTGAGGTCGGCATCGTCGAGAATGATCTGCGGGTTCTTGCCGCCCATTTCCAGTTGCACTTTAGCCTGGCGCGATACACAGCTGACCGCGATCTGCCGACCCACGCCGACCGAGCCAGTGAAGCTGATGCCGTCGACTTTCGGGCTGTTGACCATAGCGTCACCGATCACTCGGCCGCTGCCCATCACCAGGTTGAACACGCCAGCGGGGAAGCCTGCGCGGGAGATGATTTCCGCCAACGCCCAAGCGCAACCCGGCACCAGGTCGGCCGGTTTGAGCACCACGCAATTACCGTAGGCCAACGCCGGGGCGATCTTCCAGGCTGGAATGGCAATCGGGAAGTTCCACGGCGTGATCAGACCGACCACACCCAGGGCTTCGCGGGTGACTTCAACGTTGACGCCCGGACGCACCGACGGCAGGTAATCGCCCGACAAGCGCAGGCATTCACCGGCGAAGAACTTGAAGATGTTGCCGGCGCGGGACACTTCGCCAATAGCCTCGGGCAACGTTTTGCCCTCTTCCCGAGCGAGCAGCGTGCCGAGTTCTTCGCGACGGGCGAGGATCTCGCTGCCGACTTTATCCAGCGCATCACTGCGCGCCTGAATACCGGACGTCGACCAGGCCGGGAACGCGGCACGGGCAGCGTCGATGGCGGCGTGTACCTGAGCCAGGTCGGCCTTGGCGTATTCGCCAATGACATCGGACAACTCGGATGGATTGATATTGGTCGAGTAGTCGGTACCAGCGACCCATTGGCCGCCGATGTAGTTATCGAATCGTTTTGTATCTGACACGAGCAATCTCCTTGCACGATGGCCGCTGATTGCTCGGCGGCCCAGGAAAATTCTTACTGCGGACCTTGCTTGTCGATCAGCGCAGCCAGTGCTTCGTATTCTTCTGGCAGCAGATCAGTCAGCGGAGTGCGCACAGGGCCTGCGTCATAGCCGGCAATTTTTGCTCCGGCCTTGACGATGCTCACCGCGTACCCGGCCTTGCGGTTGCGGATATCCAGGTACGGCAGGAAGAAGTCATCGATGATTTTGCCGACGGTGGCGTGATCTTCACGGGCGATGGCGTGATAGAAATCCATCGCGGTTTTCGGAATGAAGTTGAACACCGCCGAGGAGTAAACCGGTACGCCCAACGCCTTGTAAGCCGCGGCGTAGACCTCTGCGGTCGGTAAGCCACCAAGGTAGCTGAAGCGATCACCGAGGCGACGACGGATCGACACCATCAACTCGATATCACCCACGCCATCCTTGTAGCCGATCAGATTCGGGCAGCGTTCAGCCAGACGTTCCAGCAACGGCGCGGTCAGACGGCAGACATTGCGGTTATAGACAATCACGCCGATTTTTACCGATTTGCACACCGCCTCAACGTGGGCGGCGACGCCGTCCTGGCTGGCTTCAGTCAGGTAATGCGGCAACAGCAACAAACCTTTGGCGCCCAGGCGCTCGGCTTCTTGAGCGTATTCGATGGCCTGGCGGGTAGAGCCGCCGACACCGGCAAGGATCGGCACACTGGCGGCGCAGGTGTCGACGGCCGTCTTGATGACTTGCGAATACTCGCTGGCCGCCAGGGAGAAGAACTCACCGGTGCCACCCGCCGCGAACAAGGCCGAGGCGCCATACGGGGCCAGCCACTCGAGACGCTTGATGTAGCCAGCGCGATGGAAGTCGCCCTGGGCATTGAAATCGGTCACCGGAAAAGACAGCAGACCGGAAGAGAGGATGGACTTCAGTTCTTGTGGATTCATTATTCGAACACCCTGGGAAGCACGTTGTGATGAAGAGGTACGTCAGTCTTGGCTGATGTCGTACGTCATCGTACAACTTAAATTATAATCGTCAACTGCAATTCATCGTCGATGCTGAGATCTGGGCAGGAACTGCTTTCCAATGGCGTGCCGATTGCCAAGGGCGACATAGAATGACAAGGGGGGGTTCAAGGCCAAGCCAGTTGGAGGGCAACTGGCGATGAGAGTGGATCGTTCGATTCTAAAGACCGGCTGAGTTTCAAGCCTTGCACTGCACCTGTGGCGAGTAGGCTTGCCCTAATGCCGTTCAGTTAAGGAAATATAGGTCCCTATTGTAGGAGCGAGCTTGCTCGCGATGGACTCAAGGGCGGCACGTTTATTCAGAAAATACGCGTTATCGTTAACGTCCATCGCGAGCAAGCTCGGCTCCTACAAAAAGCTGCGCTCGCTTAACTGAACGGCATTAGGGCTTGCCCACTCGCCACAGGTCATTGTTCAAACCAGAAATTGTACTCCCCCATCTACCCCCGCTGCGCCTGCGCCTCTTCATGGGCGTGGCGCAGACGTTCGCGGCTATTGGTCAGGTGCAAACGCATGGCCGCACGGGCTGCGTCCGAGTCCTGGCGAGCAATCGCTTCATAAATTTCTTCGTGTTCACGACTCAAACGGCTCATGTAGTGCTGCTGGTCATCATGGGCCAGACGCGCGGAGTTGAGCCGGGTGCGAGGAATGATGCTGGTGCCCAGGTGGGTCATGATGTCAGTGAAGTAACGGTTGCCGGTGGCCAGTGCGATCTGCAGATGAAACTGGAAATCCGACGCTACCGCATCACCGGCACGGGCGGCACTTTCGTTCAGCGCATCCAGTGCTGCGCGCATCGCCGCTAACTGCTCGGCGCTACGACGTTGCGCCGCGAGGCCGGCAGACTCCACTTCCAGACTGATACGCAGCTCAAGAATCGCCAACACATCACGCAAGGTCACCACGGTCGCCGGATCGATACGAAAACCGCTCGGGCTCGGTGTGTCCAGCACAAAGGTGCCGATACCGTGGCGAGTCTCGACCTGCCCTGCGGCCTGCAAGCGCGAAATCGCTTCGCGCACCACGGTGCGGCTGACGCCATGAGCCTCCATGATCGCCGACTCGGTGGGCAGCTTGTCACCGCGCTGCAGCTGACCGTCGCGGATCTGCTCGGACAACACCGTCACCAACTCTTGCGCAAGGCTGCGACGTTTGCGCGGAAGGCGTGGCGCCTCGATCTGGTTTTCCATGGTGAACATCTTTCTCGGCAAACGGCTGAACCCGTATCATAGCTCAACCGGGTTGTACGATCACTGTTGACTACGCCGTCACCGCTTGCTCGACCAAGTGACCACCCTCGATGCGCACATGCCGTGGGTGGAAACGCTTGAGACTGCTGCGATGCCCGACGCTGACGATACTCAAGCCCGGCAACTGATGAATCAAGGCTTGATAAAGCGCCGCTTCGTCTTCTTCGTCCATCGCCGAGGTGGCTTCATCCATGTACAGCCAATGCGGGGCATAGAGCAGCGCGCGGGCAAAGGCCAAGCGTTGCTGTTCGCCCGGCGACAACATGCGCTGCCAGTGATTGCTCTCATCCAGACGCGGGATCAGGTGCGGTAAACGGCAGGTTTCCAGCACTTGCACATAACGCTCGTGAGGATAAACGTCACCCGGCTGTGGATAACTCAGGGCGTCGCGCAGGCTTCCAATCGGCAAATAAGGCTTTTGCGGCAGGAATAGATAGCGCTGGGCCGGCAAGCGGATATTGCCGTGGCCGCTGGGCCAGAGGTGACCCATGGCCCGCAGCAAGGTACTTTTGCCGCTACCGGAACGGCCGCTGAGCATCAGTCGCTCACCCGCCGCAACACTCATGTTGGCGCCGGCCAGCAAATGACGGCCGTCGGCCAGGTCCAGCCCCAGGTTGTGCACTTTCAGCTCATCGCCCTGGCTTTGCACATCGATCGCCGGCGGCCGCTCTTCGTTTTCGCTCATGGCCTGGTGAAAGCTCAGCAACCGGTCACAGGTAGCGCGCCACGCTGCGAGCTCGGAGTACGCGGTGATGAACCAGCTGAAGTTCTCCTGAACGTTGCCGAACGCCGAGTTGATTTGCATCAGCTCGCCGAGCTCGATCTTGCCGGTAAAGTAACGCGGTGCCGCGACAATGAACGGGAAGATAATAGCAATCTGACCATAACCGGCTGTGAAGAATGTCAGGCGTTTTGACACCCTCATGATCTCCCAGAAGTTCTGCCAGACCATGCCAAAGCGGGTACTCAGCCGTTTGTTCTCGTTGGGTTCGCCGTTATACAGCGCAATGCTCTCGGCATTTTCACGGACCCGGACCAGGGAAAAACGCAGGTCAGCTTCAAAGCGTTGTTGCTGGTTGTTCAAGCTGATCAGGCGCCGGCCGATCAAATGAGTCAGCCAACTGCCGACTACCGCATACACCAGCGCGCACCAGAACATGTAACCGGGAATGGTGTAGCCGAAGACTTCGATACTACCCGACACGCCCCAGAGAATGATCGAGAACGAGACCAGACTGACCACGGTGCGGATCAACCCCAACCCAAGGCTCAAGGTGTTGGAGGTGAAGCTGTTGAGGTCTTCGGAAATCCGTTGGTCCGGGTTATCGGTATAACCGCCCTGCTCCAACTGGTAGTAGTTCTTGCTTCCAAGCCAGCGGGCAAAATGATGCTCGGTCAGCCAGGCCCGCCAGCGGATGGTCAGCATCTGCGTCAGGTACAACCGATACACCGCCCCGAGGATCGCCACTGCGGCAATCCCGCAGAAATACAGAATCAACTGCCAGAACGCCGCATCGTCCTTCTTTTGCAGCGCGTTATAGAAGTCTTTGTACCAACTGTTGATCCACACCGAGATCGCCACGCTGAACAATGACAGCGCGATCACGGCTATTAACAGCGTCCATGCCTTACCCTTCTCCTCACTGCGCCAGTACGGCGTAGTCATGCGCCAGACCCGCCGCAGGAATTGCCCACTCACAGCGTCGTTGACCGCAGAATATTCAGCGTTCTGATTCATTGTTCAGGCTCTATAGGGAAAAGAACACGCGTCGAGCCGATCATAGATGATCAGCCCGGGTTATCGCGAGTCTGGAGATATTCGTTCAGCGCCCGTTCAGCGGCGAACGGGACGTTTCTGCAGTTTGCGCTGCAGGGTACGACGGTGCATGCCCAGGGCGCGGGCAGTGGCGGAGATGTTGCCTTCGTGCTCGGTCAGCACGCGCTGGATGTGCTCCCATTGCAGACGGTCCACCGACATCGGGTTTTCCGGCACCAGGGTGTCGAGGTCGGCATGCTCGGAAAGCAGAGCTGCCAGCACGTCATCGGCATCCGCCGGTTTGCACAGATAATTGCAGGCGCCGCGCTTGATGGCCTCGACCGCCGTGGCGATGCTCGAATAGCCCGTCAGGATCAACACGCGCATTTCCGGGTCGAGCTCGAGCAGCTTGGGCAGCAGCACCAATCCCGAGTCGCCGTCCATTTTCAGATCCAGTGCGGCGTAGTCCGGAATGTCCTGCTGGGCGATGGTCAGCCCCTCTTCGGCAGAACCTGCGGTGCTCACGCGAAAACCGCGGCGGTTCATGGCGCGCGCCATGACGCGGGTGAAGGTAGCGTCATCGTCTACCAGCAATAAATGCGGCAGTTCTTCGCCTTCGACTTGGATCTCGTCACTCATGTTCGTCTCCTCGGGCGACACGGGGCAGGCGCAGCTCGGTGAGCGTACCGCCTTCCTCATGACTATAGAGTTTCACTGAGCCGCCGGCGCGTGTCACGCTGGCCTTGCTCAAAAACAGGCCCAGGCCGAAACCTTTGCCCTTGGTGGTAAAAAATGGCTTGCCGATTTGCTCGGCAATCGCCAGCGGCACACCGGCGCCGTGGTCGCGAATACTGATGGTGAGGTTTTCGGCGTCCCAATCCAGATGCACTTCCAGGCCTTCGGGGCAGGCATCGGCGGCATTGTTCAGCAGATTGAGCAACGCCTGGGTCAGGTCCGGCGGCGGCGCCAATCGCGGCACCGGGCCCTGGCCCAGACGCTGGAGGCGGTAACTGGCCTCCGGACGCATCAGGTGCCAGCGGTTCAGCGCTTCGTCGAGCCAGTCGGTGACGTCTTGCATGTCCACCGCCAAACGGCGATTGGCTTCAGCGGCGCGGACCAATTGCTGCAAGGTCTCTTTGCACAGCTTTACCTGGTCCTGGAGCACGCTCAAATCATCCTGCAGCAACGGGTCGTGGTGGTCCTGACGCATTTCCTTGAGCAGCACGCTCATGGTCGCCAGCGGCGTGCCCAATTCATGGGCGGCACCGGCGGCTTGCGTGGCCACGGCCAGCAGTTGTTGATCGCGCAGGCCTTCTTCGCGGCGGATCGCCCGCAACTCTTCCTGACGACGCAGTTCCTCGGCCATCCTCGCCGCGAAGAACGTAATCACCGCCGCTGCCAGGGCAAAGCTCAACCACATGCCGTAGATCTGCATCTTCTCCCGGGCGATCGGGAAGGTATCCAACGGGTAGAACTGCGCCAGCAGCAAGGTGTACATCGCCAAGGCGATGCCGGAGAGAACCACCGAATAACGCCAAGGCAAGGTCACTGCGGCGATGGTCAGCGGCACCAGGTAATAGGAAACGAAAGGGTTGGTCGAGCCGCCAGAGAAGTACAGCAAGGCACTGTGGATAAACAGGTCGCAGGCCAGTTGAAGGGCGTATTCCAGCTCAGTCACCGGCCACGATGTGCGCAGGCGAATGGCGGTGAAAGCGCACAGCACCATGGAAAAACCGAGGGTCACCGCCAATTGCAGCCAGGGCAACGGCAGCAAATCGAACCAGTAGGCGAGCCCCACCGAACCGGCTTGGGCGGCCAGTACCAGCGTGCGGATAAAAGTCAGACGCCAAAGGTTCTGGCGAGTGGCGGAAAGCAATTGAACGGGGGCGAGCATGAGCTCTCCTGATGAGCGCTCCAGGCGGATCGCGATGAGTATAACCAAGCCGCGCCTCCCACAGGCAAACTGCGGCAAACGGCCACAGTCCAGTCGGGATCTTCGGCGGCTGTCAGGGCGCCTCGCAGGCAAGCCTCGCTCCTGCAGGGACCGCGCAATATGTAGGAGCGAGGCTTGCCTGCGATCGACCGCGAAGCGGTCGTCATCAGCCTTAGATGTATAGAAGTTGTAACCAGGTGAACCGGAGAATAGAAGCTACAGTCTGATGGTTTCACGCAGGCTCGGACCATAGCCCCTGCGGATTGCACTCAAGGAGTTTCCATGCATACATTCAGCCGCAGCGCTGCCCTACTTGCCCTAAGCACTGGCGCCCTCGCCAGCCTGCCGGCCCTGGCCGCCGATGAGCTTCATTACAACCAGATTTCCCTGCGCGCCGAAGTCAGCCAGGAAGTCGCCCGCGACCTGATGATCGTGACCCTCTACAGCGAACAGCAGAATACCGACCCGGCCAAACTCGCCGCCGACATCAGCACCACCATCAACAAGGCGCTGGGCCAGGCTCGTCAGGTCAAGGACATCACCTTGCGTCAGGGCAGCCGCAACAGTTACCCGATCTACGACACCAAAGGCCAGAAAATCACCGGCTGGCGCGAACGTGCCGAACTGCGCCTGGAAAGCCCGGACTTCGCCGCGCTGTCCAGGCTGACCGGCGAACTGCTGACGGACCTGAAAATGGGCGGCATGGATTTCGCCATTGCCAACCCGACCCGCAAGGCCAGCGAAGACGCCTTGCTCAAAGAGGCTGTCGGCGCCTTCAAGGCCCGCGCACAACTGGCCACCGAGGCACTGGGCGGCAAGGGTTACAAAATCGTCAACCTGAACCTCAACAGCAACGGTTACCCGCGCCCCTACATGCGCGCACCGATGATGATGAAAGCCGCCAGCATGGATTCAGCGCCGGTGACCCCGGAAGTCGAACCCGGCACCAGCCAGGTCAGCATGACGGCCGATGGTTCGATTGAAGTGTTGATGCCTTAATCGTTCCCACGCTCTGCGTGGGAATGCCTCACTGGACGCTCTGCGTCTGCTCTTGTGACGCGGAGCGTCACGGGCTGCATTCCCACGCAGAGCGTGGGAACGATCATCCCTCTCGCTACGGATTGACCCGGTAGGCCTGATCCAGCGCCTTATCCACCAACAGCTTGCTCAACTCGATCATCTGATAAATCCCCAACACCACACTGCGTCGCGAGTCTTCGAGATCGAAGGCCAGGTCGCAGGCGATGGCATTGGCGCTTGCGAGAGTCTCGGAGGCACTGGCCAGCAGCAATTCGGTGTCGAGGTCGGGGGCTACGATGAAGATATTGACCGACCGCGTGCCAGGGGATTTATCAAGTGATGGCGCCAGGTAATGATCAAGGGCCCGATCCGCAGCGGCTCGGGCCTTGAGCAGGTCTTCGGCGCTCAGAACATCCGGGATTGGCGTGGTTATATTGAAGGGTGGGTCTGGGACGATCTTGTCCATGCATAAGCTCCTACTTGCAAATGGGAGCCATCATTTACCGTTTCCACACGGCAAATAGGTGGTAGCTGTACGCGGGGTGGAAAACCGGTTAGTAGGCACCCGGCCAGACCGAAATCTGCCCACGCACAGCCGCCGTAACGCAGTTTGCAGACGAAAGAAGACATCGGTAACGTTTACGATGGTGAGGCTATGCGGCTACTAAAGGTTCCAGGTTTCCACACCTGATCGCTGATACGCAGCGACAGCCAAAGGTTATGCGCTGCCCCAAACCCAACGCAACCGCCAAAACTCGTCGGAAAATTCTCCCCCGCAGACTCGGCCGACAGCGCTTTCTGTAGGGAAAGCGAGTACACCCCACAAACAGGCCGGCTGTCAGGCCGCCATCATCGCGGGCAAGCCTCGCTCCTACAGTTTTTTCCGATCACGCAACGTGCGACCGACTCAGACCTGTAGGAGCAAGGCTGAACTGGTCAAGTAATCCCGGACACCGATTACGGTGTTTATGCCGCTTTTTGCTCCATGGCTATTGGCGACAGA